>JAQGOV010000696.1 GCA_028293425.1 Verrucomicrobiales bacterium
TTTTTATCCGGCGAAGTGACGCAGGAGATCAACAAGGCGACGCAGGCCAAGCCTGCGAAACGCAGGGCCGCGAGACGCGGGGCCGCGAAACCACGGATCGCGCGCGCAGAGGGCGGCGCGTCAATGAGGCGTAGTGGCTGGAACCACATAGGTTTTGCCGGCAGGGGCGTCGGACCCGTTGGAGTAGAAGAAAGTCAGGGCGACCACGGCCAAAGCCGCGCCTCCGCCGATCCACAAGCCCGGTTCCTTCCACGCGGGCGCGCCGCCGGAATGGAATTCCCTGGGGCCGCTTTCCGAGCCGGCGGAGGAATGGAAGTCGGAAGCGGAGCTTGCCGTGGAAACCGCGCGGGGCGAGGAAGCGGAAGCCGGGTTGCCGATGGGAGCGGAGGTGAAATCATCCCAAGCCGGTTTGGAAGCCGCGGGCTTTACGTAGGCCCTGGCGGGAGCGGACAAGGACATGGTTTCCCAAGAAGCTTTGGCATGGACCGGAGCGGAAGCGGTTTCCCAAGTCGGTTTCACGGCTGCGGGAACCGACGCCCTTTCCCAAGCGGCCTTCACCGGGACCGCAGCTGCGGACTTGGGCCTGGACGTGGCTGCGACCGCGGGGGCGGCGGGACCACGAGCGGAAGCGCGCGCCGGAGCGGGCGCGGCGTTTTTCTTCGAGGCCATGCGCAGGGAATATTCCTGCGTCTCCTGTTCGCACCCCGCATCCACCTCTTCCCCGACGAACATGTCGAGCAGATCGGAACCGGGGGCCAGGTCCAGCATGCGGAACATATGGTAACGTCCCAGTTCCCGGGTCGACGGGTTGGCGGTATAGACCACGGCCAGATGTTTTTCCAGGAACAGGCTTTCCACGGCGGTGCATTTGACGCCCGACTTCTGGAAGGCCTCCAGCTCCTTGATCACCTTGTCGAAGTCCCCGTTATGGTAGTCGGTGCGGATGCGGGACTGATCGGGAAAATGCGGGGCCGCGGCGGCGAGGGCCGCGCAAAATGCGAGGGTGGAGAAGACGTTGCGTAAGACCGCGGGAGCCATGGAAAATCCTCCGAACCCGTAATGGGACCGCCGGAAAAGATCCGGCGGCATCTTGATGATAAGGGAGGATCGGCCGCGCGCGCAAGGGCGGCGATCAAGGCGGCGGTAAGGCCGCGGGCAAGGGTAATGTTGAAGTTACAGTAGGACTTGAAGCGCCTTGCGCGCTTGGCCGCATCTTGTCGGAATTCTCCGAAAAGCTATTCGGCTCCCACTCCCACATAACTCCGGAGTTTCTGCTCGGCGAACCCATCCTCCGCCTTAGGCTCCCGGCCGATCAAGGATCCGATGGCCGCCGCCAGGAATCCCCCGGCCATGGAAAAGAGCCCCGGGTTCTTGAGCGGGAACAACGCCGCCGGCTTCTTGAGAATATCCACCCACACCGTGGGACTGATGACGATGAGCACGATGGCCAGGATGAGCCCGGTCAGAATGCCCGCCACCGCGCCCTTGGTGGTGAACCGCTTCCAGACAATGGCCAACAGCAAGGTGGGGAAATTCGCGCTGGCGGCGATGGCGAAAGCCAATCCCACCATGAAGGCCACGTTCTGACCCTTGAACAGGATGCCGAGCAACACGGCCAGCACGCCCAAGGCGATGGTGGCCCCGCGCGCGACCTTGACCTCTTGCTGCTCGGAAGCCGCACCCCGCTTGATGACCCCGACGAAGATGTCATGGGACAAGGCCGACGCGCCCGCCAAGGTGAGCCCGGCCACCACGGCCAGGATGGTGGCGAAGGCCACGGCCGAAAGGAAACCCAGGAACACGTTCCCGCCCAGCACCTCGGCCAATAGGGGCGCGGCCATATTGCCGCCCTTGTCGATGCCCTTGATCAGATCCTGCCCCACCAACACCGCCGCGCCGAAGCCGATGGTGAAGGTGAGGATGTAGAAGTAGCCGATGAACCCGGTGGCGAAGAAGACGGACTTGCGCGCTTCCTTGGCGTTGGGCACGGTGTAGAAGCGCATCAGGATATGCGGCAAGCCCGCGGTGCCGAACATCAGCGCCAGCCCCAACGAGATGGCATCCAGGGGATTGCTCACCAGCCCGCCCGGCTGCATGAAGCCCTCGCCGTATTTTTCCACCGCCGCGCCGAAGAGCGCATTGTAGCTGAAATGAAACTTCGCCAGCACCATGATGACCAGCACGGTGGCGCCGCCTAACAACAGCACCGCCTTGATGATCTGCACCCAAGTGGTCGCCAGCATCCCGCCGAACAACACATAGGCGATCATCAACGCGCCCACCACCGAGACCGCCAACTCATAAGGCAGGCCGAACAACAACTTGACCAAGGTGCCCGCCCCCACCATCTGGGCGATGAGATAAAAGAGCACGGTGACGATGGCCCCCAGGGACGAGGCCGTGCGCACGGGCCGCGGGCTCAGGCGATAGGCCACCACGTCCGCGAAGGTATACTTGCCCAGGTTGCGCAAAGGCTCGGCGATGAGGAACAGGACCACGGGCCAGCCGACCAACCACCCCACCGAATAGATAAGGCCATCGTATCCCTTGAGGGAAACCAAACCGGCGATGCCCAGGAACGAGGCCGCGCTCATAAAATCCCCGGCCAAAGCCAAACCGTTCTGGAACCCGGTGACGCTGCGCCCGGCCGCATAGAACTCCTTGGTGGTCCGCGTACGCTTGGCCGCCCACCACGTGATCAAAAGGGTCAAAGCCACGAAGGCC
>JAQGOV010000083.1 GCA_028293425.1 Verrucomicrobiales bacterium
ATGAGTGGAAACGAAGACCGTTCGCCTCCCCGGGTCCGCCTCTTGGTAGGCGCCGATCACTGCCTGAATAAACTCTCGGCGCACGATCGGGTCCAGACCTGACGTCGGCTCGTCCAGCACCAGCAACTCCGGCTCGGCGCAGACCGCACCGACCAGGGCCAATTGGGTTTTCTGGCCCTTTGATAGCGCATTGACCTTTTTGGTGGAATCCAATCGGAACTGCCCCAGCAGTTCTTTTTCCGCGTTGTGATTCCACTTCGTCCTGAACGATGCCAGGTAATCGAGCGTGGATCGAACAGTCATCCATGGATAAAACGCCACGTAATCCGGCACATAGGCCAGCTTCGATTTCACGGCCACCTCCTCCCGCCGGGGGTCCATGCCGAACACTTTGATTGTGCCAGAGGTTGGCTGCAGCAGGTTGAGCAAACATTTGATCGTGGTGGTTTTGCCGGCGCCATTCCGGCCGAAAAAGCCATAGCAACGCCCCCGCTCTACCTTCAGGTTCAAACCGTTCACCGCGTCGGCGCGGCCGTATTTTCGGACGAGGTTTTCTATTTCAATGGCAGGCGGTTCAGATTGCATGGGACCTCACTCGTTTTTTGCTGCGTTGGTTTTGTTTTGTTGGGCGAAGAGATTCAGCCGTTCCTGCACCAGGGAAAGAAACTCGCTGTCGCTGACCTGCAAGTGATGCGCCTGCACGACCGCGGCATCGACATACTCGGCCAGCATCCTTTTCCGAACTTCTTTCTTCAACGGGGAATGGTTATTGGCGAGAAAACAGCCTTTGCCGGCCTGCGTTTCAACCACGCCCTGGCTTTCCAGTTCGGCATAGGCCTTGGCGACGGTGTTCCGATTAATCCGCAGTTCCTCGGCCAGCGGACGGATGGAGGGCAAAGCTTCTCCCGGCTGCAATGCACCGGAAGCGGCCGCCGCCTTGACCTGCTCGATCAACTGCAGGTAAACAGGGGTGCCGGATTTGAAATTGAGCTGAATGCGCATGCCGCTAAATTCTTTTACTGTCCTATGACAGTAGGACAGTTGGACACGCGTGTCAAGTGGTGAAGATAAAGAGGAATAATTGCCGAACTCAGGCAGCCTTGACCAGGAGCAAATTCTTTTGGGTCATCTCGTGGAGCAGTTCCATGAGATCGGTCTGCAGAATCTCCACCGAGGCGTCATATTCCTCGAAGAGACGTGTCACGATCTCGGAAACACTATGTGCGCCATCACACAATCCCCAGACCATGGTCCCCACCTCATCGAGCGAGTAATAGGCGCCTGTCTCGCCGTTAAACAACACCAACTGAGTGGTGCCGCTCTGCACGAGAACGGTCCGGCGGCGCATTGGGCAATACTCCAGGGAAAATTGAGGCGTGTTCATGAAGTCAAAACCGGCTGTCTCGAGTTTTTCCCGGCCCCTTGGTTGGGCGATTGAGACTTTCCAGGTTCATGAAACAATTATCGGCGGAAGGGTCATAATGCTGAAGGTCCATAAAAGAGGAGAGCCGCTGATATGGCCACCAGCGGCTCAGTCCCTCATTCAACCTATGTCATCAACTCAACCAAAATGGCTCGTGTCTGCTGGTCTCTGCACCGGCGGAGTCTCACCGCACACGGGCTATCATCCGTAGCTCTGCCGAGCGATGCAGAAACCAGCAGACCAACCACAACTCAAGATACTTTACCGTGAGCCACTTCCAATGGGATGATAGCCGTCCGGTACTCACTGAGGGGGATTCGCTCCAGAGAAATGAGGGGATTTTCCCGTAGTTAATTGACCCGGGACCAAAGGGCCCGATAAGCGCCAACCAAAGCCGGGAAATCCGCGGCTTTCGTGCAGAGAAGTCGTTGCAGACGGGTCACGGACGCTGCATCCAAGGGTAACCAGAGCAGGAGTGCTAAAGCCTCCAGCACCCGCTGCCTCGGATGACGCCAGGGAGCGGCCAAGGCATTCCGGCGCAGGTACACGACATTGAGAAGCAAGTTCCTGAAAGCGCTTGTTTCCGGGCATTTATTCTGTTTGCAGTTTATATATTCGGCAGGAGTCCCGAAGTTGCGGACCAGGCGTTTCCCCTCCAACCAAAGCCACACCTGCTGAGCCAGATCCGATAAAACCTTGTGGTCCCCTTCCAATTCCGTGCGGGAGGCGGTGGATTGAAACGGATGGAGCTTAAATTCGACCCCTCGAGCATGTTCAGCGAGAACCGCCGGATACCAGGAAAGGTGAAGGTTCAAGAGGTGCAAGCGACGATGACGTTCCTCGCAAGTCCAATGGTATTGCCCGTGAGATGTGAGCACCGCATCCCCAAGGGCAAGCCGAAGTTTGTGGAGATTTCGGTTCACGAAATCGGATTCTGGGGCAGCAAATTGGGGCCGTTGCAAATACTCAGCGGAGAGGAGCAAACCGGAGCATCGATTCATCAGCAGGCGCGTTGCTTCATGCAGGGGAATGAACTCGCCAGCGCCGTGATGCGCGCATCCAGCCAGGAGTTCTTCGTTTCCATGGACCCAGCAATGGCCCATGAAGAGATCGTAGAAAAACATGCTGACGGAAGATGTGCGCAGCTTTTGAAGCGAGAACACTTTCAGTTCCACTTCCAGGCCTGCTTCGTGGGATAGCTCCTCGCTTAGTTCGTTTAGGAGGTGTTGATACTTTCGGCGGTTCTTCAGCAGAGGGCCGCGAAGGAAAACATAAAACTCCAGATCGTTGTAAGGCAAATCGCCTTGGGCTGTCCGCAACACTCCTCCTTCACCACGGCCGTAACCTCCGCCGAGGAGAAGTCCTTGCAATGCCTTGTCCCCGGTGATGCGAAGCACTCCATGGTGAACCTTCTTGACCAGAGCCTCGAGGCGATGCTCGAGCGCTTCACTGCCGTCCACGGTAAACCGCCGCACGGCAGGCCTGCTTCCAGTTGCAAGCAAGGGAGGAGGTTGCTGACGGATGTGCTGCGGATTCTCTGCAATCATGCTGTCTCGGCTGTGCGATAATGTTTCCAGCCATCCCGAAAACCCGCCAACCTGGCTTGACGCTGTTGCCATCGAATGCGGGCTGCATGAGGCCACTCATTCCATTGCCTGGTCCTGGAGCAAAATTTCAAATCCCGGCGGACGTCATTCAACCAACCCATGAGGATGGTTCGCGACCACGTAAAGTCCGAAGCCTGCCCTTTCCAAACGGCCGCGAGAGCGCGTGCTTCACCGAAGCTGCGCTTGTAGGCCTGGGCCAGTGTGTAATTGTGGGAATGCATCACGACGGACTCAGGACAATAAATCACCTTGTAACCTTGCGCGCGGCACCAGCGGGTATATTCATCGTCCTCAGAGTACTGCATCTTCTCCAGAAAACCTCGCCGAGCCCAAATGTCCTTTCTCAACCCGCTGCTGACCATGCTGAAGAAGTGATCCCATTGAACCGATTCGCGGTTGGGACCGAAGCAACGATCATAGTCGCAAGCATAAACAGCGCGACAGCCGGGCCTTGGGATCTGTTTGCCAAAAACCGCCGCGGTGTTTGGATCTCGCAAAGCTTTTACCAACGGCCCAAGCCAGTGTTGGCCCTGTGGGGTAGCGTCGGCGTTAAGGAAAATGCCAAATTCCGAACGCGCCTGCTCCATGCCCCAATTCATGACCCGGCTTGGGTTATACTCCTGCGGCTGAATCTGGCGGAAGACGCGCGGCTTCGCTTGCCGGATCAGGTCCACGGAGCCGTCGGTAGACCCTGAGTCGATAACAATCAGCTCCCAATTACCATAGGACTGGGCCTTCAATGCTGGAAGGGTTTCGCGCAAAGCCCAGCCCTCGTTAAAGGAACGCATGATGATGCTGATAAAGGGATCAGTCATGAGCGAAAAACATCATTTCAGTTTACCGGATCATTGGAAGGTTTCGGGCTGCCCAACCATAGGGTGAACACCGACGGAAGTTTGGGGGTTCACCTACTGTCATTCTCAAATTCTTCACTTCATTCTTGGGCTCGCATGACACATGGTGTACCCCAGCCCGGCACGATCCCCTTGCGGCGCATTGCAGCCTCAGCAGGCATTATCGCTTGCAATGAGGAAGAAGCGATCGTTCCCATGCTGGAAACTTTCTTCCGCCAGACGTTTTTCAGCAAGCTGGAGACTTCTGGAGCGGCCTGCGAAATTCTGGTGGTAACCAATGGCTGCACCGACCGGACAGCGGAAATGGCCAGGCAAATTCTGGAGCATCAGTCAGCCACTCACCCGCATCGCCTGGCTTTCGTTTGGAGAGTGTTGGAGTTGACGCAGAAGGGAAAGCTGAATGCCTGGAATGAATTTGTTCATCAGCACTCCGCCAAAGAAGCCGAGTTTTTATTTCTACTCGACGGGGACATCCTGCTTGAGGATCCCGAAACGTTATGGAGCATGCAATCCGCGCTGGAAAACAATTCCAAAGCGTGCGTGTCCACGGACCAGCCGCTCAAAGACATCGCCGTAAAACAAAGCAAGTCGTGGAAGGATCGTGTCTCGCTGGCCACAACCCAGATGAACCGCACCGCGAAAGCGCAGCTTACAGGCCAGCTTTATTGCATCCGAGCGCCCATTGCTCGAAACATTTTCCTGCCCAAAGATCTTGTCGCCTGCGAGGACGGCTTTATCAAATCACTGGCCTGCAGTTTCTTTCTCACTCGCGAATCTTCCCCGGAACGCATCGTCCAGGCAGAAAACGCTTCCCATATTTTTGAAGCCTATATCAGCCTGCCAGACATTTTACGGAATCAAAAACGGCAAATGATCGGCCAAACGGTGGTGCATATCCTGGTAGACGATTACCTGCATCACCTGCCCTTGGAGCAAAAGTTAAACTTTGCGGAGACGGTCCAGGACAAGGAGAAAAACGACCCCGACTGGCTGAAGCGGCTCATTGCCGCGCACCTCAAACGAGTCAAATATTTCTGGCGCTTATTCCCGGGTTTGCTGACCTACCGATTTGAACGCCTGGCAGCCCTCAAAGGCATCAGGAAGATTGTGCATTTCCCTTCCGCTCTCGCTGGTTTCGTCATGACCATGATTGCCTCCTGGCAGGCCTGGCGTTTTCTCAAGGCAGGCAGCACGCATTATTGGCCAGACACCAAGAGCCGCAATTTGAAAAACCTCAACGTCCCCAACAGTGGACCGCCAGCTAAACTGGCTGGAACTGTTTAACCAAGAAAGGAAACATGAAAGGAAGCATCCCCACCAAGATCGCTCGTGTCGTGAGCAACCTGGTAGTTAATCCAACCTATATTCCGCGCACGTTCCGGCACAACGTGGTCAACGGAGTATCCCCGCTCGACCTGGAAGTCCCCTGGTTTTCCTATGCGGCAAATGATTACCTGACCGAGTTCCTGAAACCCCATATGACGGCCTTCGAGTACGGCTCCGGCGGCTCCACCCTTTTCCTGGCTAACCGCATCCAGAGCGTACACTCCGTGGAAGATAATCCCAAGTGGTACGAACTGGTCTCCAAGCGCCTTCAGGAAAAGCACATCAGCAATGTCACTATCGAATTTCAACAATTCGACTTCAAAAACCCGATTGGCTTCGAACACTCGGAATACCTCAACGCCTTGAAAGAGGAGCATGATGTCATTTTCATCGACGGCAGCGAAGAATGGAACCTGGTCCGGCCGCTCTGCTTCAAACACGCGGAAAAGTTCATTCGCCCCGGTGGCATTATCGTGGTGGATGATTCCTGGCGTTATCCCGAACTGCACAAAGAGAACAAAGCCAAAAACTTTAAAATCTTCAAGAGTGTTGGCCCCTGCCGCCCCGGCGTGACCAGCACGGATGTTTTCTTTTATTGATCGATTCGTAGCGCGGCACCCTAGGCGGCAGGATTCCAGAACACCTGCCGCGCTGCCGCGCATCAGGTGTTCGCCCGGGTTGGCCTTCGGCAAACCCGCTTGCACCGTGGGTGCTTAGCCCATTGGATGCCGGAACATCGGGCATACACTGTGAATGACGCTCGCACAAAGAGCATAGGATAAAAGATTTTGCGCGAAGAACAGCCTGGCAGGGGTGCCGGCGAACCGTTCGATACGAATGGAAACGAAAGACATCATCGGACTGGCACTGATTCCCATCGGCATTCTTGGCGGAATCGGAGTGTTGTGCTGCTCTCAGAAGTTGAGGGACATCGCATTCTTCATGCTCTCAGCCTGCACGGTGATCACCGACCGCCTGGACATTAACTTTTTCAGCCGCCAATGGTATCGCGGAACGACCCGGGGGATTGAATTTTCCTTCATCGATATTCTGGCCATTAGCCTTTTGGCCAGCACCATTTTGATTCCACGAAACGGTTCGCGGCGAATCTTCTGGCCGGCGAGCCTCGGTTTTATGCTCGCTTACCTTGCCTGGCAATGCTGCTCCATTGCCATCAGCGATCCCAAGCTGTTTGGCATTTTTGAGATGTCCAAAACCATCCGCGCCATCATTGTCTTCGTGGCCGCTGCCTTTTATATCCGGGGAGAACGGGAGCTCCGGATCCTGGTATTTGGCATTTGCTGCGCGGTCTTTCTGGAAGGGATGCTCAGCTTGAAGCATCGATTGATTCTCCACGTGGATCGCGCCACCGGCACCCTGGATCATGCGAACAGCCTTTCCATGTTTCTTTGCATGACGACACCACTGGTCGTCGCATCCATTAATTCCAAATTTCCAACCTGGCAGCGTTGGTTTGGCTACTGCTGTTTGGGGCTGGCAACTATCGCCAGCATACTCACCATTTCCCGCGCTGGCATTCCGATTTTTGCGGTAGTCGTCCTCGGCAGCACCCTGTTTTGCATGACCTGGAAGATTACACCACAGAAAGTCGGGGTTACGCTCGTAGCATGCATGGGTCTTGCGGCCGTACTGGCAGTGCAGTGGAACACATTGGCAGAGAGATTCAAGGAAGCAGGGCTGGACCAGGAGCTTGATGGAGGCAAATTCGAAAACCGCGGCCAATATTTCCGCCTCGCCCGCGTGATCCTGGAAGATAAGCCAATGGGCGTGGGTCTCAACAATTGGTCCTACCATGTGAGTAAAACCTATGGGACGAAAATCGGCTCACCTTACGAAGATTACGACGACATTCCGCAATGGGTTCTCAAAACGAGCGAAATATTTGACTGGTCCGCCAAGTACGCTCCCCCGGCACATAACCTGGGAGTTATCACCATTGGTGAGATGGGAATCCCCGGCGCGGTTCTTTTCGGGCTGCTGTGGCTCCGCTGGTTTTCGATGGGAGCAAAATTTTTGAAGCGCATGCCCAGCTTTCCGGCGTCAGTGATCGGCACAGGCCTGTTCTTTTGCATTTGCGGGATTTTTCTGCAAAGCCTGACCGAATGGGTCTACCGGCAGACCGCTATCCTGCTCACCTTTCACTTGTTATTAGGAGCTCTGGCCAGCTTGTATTACGCACGGAGACAGATGGCTGTCCCGGCCGCCGAAAAGACCGTGCGCAAAGAAAAGACAAAGGCAGCCCATCACGTTCTATCCCCTGCTGCAAGCTAGCCATGCGCGTTGTTCATATACTTCGAAAATATAATCCCGATGAATGGGGTGGCACCGAGACAGCCCTTCTGCGGCTTTTGGACGGGCTCCGCCCTCGTGGCATAACTTCCATCATTTATGCGCCTCGTACCGGCAAGACCCTGGAAAAAGATCCATTGGCCCGGGCCGGTTATGCAGTCAAACAGTTCAGCGCCTGTGTTCCTGTCTGGGGAATTCCCGAGGAACATCGGCGGCAGATGGTCGCCGTGGGGGGAAACCTGATGTCTTTTGATTTGATCAAGTCACTGGCGTTGGAGCCCGGGCTTTCGCTGGTCCATACGCACGCGCTCGGAAGGCTCGGTGGCATTGCGCATAGTATTGCCCGGCGGCGCGGACTGCCTTGTGTGGTCAGCATTCATGGCGGCGTGCTCGACTTGCCGGCAGCCTTAAAGCTGAGCATGGATCAGAATGCGGCGCGTGGCGTGGAATGGGGAAAAATTTTTGGCCTGCTCTTCAAGTCCCGACAACTCCTGGCTGACGCCGATGCCATCATCACTGTGAACCCCCGCGAAGCGGCTTTGCTGCGCGAGAAATATCCGAACCAGAGAGTGCAGGTTCAGCCTCATGGGGTGCCAACAACGGATTACGAGCGGGAAAGCCGCCCAGCAGCACTGGCAGCGTTTCCACAGTTGAAAGGCAAAAAGGTTCTACTGTCCGTAGGAAGGATTGATTCAGTGAAGAACCAGAGTTACCTGGTGGAACGTGCCCCTGCCCTGTTCATTAAACATCCCGAAGCGATCTTCGTTCTGGCAGGCGCATGCACTGATGAGGCTTATGGCAAGGCACTCCGCCGCCGCATTCAGGAATTGGGGCTGGAGGACCGGATCCTTCTGACAGGCGGACTGCCCCCAGGCGATCCCCGCCTGTTGGGCCTTTTTCAACTGTCCACCGCGGTTCTACTGCCCTCTTTATCCGAAACATTCGGTTTGGTGCTTTTGGAAGCGTGGGCTGCCGGCACGACCGTTATTTCCAGCCGCACTTCCGGGGCTTCCGCGCTGCTGGATCACCGCAGGAATGGCTGGCTGTTTGACTTGGAGAATCCGCGGAGCTTTCACGAAGCGGTGGATGAAGCGTTGCTGGATGCAGTGCTGCGCCAAAGCACCGTGGAAGCAGGCAGGAAGCTTGCGCGCACGCAATACGACACCCAGGTGCTCTCGGAGGGCGTGAAAAATTTATACCAGGAATTGATTGAGGAGAGACATGCGCTACGTCGTGCTGCGTGATGATGATACCAATGCCCTCACCCCGGTCGAATACCTTGATCGGCTGTATCGGCCTTTCCTGGAGCGCAAGCTTCCGGTCAACCTGGCTGTGATCCCGGAGGTTACCACCAAGGCCACCATGGCAAATGGTCAACCGGAAGGATTCCTATTGGCTCAACCGAAGCATGGAGCCGAACGTGTGCGCCTGGAAGCGGGTTCAAAGCTGGCACGCTATCTTCGATCCAGGCCCCTTTATGAGGTCGCTCAGCACGGCTGTCATCACGAATACTGCGAGTTTGACCTGCAGAGTTCGCAAGAGGCGGCGGCGCGACTCGACAAGGGACGCGAGCTACTGATCCAGGCCGGTTTCCCCACTCCGACAACCTTCATCGCGCCGCACGACAAAATTTCCCGCATCAGCTACCAGCAATTGGCTCGCAGGTATAAAGTCATTTCAACCGGTTGGTTTGAGCTGAGGCGCTTGCCTCTGAGCTGGTGGCCAAAATATGCACTCGTTAAAAGTCAAAAGCGGCCTCACTGGCGCACGGGAAAAACCTTCCTACTCAGTCACCCAGGCTGCCTGCTCTCTTGCCACAGGCCGTATGAAGGAATGTTGGAGCGAGTTCAGGAAGTGATCCATCGCCAGCAGCTCACTGTTCTGGTCACCCATTGGTGGGAATACTTCCGGGGCAACAAGCCCGACGACAACTTTATCGCGGTGCTGCATGAAGTGGCGGATTACCTCGCGAACGCGAAGGATGTTCGGGTGATTTCTTTTCGGGATGTGGGAGATGGCAAAGCTGCCATGAACTAAAGCAAAAGCGCGGATCGCCCAAAGCAATCCGCGCCTTCCGAAAAGCCAGGATCAATGCGATAAGCAGCCGATTTTGGCGAAAAGCCCCACAAAAATAGCTGCGCCGCCAATCAGAAGCCAGGGCTTGCCATGGGCGGCCATTGCAAAGCCGGTCCCAAGGACTGCTGCGATAATTAACCAAAGAATGAGAGCACCAAAAAATTTCATGTCAGGATATTACAGGAGCGACCCCTCGGATCAAGGACGTTATTACAGCAGCCGAGCCCGATAAAAGCGGAGAGGGCCGGAAACAGGAGCGAGCACGTTTGTTTTGCCGGACGTCGGAATGACCACGTTCGTGACCGCGGACCAATTCGCCAGGTTGGTGGAGCTTTCAATCACGTAGGTCCAGCCCGGGGCCGCTGCTTTCAAGCCGAGGTTCATGTTGGAATTAGTTTGTCCAACGCTTAATTGGGCCTGCGGGACCGAGCCATACAGTTTCAGCTCAAGGGCTTTCAGGGTTCCAGTGTAGGTCGCAGCTCCATCCGCTACCCGGACGGTCCAGGTGCCGGTGGCTTTCTCCCCCCAGTGCCTGACGGACGTGAGAGGCCAGGCTTGGTACTGGTAGGAGGAGTCCACAAAACCATTTGTCGAGGTGAGCACGCTTTGCATTCCGCTTGGGGAGGTCAGGGTAACCATCAAGTCACCCCAGAAGGTATGAGGTGCCGTCATGGTGAGTGCGACATGCTCCACGCGGAAATTCTGGTTCGTGACTGTAAATGTTCGCGTGATGCCGGTGAGGTTATTGTCCGGAATGGAAAGATTTATGTTGGTTTGCAATTGCGTAATGTTAGTGACTGGCCCAAGGCTAGCCCAGTTTGTCGCCATATTTACTGCTGACCGTGCATTGATCAAACCACCGCCGAAATAGTGGTGATGCGGGATGCCTGCGGAGTTGGTCTTCCATCCCGGGTCCGCGGGTTGCACTTTCGTGGAGGAGCGCAGGAGAATCTCCTTGAGATCCCTGTAGGTGAGATTTGTGTTTGCCTGCAAAATCAACGCCATCACGCCCGAAGCGACGGGAGCCGCTGAGGAAGTCCCGCCAAAATGCTGCGTATAATCTCGATTGCTCAGTTCGCTTGTCGCATTGGTTGTGTTGTAGCCAAAGCTCCCAAGAAGATCTGTCGTCGTGGTGCCTTGGCGAAGATAACTGCTTGAGGGAGCTACAGCCACCAGGCAAGCACCGGGCTCGCTGTAGTCAGTAGGTTTTCCCTCATCGCTGATTGCTCCAATGGCAAAAACATTCACCGAGCTGGCCAAGCCATCGTAATTCACATTTTCATCGCATTCTCCCCCATTGCCCGCAGCAAAAACGTAAATCTCACCCTTTCCCCCGCGACCCGTGGCAACGCCTTGCGCCATCGCTGCACGCATCAATGGGCCAGGGCCTTCCAACACCACTCCCGAGAGACCGCATTCAGGCGGTCCCCAACTGCAGTTCTTGATATGAATCAATGAATTGCTGTGGCTCATCGCGGCTGCATCCTGCGCATCCGTCTCCGGCAAGGCGATGAGCCGGAGCCCAGCCAGTTTCGCCTCAAAGGCCACGCCCGCAACCCCGACGCCATTGTTCCGGGCTGCGGCCAAACCGGCGACTGAGGTGCCGTGATAATCCTCGCTGATATTGGGAGACGGATCTCCGTCGTTCCCGTTGAAATCAAAGCTCGGAGCAAAGATAAAGTTGCCGGAAAGGTCCGGATGGGTGATCTGCAGCCCGTCATCGATTATCCCGATCACGATGTTCGTGCCGCGATATTTGTCCCATACGTTGGTGACGTTGACATCGATTCCTGCCACTCCTCCACCCTGGCCAGTGTTGCGCAAATACCACTGTTGGGGAAAGTAGGTATCATTTGGAACAAACCTTTTCTGCTTTAGGCTGGCGAGTTGTGGTTCGACCAAAACCACGCCGGGTCTTCCCGAAAGCGACTCCATCAGTTCCAGAGCGCCGCCACCTTCCGCGGCTGAGAAGGTGAAATGTCCCGGCAGGATATCGGATTCTCGCACGGCCTTGGCCCCTACTGCTTTTGCAAGGGAAATTGCATCGACCCCCGGCTCAACTTCTACCAGAAGATCCTTGGTTAAAATACGGCGGTTGAATTCTGTCCGAGGTTTGCCTTTAGGGTAAAGGACCAGGTTGATTTCCTTTCCACGCTCCTGCGAAAGCTTTTTGGCATGCTGGCCCGCAGCTTCAGCATTGCTCTGCACGGCAATCTTTTCAGGATTTCTCTGATCATTTGCCTGGAGTTCATCGGTGGCGACCTCAAAGGTGACAGCACGTCCATGTTCCCGGATGCTGTATTCCGGTTTTAAAGGGGCCGCAGCCATGCCAGTGGCCAAAATCATTAAGCCATGCAGTAGCAGCAGGGATTGTTTCCAGGCATCCATTTGCTCAATTTTCTGTTGATTACGGCTATGGCCGCAGCGGCAGTCCTTACTGCCCCTTGTCCACGCCCTAATCTTCTTATCGGCAGAAAATCGTTGGAACTCAGTTTTTTGCCTTGGAAACTATTTTGCGGCTTCAGGTTTATCCTTGAGACCCTCTACATAGGTGACCAAATCACTGAAATCCTGCTTGGAAATCCCGACGTGCATCCCCTCGGGCATAAGGGACAACTCGCTAACTTTACGCTTCTCGATCTCCCTCTTCGGGATGGTGTGCTTAAGGCCTTCACTATCCACAAGCGTTAACTCCTCGGCGGTTTCGCCGCGCAGGATCCCGGTTTGTAAATCTCCGTCTCGAGTGAAGACGGTGGTTTGCTGATACCCGTCAAGGATGAGCTTTGAGGGATAAAGGATGGATTCAATAATTTGAGTACGATTATATTTACCGCCTACACTGGTGAGGTCAGGCCCCACCTCCCCACCCTTGCCAGCGACCTTGTGGCACTTGATGCAGGCTACACCTTTCAAATCTTCGAAAATAGATCTGCCATGCGCCGCGTTGCCAGCATTCTTCCCTGCAAAATCGGCGTAAACAGCGGCATCGGCAGAGGAGGCATCGGAATGATTCTGAAAAATCGGCCCGCTCAGAGCTTTTTCCTCCTGTTTATAAATCCGTTGAAGTGCGCTGAGCACCGGAGCGGGAAAAGAACTGCCGTCCCGGATTTTAGTTTCAATCACGGGGAGAGCTTCACGCCGGATCGCCTCAATGGCTTTACGTGAGGCATCTCGCACGGAGGCATTCTTCTCAGCCAGAGCACCCAGGTAAGTATCAAGCGCTCGCAGATCTGGAATCGCAGCCAGTGCAAGCAGGGCGTCCACGCGCGTTTCGGGCTGCTCATACAACTTTAAGAGCGCGGGAACAGCCGCTTTGTTCCTCAAAGCACGCAAGCCGAAAATCCCTGCGCGCCGGACAGCTTGGTCCGGATCCTCCAGCAGCGGCAACAATGATTTCAGCGCGGCGTCTCCGCCAATCTTCGCGATCGCAGCCACTGCTCCTGCGCTCAGGTTCGTATCCGCCGATTTCGCAAAAGACGCCAGTTGTGGAATGCTTTCTCTTGCTTTCAACGTGCCTAGGGCTGCCATGATCTCTTTCTGCAAGGCTGCACCGGTCCATTGCGAAAGAAGCGCGCTAAGCGCCTGCGCCATCTCCGGCCCGCCTATTTTTTCCGCTGCAGAAACGGCTTCGGGGAGGATAACGCTGTACTGGGATCCATTTTTTAGAATGGAAAGCAGCAGGGAAGTGGCTTCCGGGGCTCGAGAGGCTGCCAATGCCTTTAAGATTAGGCGTTGGATATCAGCTTCTTTTTCTTTTTTAAAAGCCGCTGCCAATGTGGAACCGGTTTCTGGATCTCGAGTGATTTCAACCGCCTCAATTGCAGCCAGCCGGACCTCCAGGCTCGAGTCGTTGAGAGCATTGCGGACGGTTCCAAGCACCAGCGGTGTTCCCTCCCAATCAACTATTTTTGCCGGAGGCAGAGATTTGACGGGCTGGGTTCCCCACCAACTCCCTTTCCATTCAGGCCGCTTGCGGTGAAGTTCGGCGAGGACTGGCAACGCCGCCGCGCGGCATTCACCGCAACGGGAGCTATCCTGCACCACACTGGCCAAGGCCTGCGCGTTGGCTACATCGTAAGTTTCGCGCATCGCAAACAAGGCAGCATCGCGCACTTCGGTTTCGTGATTATCGAGTGATGCGGCGATTTGGGCCCAGGCGGCGGGATTTTTTCGGCCGACGAAGTTCAACGCAGTGAAAATCGAATAACGGACGAACAAATCCTTTTCGTTCAGCACTTTCAACAGCGCGGGGACCGCAGCGGGATCTGCTATCCGGCCCAGGGCGGTCGCGGCCCGGAACCGAACCATGGGCTTATTGTCTGACAACGCCAGGATCAGAGGCTGAACGGCGGCGTTCACCTTTCGAGTGCCAAGCTGCCGGATGACTTGGGACCGCACCCTGATCTCCGGATCCGCTGCCGTCTTAAGGATGGCGCTTCTGGAACTTGCTCCGCCATCCACCGCATCCAAAGTCCACAAAGCGCTGCTTCGGGCTTCAGCCGACAGCTTTTGATTGGCCAGAATCTTCGCCACCTCCGGGACAGCCTTGCTTCCCTTTTCAGCCAGCCTGCGTTGAGCCACCAGGCGCACTCGTTGAGAAGGATGTTTCAGCCCCTCTGCCAGCTCGTTGATGGAAGCATTGAACGCTTTGCCCATGGCTGCGGGCTCAAACCATTTTGGCTTCGGAACAGCCTGGCTCTTCCCTGTGTACGTGATTTTCAGAAATCGTCCTGCATCCTGGCCCTTTGCCATCCAGCCCCCATAGTTCCAGTCTGCCACATAAAAGCCCATTCCATCCGGAGTGACATCGATCCCAAGGGGCCGAAACTCTTTGCCGCGCTTTTTCAGAAATGCCTCCCGCTTCACGATTCGATAGCTCCCTCCATCCCGCGCTACGACGAACCGAGCAAGCTCACCTTTTCCCCATTCGCTCATGAAAAGATTGCCCTGGTACTCATCGGGCAACGCATCCTCGTTATAGCAAATGGCCCCTGTAGGCGATCCGCCGCCGTAATCCTGCATCATCCAAAGCGTGTATGCCCGCCGGGGTTTGTAATCATAGGGGTAACCGTAAAATCCTCGATCCACCATGTGCGTCACCCGGGTCCACCAACCATTTCCGTCATCCGTGTTGTCGTAGGTGAACATCTCATCTTCCCAATTGATCGCGATGTCCAGGTGGTTGCGTGTTCCAGAAGCATAGATTTCCAACTGAGTGCCATCCGGCCGAAAACGCATAATGCCGCCACCAATTAAGTCCACTTTGCTCCCATCTTTTCCCACCGCGCCATAAATGCCTTTGTCCCCAGTATCCATGTAGAAATAGCCATCCATGCCGAGGCGCAGGTTTGCCGGAATGTGGTCGTTGAGTCCGCCGATTGGCTTGGGATGCGTGTTGAACATGTCCTGCGGGTTGGATCCCGTGTCGCCTTCGTCAGTGAACATGGTCAGCTTTGGATATTGATGCACGTAAACCTTGCCATCGTAATAAGCCAGTCCGAAAACCGCGTAGAGATTCGTGGCCCAGACCGTCACTTTGCCGCTGGGATGATAGCAAAGAATGCTGTCGATTGCTTTGATGCCCTCAGGTGACTGATCCATTGGATCCTGCGCCACCAATACTCTGCCGTCCGGTGTCACGCAAACCGCGGAGGGATGGTGAATGTTTGGCATTTCGGCAACCACTTCCACTTTCCAATCCGGTGGACAAGTTGGAAGTGGATTTTCATTTAGATCTTTGGCTGCTCCCCAGGCGAAAGGGACGGCGAGGATGCAGAGCCAGGTCAGACAGGCGAAACGCTTAATCGACTTCATGTTCTTGGATGGAATGGACGGTTTTGGGGAGGCACTTGTTCAGCCGTTTGCCATCAGCACTCAGAAGGACTGGCCAAACCATCCATTCTTTTGCATCGACACCATTAGCGTGATCCGCTATTCAACCCCTCAATTCCTGGCACGTAAATCTCTATGCATCCGTATTTGGCAGAGTTTCTCGGGACCATGCTCTTGGTTATTTTCGGTAATGGCGTGGTGGCGAACGTTGTCCTCAACAAGACCAAAGGGCAAAATTCCGGTTGGATTGTCATCGCCACCGGGTGGGGACTGGGGGTTGCGATGGGAGTTTACTCGGTTGGCCATATCAGCGGCGCGCACATTAACCCCGCTGTGACTCTCGCGATGGCTGCTGTTGGAAATTTCTCGTGGGCGCAGGTTCCCGGCTACATCCTGTCACAAATTGCAGGTGCGGCTGTCGGCAGCACCATCGTGTGGCTCGCTTACCTGCCTCATTGGAAAGAGACTCAAGACCAGTCGCTGAAGCTGGCAGCCTTCGCAACAAGCCCCGCGATCCGTAATACTCCAGGAAACCTGCTCTGCGAAGGTATCGGGACTTTTGTTCTGGTTTTTGTTGGGTTGGCGATATCGTCGCCCGCAAATTTCGTCCCGAAGTCGGAAGTCGCTCGGGGATTCGGCCCCATTCTTGCCGGTGTTCTGGTTTGGGCAATCGGTCTTTCTTTGGGCGGCCCAACGGGCTATGCCATCAACCCTGCTCGAGACTTTGGTCCTCGTTTGGCCCATGCCATCCTGCCCATTGCCGGCAAAGGAAGTTCACAATGGCAATACGCGTGGATTCCGATTGTCGGCCCCGTGGCAGGAGGAATCCTGGGCGCGATTGCGTACAAGGCCCTCTGGAAGGTATAGAAAGCCTTTCGTATTCGCCGACCAAAAACTTTAGGCCAGTGCCTGAGACCATCACGCCGAAGTGGCGCTAACGCCTAGATAGCCAATATCAGGAGGAGCAGGACTATAGCCGCGGCATTTCTGAGGATGCCGTTAGCAAGGTCCCGGACTGATCGCGATCCTCTCACGTGATCCGTTCCACAGGTGTCACGCCGGCACTGGCCAAAGTTTTTAAAAGAGCAAAGGGCCCGGAACCGTCACCTATTTAGGCGTTCGGCTTTCCTCACACCTCAGCTCCGGGCCCAAGAGGCGCAACTGTCACACCAGCGCGAAGGCTGATGTGCTAAGGCAAACTATGCCTAAACCTTTTCTGCTGCGCATCGGTGGTTGTGCTTCAGGTTTCATCCGTAAAATTACCTAAAATTCTCTCGGGGATGCCTGGATTGATGGATTCACTCGCTTGAGAAAACCTCCTGAAAAGCCGAAGGATTGACGTGAGGCCTGATTTTGTGACCATGATGGGCTAAGCGTAAAATCTTATTCTGTGGAAATTAAAAAAGCCATTATTACGGCCGCAGGTAAAAACCAGCGTACTCTCCCTTTGCAAAGCCTGGTGGACAGGGACGGAACCTCAAAAACAGCCCTGACCATTATTATTGAAGAGGTGCTCCAAGCTGGAGTGGAGGAGATTTGCGTGGTGATCAGCCCGGGAGATCAGCAGGCCTACGCCACCGCTGCGGCTGGCCACGCCAAGCGCCTGCACTTTGTTGAGCAGAAGCAACCTATGGGCTATGGGCACGCTGTGTATTGCGCCCGGGAATTTACGAATCGACAGCCATTTCTCCTCTTGGTTGGGGATCACCTTTATGTCAGCGGGGATTCGAAACGTTGCGCCCAACAATTAGTTGAGGTGGCTACGAATGCCAACTGCTCCGTGTCCGCTGTTCAGGCCACCCACGAAAGCAAGCTGCCCTTCTACGGCACGGTTGGTGGACGGCTCGTCCCTGGTGCTCAAAAGCTCTATGAGGTCGAAGACCTCCTGGAAAAGCCCACGCCCACCGAGGCAGAGCAGAAACTGATCGTCCCCGGCTTGCGAGCAGGGCATTACCTTTGCTTCTTTGGCATGCACGTGCTCACGCCGGCTGTTATGGATATTTTAACGGAGGCGGTGGTTACAGCCGACGGCAAAACAAATGTTCATCTTACGTCCGCTCTCCAAAAACTGCCCACTCGCGAACGCTACCTCGCTTCCGAGTTGAACGGCCGACGCTATGATATCGGAGTGAAGTATGGGCTTCTTACTGCCCAGCTCGCGCTTTCGCTGGATGGAGTGGATCGCGATGAAGTCCTAACCGGGCTGGTCGAACTTCTCGCTTCCAAGGCCAAATAAGATGCTGGACTTGATTCATCTCATCACCTCGCTGGATCCGGCTGTCCGCAACCAGTCCCTTGATAAGCTGTGCCACTCGTTAACAGCCGGGCAGCTCCTCCAACAGTGCTCGCTGCTCGACGACTTCCGCCGCAGGAGCGATAATCTTTACGACCGCGTTCGGGCACTCTTCTTTCTTTACGCCATTTATCGCTTTCATTTGCCCACAAGGGCAGGCATAGGGCAGCGTGGGCTCGTTCCCTTTCAAGGGTATGAGCATCTGCTCCACCGCCGCTTCGAGGAAGCAATCGATCATTTCCTGCATGTTCAACAGTCTGAAAGCCCCAGTGATGCCATTTGCTCCGCCCTTGCCACCGCCTATCATCGCCTGGCATTCCAAACCCTAGCCGACCAGGTGCGCCGAAGCGTTCGTTCGGTGCGCGGCAATCAATGGATGTTTCGGATGGGGCATCCGGCAGACCAGCCGTTGCGGCTTCGGCCAGAGCTGCTGGAAAAAAGCTCGGACGGCACCTATCCTATTCTGAGCGAGCGCACCCCGGTCCGCATGGATCTCACCCATTCAGCCTGGAGCGACATTTTCTTTTTGGGCATGGACTTTCCTGAAGGAGCCAAGGTCCTGAATGTTTCGATCGACTTGGGTGTCCATGGTCGCGATGCCTCCCCCGCCCCGCCGGTGGAAGCCTATCTGCGCGTCATCGAGGAGCCCGTCTTGCGGCTCACCAGCGTTGACCTGGGCGCGACGGCGGACATCAAACATCTGTCGGACGTTTTCGATTTTGCCAAGGACTACCTCGGCCTGTTGAAAGCTGCCGTCATCGCCAGCGGCATTGTTCCTCCCGGGATCGAAGGGTCAGGTCAGGATTTGGCTGAACTCTTGTCCCGGATCGTTGGCCCAGGCTTGGGGCTGGAAATCGTCAGCAGCGTCAACAACATCCCCAAAGGCTCTCGTTTGGCTGTATCCACGAATCTTTTGGCTGCCCTCATTAGTGTTTGTATGCGCGCAACCCGGCAGGCCGCATCTTTAACCGGCCAATTGCAAGAGCATGAACGCAGGCTGGTTTTGGCCCGAGCCATTCTAGGCGAATGGCTCGGAGGCTCCGGCGGCGGCTGGCAGGATTCCGGTGGAGTGTGGCCAGGCATCAAACTCATTCAAGGCGTGCTCGCCTCCGACGGGGATCCAGAATGGGGAATCAGCCGTGGCCGCTTGATGCCCCAGCACAGCGTCTTTGGCCGTGAACGGATTCCGGAGTCAGCCCGCCAACATCTCCAGGAAAGCCTGGTTTTGGTGCATGGTGGCATGGCCCAGAATGTTGGTCCGATTCTGGAAATGGTCACCGAGAAATATCTCCTGCGCTCAGAAGCCGAATGGAATGGCCGTCTCCAGGCTTTGGGCTTGCTGGATGAGGTTATGGGCGGGCTTGAGCAAGGAAACATTCGAACGGTGGGCGAGGTCACCAGCCGCAATTTTCAAGGTCCCATCCAAACGATCATCCCCTGGGCCAGCACCTACTACACCGAAAAACTCATTCAAAAGGCGCGGGCTGAATTTGGCCAGGATTTCTGGGGCTTTTGGATGTTGGGTGGAATGTCCGGCGGAGGCATGGGATTTATTTTTTCCCCAACAAAGAAACGCCTCGCCCAGGAGCGGATGCAGGCCATCATGTCTGCCACCAAGCGGGAACTTCAGCATGCTCTCCCCTTCGCGATGGATCCCGTGGTTTATGACTTTGCGATTAACGAGAACGGCACTTTGGCTGGTTTGCTCAAAGGCCCGGCAGCTCTCATGCCCCAAAGCTACTATGCCCAGGTGATCCCTCAGTTGCTCCGTTGCGACGCTCGCACGCTCCCACAGCTTCGCCGGGCTGAGCTCGATAAGTTTGGCGCAGCCTGTCGTACCCGGCCAGAACTCCGCGGCATGATCCAGACGCTTTTTGATGCCATGCTGCCGCGCGACAAAGATGAAAGCGTTGGCCAGAAATCGCTCGGCCGATTATTGGACGAGAATGGATTTGATCGCGCTCAGCACGATCAAATCCGAATTGATCTTAAGGATGGGCGGATTGGACTGGCGCAGAATCGGTTACCTTCCAGCGCCGTCATTGAGGATGTGAAGGAGGGAGATGTCCTTCAGGTTCCTGAAACAAAGGGGACGATCAACGCAGGGCTTAAGGCTCTCCAGCAAGGCCAGGTGGCCGTCATCAGCCTGGCTGCAGGGGCCGGGAGCCGATGGACCCAGGGCGCCGGTGTTGTTAAAGCGTTGCATCCCTTTTCCAAACTGGCCGGGCATCACCGCACGTTCATCGAAACTCACCTGGCCAAGTCGCGGCGGATTTCCAAACAAGCAGGCACTCCCCTGCCTCATATCTTCACCACCAGCTATCTCACGCACGGGCCAATTGCTGAGTTTTTGGCCAACCAAACGAATTACGGTTACGACGGTCCGCTCTATTTGTCGCCCGGCAAATCAGTCGGGCTGCGCCTGGTTCCAACCGTGCGCGATCTGCGCTTTGCCTGGGAGGAAATGCCCCAGCAAATGCTCGATGAACAACAGCAAAAGGTTCGGGACAGTCTTCGCACTGCCCTTCTAAGCTGGGCTCGATCTTCGGGGGAAGCCACCGATTACACGAACAATCTCCCCGTGCAATGTTTACATCCAGTGGGCCACTGGTACGAAGTGCCGAATCTCTTTCGCAACGGCGTTTTGCGTCAGTTGCTCCAGGAAAGGCCTAACTTAAATTATCTGTTACTTCACAACATTGATACCCTTGGGGCAGATGTAGATCCCAACGTGCTGGGCACATTTATCCAGACCCAGGCTTGCCTGGCCTTTGAGATGATTACCCGGCGCATTGATGACCGCGGAGGCGGCCTTGCGCGCGTGAACGGCCAGGTCAGATTGGTGGAAGGGCTCGCGATTCCTCGAGAAGAGGAAGAATTTAAGCTGTCTTATTACAACTCCATGACCACATGGATCGATCTGGACAAGCTCCTCGCTGTGTTCGGGCTCGCGCGTGAAGATATCCTCGCCGCTCACGATGTTAAGATTACGACCGCTATTCGGACCTTGGCCGCCAAGATGCCCACCTACGTCACCTTGAAGGACGTCAAGAAACGATGGGGCCACGGCCAGGAGGACATCTTTCCAGTGACACAATTTGAGAAACTGTGGGGCGACATGACAGCTCTTCCAGAAATTGACAGCCGTTTCCTGGTTGTTTCTCGCCTGCGCGGCCAGCAATTAAAAGATCAGGCGCAACTTGATGGCTGGCTGCGTGACGGTTCGGCTGCCTACGTGGAAACCTTATGTGACTGGGATCCAACTTCAGGATAATAGAAGCCTTCCCGCATTTTTCAAAATGCCGCCTGACAACCACACACAGCTATGTATCTTCCACTGAGGTGGAATGCTCCAACGCATTACAATTCTGATGATATGGCAAACAAGACAATCATAAAACCCTCCAAGGCCGCGCCAGCCGTCGGCCCGTATAATCACGCTGTTCGCATTGGCGATTTGCTCTTCTGCGCGGGCCAAATCCCTTTGGACCCAGCCAGCGGAGACATCATCGCAGGGGACGTTAAGGCCCAAACTGAAAGGGTCCTGGAGAATGTGAGGATCATTTTGGAAGACCAGAAGCTTTCCTTCGCAAACGTAGTAAAAACGACTGTGTTTTTAACGAACCTCGCTGACTTTGCCATGATGAACGAAGTTTACAGCAAATGCTTCACAAGCGATTTCCCGGCTCGGTCAACCGTTCAAGTCTCAGCACTTCCGCGTGGTGCAAACGTGGAAATTGAGGTGATCGCACATTTTTAGAGGTTATCATTAAGCGAACAAGCAGGCATTCAGGATGCCTGCTTGTTCATTTGCAAGATCAATTTGCTTAGCTCTTTTTCTTTTCCTTCTTTTCTTTCGAGTCCTCGTTGGCACTGGCCTTCCCGCGTTCTCCTGCATTCAGGGTCACAATTTCCAACTTCCCATCGGCGTTTTCGCGGTAAGATCCGCCTACCATTTCCCCTACAACAATTTGATCCAGGGTGGCGGGCTTCTTATCCTTATTGATCTTCGTTTCGCCTGTGATCTGGAAAACTCGGAGCTTGTTCTTCCCAATTGTGATTGTCTTGGCAGTTTTGTCGACGGCCACAACAGATCCACTGAAAGGAACGGGCCGCTGCTTCTTGGCGGCAGCGGCAGGCTTGGTCGGAGCCGCCGGTTTGTCGTTGGTGATCACGGGTTTAGGATCAGCAGCGACCGAAAGTGATAAACTGCCGAAAAAAACGAAACTGCCGAGGATGACTGAGAGTGTCTTCATATATTTAAGGTTCCGTATAAGGAGCAGTTAAATTCTAAAATCCTCTTCACGACAGCAAGCAAATTTTC
>JAQGOV010000152.1 GCA_028293425.1 Verrucomicrobiales bacterium
TCCATGCCGGATGGCGTCGTCCGCGAATGGCTGGTTCTTGGGCCGGTCCCCGTGCCCGATGTTCCGAAGGCCAGTGAAAAGGACACGCTCCCAAATGAACTCCAGCTTGCCCCGGAAGAAGGCGATAAAGTTGCAGGACTGGTTTGGAAAAAAGTCAACGCCAACAGCGCGACCCTGGATTTCACCGCGCTCCTCGGCACGAACAACAACTCGTTTGCCTACGCCCATACCTACCTCCACTCGGACCTCGGTGGCGCTTTTGTTCTGCAATTCACGCACCGCAGCAGCACGCGCGTGGTGTTAAACGGAAAGCAAGCCTACGCAAGCGATGCCACGTATGCGGGACGCATCAACCTTCGGTTGCTCCCCGGATGGAACCGATTGCTTGTCAAAGTCAGCTCGGATGATTCCCAATGGTTCGGCATCCCCGTCCTGCACGCGCACGACGCGCGCGGTTACGAAGAGAAAAACATCCTATGGAAAACTGCCTTGCCGGGGGCCAGGGTTTACCAGGCGACACCCGCCGGACCGGGCGGACCAATCGTGGTGAAGGACAAGATTTTTGTCCTGTGCGAGCCCCATGATCTGTTCTGTCTCAACAGGCAGGATGGAAAAGTCCTCTGGGTCCGCTCCAATAGTTATTTCGATGCGCTGACCGAGAGCGAGAGGAATTCCAATCCGGCATTTAAGCAAATCGAAACCATGGCTGCCCAGTGGAATGAAGTGGCTTCAGAACAAGTCGGCGGAGGCGAAATCAAGACGAGCTACGAGAAACGCGAGAAGCTGGAAAAGGATCTCTACAGTGCAATGAAGCAAGTCGACAGCAAGCGGTTTAACCGTCCCACAAGCCAGGATGTCGGCTACGCCGGCTTCACACCCGTAAGCGATGGAAAATATGTTTACGCCTGGTTTGCTTCCGGAGTGACGGCTTGTTACGACCTGGAAGGGAATCGAAAGTGGATCCGGATCGACAACCATGAGACGGTCGAGCACGGCTTTTCTTCTTCGCCCATCCTCGCAGGAGGTAAGATGATCGTTTTCATGCGCGACCTCATGGCTTTTGACGCGAAGACCGGCGAAGAAGCATGGCGCAACCCAATCATTGGGCCTGCTGGGATGAATCCCGGAGGTTTTTTTCACGGCTCCTTTGCTCGGGCTGGTCTTGCAGGAGTAGAGACGGTTATTCCTGCTGATGGCACGATAGTCCGTGTTTCCGACGGAAACGTTCTCTTCAAAGATCCGCGCCTGGCCAGCAAACAGAACGTTTCCTCCCCCGTAATCGATCGGGATGTGCTTTGCATCATGGCAACCATGGGCGAAACACTTTATCTTCTGCAATTGCCTCAAACCGCCACCGAAGGAATGAAACCCGCATTCAAGCACGAGGTGAAAATCCCAACCCATGGCTTCCCATTCTACTATCTTGGATGGCACATCGCTTCTCCCCTCGTTCATCAAGGCCTTGTCTACCTGATGAACAACGCGGGCCTGCTCACAGTGGTCGATGCGCAAGCGGGCTCTATCCTTTATCAACGGATGCTGGACCTCGACCATTTTGAAACCGCCAATGAAGGGCCGGCGCGAGGCCATGGCATCAGCCCGGCGCTGGCGGGAAACTATATTTATTTCTTTGGCAACTCGGGCGCGGCCATCGTCATCGAACCGGGACGCAAATTCAAACAGGTCGCCAAAAACAAAATCGAAGGCCTGGCGACGGCCGGGACCTGGGGAGAACGCCAGGACCGAGCAGTGGCTTGTCCATTCTTTGAAGGAAACCGCATCTATTACCGCACGGAGTCAGCCTTGTATGCCATTGGACTTCAGCCTTAAAAAAACTCTCAGCAGATTTTTGATTGCGGCTCTCTGTGGAGCGGCGCTCGGCGGGTCAGCCGCACCATTTTCAGGCCAAATCTCCGGCTGGCGCGGAGATGGTTCGGGACATTTTGAGAATGCCACGCCCCCCATCGACTGGGATGGGGAAAGCGGCAAGAACATTCTCTGGAAAACAAAGGTTGGCCTCAGCAAGTTTTCTTCGCCAGCGCTCGTTCAGGATAGGGTCCTGGTTGTTGCTGAACCCGCGCGACTGATTTGCCTGGATGCAACCAGAGGAAAAATTCTGTGGGAGAGAACCAACGGTTTTGCGGATTTGCCCACTCCGACGGAACCCAAACAGCTCCGGAATGAGCAGCCAAATACCACACCCACGCCCATCAGCGATGGGCAGTTAGTTTATGTTGTTTTCGGCTCAGGCATCATCGCTTGTTATGACCTGCTGGGGCAGCGCCAGTGGATCCAATACCTCGAAGCGGGTCCCGGCCTTGATTTCGGGCGCAGTTCTTCACCGGCTCTCAGCGGCGGCAAACTTTTGGTGAGCATTCATCATCTATTCGCGCTGGATGTGAAAACTGGCAGGGTGCTGTGGAAGAATGAAAAAGTGCTTGAGCGGTATGGGACACCTTTGGCGACGAAAATTGCCGGGGTGGAAATCCTGGTGACGCCGTCCGGCCAAATTGTCCGGCTTGACGATGGCGCGCTCATTTTCACCGCCACGGATTTAAACTTTGCGAGCCCCATCGTGTCCGACTCCGCAGCTTACTTTATTGGCACGAGCGCTTCGGCGGTGTCTCTCTCCAAAGCTAATGCAGAACGGGTGGGCAAGAGCCTATGGAAAACAGATTTGGATGGCTCTTACTACGCTTCGCCTATTTACGCAGGTGGCCTCCTGTATACCGCATCCAATGAGGGGAATTTCTCAATCATCAACGCTGCTGACGGCAAAGTGGTCGTGACCAGGGAACTGGGCATTGGTTCAGCCAGTGGACGCCCGGATTTGCCGAACGCAAATATTTATTCCAGCCTCGCGCTGGCCGGACCTTACCTTTTTCTCAGCAACGATATCGGAGACACTCTGGTCCTGGAACCTGGCAAGGATTACAAAGAACTGAAGCACAACCACCTCGGCGAAGGCTTCAGCGGAGCGCCCGTGTTCGCGGGAGGGAGGATGTACCTGCGGACCAAAGAGCGTCTCTATTGCATAGGCCAGAAATGATCCGCTGATCGGCACCTCCGCTCCGCCCACACGGGCCAGTCATCAACTCTCCCCATCATTCCACCGTCCACAGAATCACCGAATCCTTGTCCTTAATAAAAATCCGGTTTCCGGATGCCACCGGGTATGCGTGCGTCTGGGATTCGGCGACTTTATAGGATGCCAACTTCTTGAATTCCTTGCCACTCGGTTCAAGGACCACGAGCTGCGAGCTCGGTGTGAGCGCGAGTATCGCTTTGCCGGCGTCGACCAAGGATCCGTAGCCGCCGCCACGTCCGCCTCCCCCGCCCCGCCGTGGACCGCCGCCTCCGCCCGGGGCTCCACCACCTCCAGGTTGTCCACCTGCACCAGCGCCAGCAGCCGGAGGCGTATCGCTAATCGGAGCACTCCAGGCGGTCTTGCCATCCTGGGCGTTCAGGCAAAAGAGTTCGTTCTTGTCTGTCAAACCGTAAAGGAAGCCGTCCTTCAGAATGGGAGAATTAAATTGCACGGATTTTTCCGGATTAGTCCATAATTCCTTGGCCGTAAAACCTTCGTTTCCTTTTTCCAGTTTGACCGCTTTCACACCTCGGCGCGAACCCGAGTAATAAATGGTTGCGCCATCCACCACGGGAGTGGCTGCGTTGTATCCTCCCATGCCTTGGGCCGCGAAGGGCGCTTCCCAAACGCGTTTACCATCGGCTGCGTTCAGGGCGATGATCTTTGCGTCTGTCATGATCAAGGACAACTTCACTCCGCTGGCGGTCATCATCACCGGAGAAGCATAGGCTGGAGCTTCGTCGGTCGCTTTCCACTTCTCCTCTCCCGTGGCGAGATCGTAGGCCACCGTCATTCCGTTGTCCCGGCCTCCGAGTTGAGCGATGCAAAGGCCATTGGCAACGAGCGGAGAGGATGAGGTGAAGAAATTCGGCCAGCCTCGAATATCAGTCTTCCGCCAAAGCTTTTTGCCAGTCGCGGCGTCCACGGCCGAGAGCACGCCGCGGACTCCGAGCGTAACCACCTTGCCATCAGCCACTGTGGGCGAACTGCGGGGGCCGGAAAAGCCGGCCGCCGGCCCTTGCGCGCCCTGGCTTTCGTACTTCTCCTGCCACACTTCCTTTCCGGTCGCAGCTTCCATGCAGCGCAGCACTTCATTTCCATCCTCCCGGGAAAACACGTACAATTTATCCCCGACCAATGCCGGTGTGGCAACGCCTTCACCCACTGTAACCTTCCACTTTTGCGTCAGTTCCTTCGGCCAGGTCTGGGGCGCCTTGAACTCAACGGCCTTGCCATCCCGGTTTTGACCGCGCCATTGCGGCCAATCCTGGGCGTGGAGGGACGTGCTCAGCGAAACCAGTAGAAATGCTGGAAGTGTCAGTCGGAGTGCATGTTTCATGTTCATTCCTTTGTGCATGTGTGGTTGTTAGCAAAGAGATAGACTGAGCGCGTGGCTCTTGGGTTACTTGAAAAATTTTCCCTTGCCAATTACTACAGGTGTAGGATACTTTGTACTACATACGTAATATCACGACTCTCCCAAAGATGAACCAGGAAAAGTCTCAACAGAAAAAAGCTCGCAAAGCTCTCCCCCAAATCTCAGATGCTGAATGGGTGGTGATGCGTGTGGTTTGGGAGCGGGCTCCCATCACAACGAATCAGGTCGTCGAAGTCCTGGCTCACAAAACAGACTGGAAGCCGAGAACGATTCACACCTTGCTAAGTCGCCTGGTGCAAAAGGGCGCCTTGGAGTTTGAAAAGAAAAGACGTGAATATATGTTCCGGCCATTGGTCAGCGCCGAGGAGTGTGAACACGCGGTGGCGCGCTCGTTTCTGGGACGATTTTTTGGAGGCGAATTAGCGCCTTTCCTCGCCCGGTTCGTGGAAAGCGAAAAATTGGACAGTCAACAAATCGAAGAGCTCAAGCGCATTTTGGAAGGAAGAAAGGAATGAATGTCCTGGGCTTGGTTTGGCTGTCGCATGCCTCTGCCTGGGCTTGGAAAACCTCCTTATCGGCGTCAGTCCTCATCTTCGCCGTTTGGATATCTCAAAGGGTTTTCGGCAAGCGCATGCCCGTCAAGCTGGGTTACCTGCTCTGGCTTTGCGCGCTCTTTCGCCTGATATTGCCGTTCGCGCCCAACGCCGATTTCAGTGCCATTCGCCTTCCGCAAGGAATTCTGCATCCAGCCGATCAGAACGCCGAGCCCATTTGGCTGCACTCGACAGTGGCACCCAAGGCTGCCGTCCCTCAAGTGCTAACCCCGCCTATTGAACTCACGGTGGTTCCGGATGCGAAGCAAGTGCGGCCGCGAACTTCAGGGACATCCTGGTGGCTTAGTGCGTTCCCGTTACTCTGGGCTGCGGGAGCGGCGCTCTACTTCGCCGTCATCCTGCACCAACATCGCAGGATCGCCCGAGTCCTTTCGGATTGCCAGGTGCCTCCCGGTTCGAAGCTCGCCCGGCTCGTCGCTCAGACAGGCACGAGCCTCGGCCTTAAAACGCCTGTTCAGGTCTGCGAAATCTTGTCCTCGCAGCCTCCCTCGCTTTTCGGGTTTTTCCGCCCTCGCCTTATTTTCCCTAAAGCATTGCTGGATGAACTCAGCGAGACTGAGTTGGGCATGATCATTCTGCATGAATTGATGCATGTAAAACGCAAGGACGTCCTGTTGAACTGGTTTATGATTCTCGTCCAGGGCTTGCACTGGTTTAACCCTTTTGCCTGGTTAGCCATGCGTCGCCTCCGGGCCGCCCGTGAAATGGTATGCGACGCAGAGGTGCTGGCCGCGACCGGCAGCAGCGCGCGACAGACCTATGGAGAAACGCTGATCAAGCTGGCGGGCCGCTTTGCCAGGTTGTCGGCTGCATCGAGCACAGTCGCAATTTTTAGCAACCAAACAGAAATCCATCGGAGAATCCTTATGATCGCAAAATTCAAACCAGCCACCCGCCTGGCCGCGTTCGGCTCGGCCATTGTCATACTTGTTGTCCTTTGCCTTGCATTCACGGAGCGAAGCAAAGCGCCTACGATTCAGGCACCCGTCAACGAGATTGCAGGCCAAACAAACGCCGCGGTGAAAACCGGGAATCGAATTGAAATTCTGAAGCGCCAGTTGGAAATGCAGACAGACCGCACAAGCATGCTCGAAGCCGAGTTGGAAATGTTGAGGAAGAAGTACCGCATCACGGAGCTTGAGGAAAACGGCAAAGCCGACGGCGCTTCGAGCCGTTCACAACTGCTGGAAACATTGCACGTCGAGGCCGAGCGTGATTACGCCCAGGTTGACGGCCTTCTGCAGCGCGTCCAAAAGCTGAGCAAGACTGAGTTCAGGAAAGTAGCCCCAATCCTTGTCCCCGACCCGGTGCTCAGCCAACTCTACACGGATCTGGTGCTTTCCGAACAAAAGCTCGCCGACCTGAATGCAGTGTATGCCCAGGAGCACCCGGAGGTAAAACGGGTGAGACAGGTAGTGGAGGTAGTCAACAGGCAGATCAATGAACGTCTGGATGGGATTGTGGATGGACTCAGGGCAAAGACGGCTGCCGCGAAAGAAAAAGCGCAGAACCTCGACATGGAGGCGGAAAGAGCCAAAGCCAGAGAAATTGAGCGGGCCTCGGCTCGCAGACCCTACCTCAACGTAAAACGCCAGCTGGAGAACCAACTCCTGTTCAAAGACAAACTTCAAGCCCGGCTCGCTGAAGAAGAACTGGAAGCTGCGCTGCGCAATTAAATACGCGACTCCGAGCGCTCAACCCAGGTGTTACTTTCTTTACGGCCGTTCAGCCTTCAATTACGGTCCTTTCATGCTCGAAAGATTTATCCTGATTTCAGCCCTGGTTGTCTTCGGATCCTCCCTGAATAGCTTTGCCCAAGCTTCCCCAGAGGTTGGCAAGGCAACAGGAGAAATCGCCGTAGCCGCCAAAAATTTCCTGGCGACACTGGATACAAATCAGCGTGGCAAATTCGTTTTCGATCTCGAGGACGAGGCACAACGTAAGCGCTGGTCGAATCTCCCCACCTCTTTTGTAAAACGCGCCGGTCTGCGTATGGGCGATCTCACGAAGGAACAGCGCCTCGCCGCCATGGCGGTGCTCAAAGCGGCGTTCAGCCCGCAGGGCTATGAAAAGCTCGTGCAGATTGTAGAGGCAGACGAAACCTTAAAAAAGTCTGGCGGCCAGGCCATCTTTGGCCGGGACGAATATTACTTTTCCTTTCTCGGTGAGCCCTCTGGAACGGACCCATGGATGATCCAGTTTGGCGGACATCACCTGGGGGTCAACCTAACCCTAGCTGGAAACCGAGCCACCCTTGCGCCCAGCCACACTGGGGCGCAACCAGCAATTTATGAATTTGAGGGCAAGACCGTGCGGCCCCTGGGTCGCGAGAGTGACAAGGCGTTTGCGCTTATGAGTTCTCTGGACGAGGCACAGCGCAAGCAGGCCATCCTTGGGTTTAAGATGCGCGATCTCGCGCTTGGTCCCGGCCGGGACGGCGAAACCATTCAACCGGAAGGAATCAAAGCTTCGGCCTTCACCGAGAAACAACGCGAGATGTTGCTGGATCTGGCAGGCGAATGGACTGGCATCATGCCTCTGTCCGCCGCGAAAATCAAAAACGACGAACTGAAGCAGCACATCGCGGAAACGTGGTTCGCGTGGAGCGGCCCAACTGAAAAAGGCGGCGCCGCTTATTTCCGGATCCAAGGACCCACGGTGATTATTGAATATGCTCCCCAACGTCTGGGCGGAGATCCAACGAAGCATATCCACACCATTTACCGCGACCCAACAAATGAGTACGGGGCAAAGTGGTGGAAGCGCTGACCACAATGTTCCGCCTGCTTCCGCTGCTGCTGTGCTACGCACTCTTACCATCCAGCGTACTAGCGCATCAGCTTGACGAATATTTGCAGGCAACGCTGGTGAGCATCGAACCCGGCCACATTCGGCTCAAAATAAACCTGACGCCTGGAGTAGCCATCGCCGACCAAGTGCTCGCCCTGCTCGACCACGACCGGGACGGAGTCGTTTCGACGAACGAGGTTAAAATGTACGCGGAATCCATTGAACGCGACCTTATC
>JAQGOV010000155.1 GCA_028293425.1 Verrucomicrobiales bacterium
CGCCAACCATTTCCAAGAAAGAAAAAAAGACCGAAACCAACGAACTTGGGCAGGAGTGCCTGATGTTGGAATATGCAGCGACGGATCCCACGCAACCCGCGCCGAAGCTTTACGTGCCAGTGACAGAGGCGCATTTGGTCAGCAAATATGTGGGCGCCGGAAAGGCTCGGCCGCAATTGAATACCCTTGGCGGTGGGCGTTGGGCGAAAGCGAAAGAGCAGGCCGAGCGGGCTGTGCGGGACCTCGCTGGCGAACTGCTCTCCATCCAGGCCGCACGTGATTCATTGGAGGGGCATCCGTTTCCGCAGGATACCACCTGGCAGCGTGAATTTGAGAGCTCCTTCCTTTTCGAGGAAACACCCGATCAAATGAAGGCGATTGTCCAAACCAAGGGAGACATGGAAAAGCCAAAGCCAATGGATCGGCTCATCTGCGGGGACGTCGGCTACGGCAAAACGGAAATCGCTATTCGTGCTGCGTTCAAGGCAGTGATGGGCGGTCGGCAAGTCGCCATTCTGGTGCCGACGACCGTTTTGGCCCAGCAGCATTACAACACTTTTCGCGAGCGGATGGCGGATTACCCAGTGCGAGTGGATTTGCTTTCCCGCTTTCGCACTGGGCGCGACCAGAAGCGAATTATCCGCGAAATGGCAGATGGCTCCATCGATATCATCATCGGTACTCACCGACTGGTTCAAGGGGACATTGCCTTCAAGGAACTCGGCTTGGTCATTATTGACGAGGAACAGCGGTTTGGGGTGATGCACAAGGAAAGGTTCAAGCTCATGCGCAAGCTGGTGGATGTGCTAACCCTCAGTGCCACGCCGATTCCCCGCACGCTTTACCTGGCCCTGACCGGCGCACGAGACATGAGCACGATCGAAACACCACCCCAGGACAGGCTGCCGGTGGAAACGATCGTCACCCAGTTTGATGAACGGGTGATCCGCGATGCAGTCCTGCGGGAGGTGAACCGCGGGGGGCAGGTTTTCTACCTGCATAACCGGGTGCATGATATTGAAGCGGTGGCGCAACGTTTGAAGGCTTTGGTGCCCCAGGCCCGAATCGTGGTGGGCCATGGCCAATTGCCTGCCGATGACCTGGAGGAGGTGATGACCAAGTTCGTGAACGGTGAGGCCGATGTGCTGCTCTCCACAACAATCATCGAAAGTGGCTTGGATATTCCCAATGCCAATACGATCATCATCGATCGGGCGGACCGTTTTGGCTTGAGCGAGCTTTATCAATTGCGGGGCAGGGTAGGACGTTACAAGCACCAGGCTTATGCCTATCTGCTTCTGCCGCGGCACGCGGGGCTTTTGACGGATGCGCGAAAACGCATCAGCGCCATCAAGCAATATTCCACGCTGGGAAGCGGTTTTAAGATCGCCATGCGTGATCTCGAAATCCGCGGCGCTGGGAACCTCCTTGGCTCGCAGCAAAGTGGGCATATCACCGCGGTCGGCTTCGACCTTTATTGTCAGTTGCTGAAGCAGAGTGTGAGTCAACTCAAGGGCGAGAAGGTGAAGCCCCGAGTGGAGGTGCAGGTGCGCCTGGATTTCCTTTCCTTGAATCCGGTCGACGAAGCAAAGATCATTCCTGCCAAAGCCGGGAAAAAGGTCAAGGAGGAGCCTGCGTTTAGCATTCATATTCCACGGGAAACCGCGAGCTATACCTCAAGTGATGAATCATTTGAGGAAAGGCCCGTTGAGGTGCCCAAAGGGCATGCGTACATCCCGATGAACTATGTGCAAGAACCTCACCAACGCATTGAAATCTATCGCAAGCTGGCGGAGCTAAACGAAACCGCCTCGGTGGAAAAATTGAGAGTTGAGCTAAGGGACCGGTTCGGGACCTTGCCGTCCCCCATGGAACTGCTGTTGCAAGTGTCCGCTTTAAAAATACTGGCGGCTCGGCGCGGCATCACCGGCATGGAAACGCGGGGAGACAAATTGATGCTCACGCGCAACAATGATTATGTCACACTGGGAGGTAAATTCCCTCGGCTCGCCAAGACGGAGGTTTCGGCCCGGCTGAAAGAGATTAAGAAGCTTTTACTGGCTTATCCTGAAATGTGAGAACCTCCTGTGGGCAGCTAAAAGGTCTGTAATCTCCCCATTCCCGATGAGGCCGAGTTTCCCCTAAACTCTCCTGACTCGGTGCGATGGGAATCAAGTCTCTCGCCTCGGCAACTCTTGTGAAAGAACCTTTCAAGTGGTCTGAGGGCGTACGGAATCGGACGAGAACGCCTGCAAAAACGGTGGGAAAAAAGGGGGCTGGACGGCGGGTAGATGGCGCGAGGAACGCAAAACCTCGCTTTTCGGGGACTATTCAGCAGTCACCGCTCGGCCTTTTTGTGGTGCTGGCTTTCCTTTTCAGTTGGGGAACATGGGTGCCCCTGCTGTCGTATCGCATCGCTTTCACGTCAAAGCTGTGGAAGCTGACTTACATTGCTGGCCTTTCCGGCCCACTTCTGGCTGCATTGTTGGTGTCTTTTGCGATAGGTGGCCGGACCGCGGCCGAGGCATTGTTGAAGCAAGGGCTTATCTGGAAGTTGAAATCGCGTTGGTATTTTGCCGCACTGGCTTTGCCGCCCTTCCTCATGATGGGTGGTTGGTATATGGCAGCCTCCATCGGGCAGACCCATCCGGAGTGGGAGATGCCTTCGCTGAGCTTATTACCGCTGACCTTTTTGATTATGGTTTTGCGGGGAGGGCCTTTGAACGAGGAGTTTGGCTGGCGTGGGTTTCTGCTGCCAAAACTGCTTGAGCGATTCAGCCCGTTCGAGGCCAGCCTGATCGTGGCACCGATTTGGACCGTTTGGCATCTGCCGCTGTGGTTTCTGCCTGGGGTGCCACACAAGTATTGGCCTTTTGGGCTCTTTGCTTTATTGATCGTGCCAATTACGTTTCTGTTCACCTGGCTTTATTGCCGGAGCAAAGGAAGCGTTCTTATTGCTATCCTTTTTCATGCTTCCTTCAACACGGCTATTCATTACCTGCCCCTGCTGCCGCCGCGGCATTCATCGTTGGTACCGTTCAAGATGTGGGTTGGATTGGCCTGGGTGTTAACGGCCCTGATCGTCGCAAAGGATTCCAAGGTCTGGTTTGGGCAACCCGCACCAAAACCCAAGGCACTGCTGAAGGGGAGTGCGCCCAGCCTGGTTTACCACAGGTGAGGCGAGCTCAGCCTTTGCTTGTGGCACGGCTTTTTAAGTTGTATCCTTTCGCCCGAACCTTATGAAGCCAGGAAAGTGGTGCGGACTACAGCTTTGTTTGGCGACGATCCTCGTTGCCTTGCCAACCCGTGCCGCGGACACATCCAATCATTGGGCATTCACGCCTCTCCGTAAACCAGCCCCTCCCATAACCGAGAACAGCTCCTGGGCTCGCACGCCAGTGGATGCATTCGTCCTGGCAAAGCTGGAGTCAGAACATCTTCGACCTGCCGCGCCTGCGGATAAACGGTCCCTCCTTCGTCGCGTTTACTTTGACCTCGTCGGCCTGCCGCCATCACCGGAGGAAATGGAGGCCTTTCTCGCGGATGATTCAAAAGATGCCTATGACGTAGTAGTGCAAAGGTTGCTGGATTCTGCTCGCTATGGCGAACGCTGGGCACGGCATTGGATGGACGTGGCTCATTTCGCTGAAACGCATGGTAATGACCAGGACCGAATTCGCACGAATGCCTGGCCCTATCGCGATTACCTCGTGAAGGCTTTCAACACGGACAAACCTTATGCGCGTTTCATTCAGGAGCAGGTAGCGGGCGACACATTGTTCCCAGATGATCCGCAGTCGACTGTGGCCATGGGTTTCCTGGCGGCAGGGCCTTGGGATGAGAGTTCATTGAGAGATATTCGGGAAGATACGCTCGACAGGCAGATTGCACGCTATCTGGACCGTGACGATATCGTCACGACGGTCATGCAAACGTTCACGAGCACGACGGTGCAATGCGCGCGCTGCCACGACCACAAGTTTGATCCTATTTCTCAAAAGGAATATTACGGCTTGCAGTCCGTCTTCGCGGGGGTCGAAAGGGCGAACCGGGCTTACGATGCCACTCCCGCGGTGCTTCACAAGAGGCGCGAACTGGCTGCCTTGAAGAAGCGGGTGGAACAATCGGATCCGGAACTCTTGTTGAGCAACTCCACGGAACAGGAGGTAAAACAATGGGAGAGCGAGTATGCGGAAACAAAACATCGGTGGAAAACCATTCAGCCACAGACTTTCGTTTCCACCTTCGGCGCAACCCTGGCAAAACAGGCTGATTCGAGCATCGTGGCAGGCGGGGTGCGGCCCGACCGCGACATTTATACCATTACCGCAACCTCCTCCCTGCCGCTGATTACCTCTGTGCGGCTGGAAGTGCTCACGCACACCAACCTTCCTCACCTCGGGCCTGGACGTCAGGGAAACGGCAACCTGCACTTGAGCGAATTTCAAATGCTCGTCTTCGACCCGGGAGCAGGAACCGCGAAAACGATTGAGCTCGTGAATCCGATCGCCGATTTCGAGGAGTCCGGACAACCCATCAAACAAACGCTTGATAATAATGAGAAAACTGATTGGGGGATTTTTCCAAAGGTCGGCCAAGGGCACGAGGTCGTCTATCAGCTGAAAGAGCCTTTGCACGTTCAGCCAAACGCCACCTTGATGTTTGTGCTGAAGCAAATGTATGGAGATGGTCATTTGATCGGACGCCTGCGGATGGGAATTACAGACGCTCAGCCAGCTGCGCCATTGCTGCCGGTGTCCGAGGACTTGGCCAAAATCCTGGACACCCCCGCTCAGAAACGTGCCGAGTCGGAACGCACCGCGCTGGCCCGCGCAGTGCTGCTGCGGCGTGTTGAACGCCAAATTGCCGCATTACCCAATCCATTGATGGTTTATGCCGCCGCCGCCGATTTTGTTCCCGATGGCAATTTGAAACCAGTCGCCGCGCCTCGTCCCGTCCATGTGCTGCGGCGCGGCGAGGTAACAAAGCCTTCAGGGGAAGCAGTGCCCGGTGCGCTGGCATGCGTCGCGGAACTGCCGGCGGAATTTGCTCCTGGAAATATTAAAGCTGAAGGCGAACGGCGCGCCGCGCTGGCGGGTTGGCTCGTGGATAGCCGCAATGTTTTGACCTGGCGCTCGATCGTCAACCGGGTTTGGCACCACCATTTCGGCCGTGGTTTGGTGGAAACCCCCAATGACTTTGGGAAAATGGGTGGTACGCCGTCGAATCCCGAATTGCTGGATTGGCTAGCTATTTGGTTCCGGGACGAGGCGCACGGCTCTTTCAAGGCACTGCACCGGTTGCTCGTGACGAGCAGCGTTTATCGGCAGGATGTCCACACCAGCGGCACTGGAGATGCTGATGGCCACCTAGTGTCGCGCATGCCCCGGACGCGGCTGGATGCCGAGCAGGTGCGAGATACGATCCTCCAGATTTCAGGGAAATTGGACCTGCGCATGGGAGGCCCAAGCGACATGCAATTTGACCTGCAGCCAGGTATTCATGTCACTCCCAAAGTCGATTACACCAAGTTCGATGTGGATTCGAAGGCAGGGCGGCGGCGCGGGATTTATCGGTTTATTTTCCGAACATTGCCTGATCCGTTTATGGATGCCCTGGATTGTCCCGCTGGCGACCAACTCACCCCTGTGCGCAACGCGAGTGTGACCGTTCAGCAGGCGCTCGCTTTGTGGAACGATATTTTTGTGGCGCGTTATTCGGAGCATTTGGCCCGGCGCTTGGAACGGGAAGCCCCGACCGTGGAAAAGCAGGTAACTCGCGCGTTTGAACTGGCCTTGAACCGCCCGGCGAATGCCAATGAAATCGAAGAGTTTTCCGCTTATGCTCAAAAGCACGGCCTCCCCAACTTCTGCCGCGTGTTGCTCAACAGCAACGAATTCATGTTTTTGAATTAGGCACCTTCTGACGTTCTGGAAAAGTTGTGGACAACTTTCGTTTGTCGCAGCTTGCGCCATCCCTTGGCGCCACAGTAATATTATTATCATGTCGCATGCGGATTTTGTTCATTTACACCTGCACACCGAGTATTCCCTGCTCGATGCGACTTGTCGTTTAGACAAGTTGGTGGACAAAGCCGCGGAGCTGAAAATGCCAGCCCTGGCCATGACGGATCATGGCGTGCTTTTCGGAGCAATTGATTTCTATCAGGCAGCGCGAGACAAAGGAATTAAACCAATCATTGGTTGCGAGGTTTACGTAGCGCCGGGAAGCCGGCTGGAGAAAAAAGCCTCCAGCGGCGGTCGGGATGTTTATCATCATTTGGTGTTGCTGGCCAAAAACGAAGAAGGCTACAAAAACCTGATCAAGCTGGTGAGTTCCGCACACTTGGAGGGGTATTATTACAAGCCGCGGATCGACAAGGAAATCCTCGCCCAGCATCACGAGGGTCTGATTGCCCTTTCCGGCTGCATCGCCAGTGAGGTGCCTGACCTGATTATAAAAGAGGATCTGCAGAAGGCCCGGGACATGGTGGACTGGTTCAAGCAAACGATGGGGCCCGACAACTACTACTTTGAACTGCAAAACCATGGGATTCCCGAGCAGGCGAAGGTCAATCGTTACCTGCTGGAATGGGCGAAGGAGTTCGGCCTCAAATGCGTGGCAACAAACGATGTTCACTACATCGAGAAAAGTCATTCTCACGCACACGACTGTCTCATTTGCATTGGCACTCAGTCGCAGCTTTCCGAAAGCAAGCGCATGCGCTACGTGCAGGAACAGTTCTACCTGCGTTCTGCCGCGGAGATGAGCGCGCTTTTCTCCGAGACACCCGAGGCGGTCCAAAACACGATGGAGGTGGCGGAGAAATGCGATGTCAAAATTACTTTTGGCGAATTGCATTACCCGGTTTTTAATCCCCCGGAGCATTACACCCGCGAAGGTTATCTGCGACAGATGTTGTGCGAAGGGTTGCAACGCCGCTACACCCTGCAGGCAAGGGCGGAGGGTAAAGATTTTATCGTGGAGGGCATCCAGGAACCCAAGCGCCTCCCCATGTTCAACCCGTCGCCTGAGCAGATTAGCGAGATTGAAGCTCTGCAAAACAAAGCCAGCCATCCGTTGGTCGCTGCAGCCATCAACGTGGTTGTGGACCGGCTGAAGCTCGAGATGGAGGTGATCGAAAAGACCGGGTTCATCAGTTACTTTCTAATTGTGGCGGATTTTGTCCGGCACGGACGCGAGAAGGGAGTTTCCTGTGTGGCGCGTGGTTCCGCCGCTGGTTCCATCGTTACCTTCCTCCTCGATATTGCGAACGTCGATCCCATTCGTTACGCGCTGCTCTTCGAACGCTTTCTGAATCCCGAACGCGTTAACCCGCCTGATATCGATATCGACTTTGCCGATGACCGGCGCGGGGATGTTATCGAATACGTGCGGGAGAAGTACGGGCGTGATTGCGTGGCTCAGATTGTGACGTTTGGCACGATGGGCGCGAAATCCGTGGTCCGTGACGTCGGCCGCGTCATGGGGCTGACCTATGGCGAGTGCGACCGCCTCGCCAAGATGATTCCAAACGAGCTGAAGATGTCGTTGGAGAAAGCCCTCAAGCAATCCCCAGATTTGAAGAAGGCTTACGAGACTGAGGAAGCCACCCGCGAGCTGATCGACACGGCATTCGTTCTCGAGGATATCTCGCGCAATTCGTCCGTGCATGCGGCTGGCGTGGTGATTGGCCCAGAGCCGCTCATTAATCAGCTGCCGCTGAAACAGGACGAAGATGGCACGATTGTCACGCAATACCCCATGGGACCGGTCGGCGACCTCGGGTTGTTGAAAATGGATTTTCTGGGTTTGAAGACCCTGACCGTTATTCGCAATGTCTGCGAGATGGTGAAGAAAACCAGGGGAGTGGACATTGATATCGATAATCTGCCGCTGGATGAT
>JAQGOV010000158.1 GCA_028293425.1 Verrucomicrobiales bacterium
GACCGACAAGACCAAAGAATCCGTGTCCGAGATCGCCAAGGAGTTCCAAGGCGTCACTGGGCAGCAGCCTGTTACCGACAAGGAATTAGCAAAAGCTCAGAAAGATGAAACCCTGACCTTGGCCGGAGCTTGGGAGAGCAGCGGCCAGGTGGCGCACTCCATCGCTGAGATCATCCGCTTTGGATTGCCTGAAAACTACTTCGAAACCTTCCCGGACAAGGTGTTGGCGCTCAAGCTGGATGATGTGAACAAAGCCGCGCGGAGAGTCGTGCAGCCAAAAAATCTTATTTGGGTAATCGTTGGTGACCGCTCTAAAATTGAACCTGGGCTTCGCGAGCTTGGGTTTGGTGACATTCAGTTGATCGACACCAACGGGCGAGTGATAAAGTAGCGGAGGGTTAAACCCTGCTTTACTTTGCAGAGGCCGCGCTCTAGGTTCCGGAACTTTTGTGATTTCGATTGTTGCCGGTTTCCTGGCGGGAACCATTCATGTCCTGTCTGGCCCTGATCACCTGGCTGCCGTGGCCCCTCTTTCAGTGGAGAGCCCGCGCTCGGGGTGGCGCATTGGCATGCGTTGGGGATTCGGCCATGCGGGGGGCGTCTTGTGCGTTGGGCTCATTGCGCTGCTGCTGCGCGAGGTTCTTCCCATTCACGTTTTCTCGGATTGGGCGGAACGCCTGGTAGGAGTGGTTTTAATTGGCCTGGGACTGTGGGGATTGCACAAGGCTTTCCAAAACCATGTGCATGTTCACGAGCACACCCACGATGGAGAAAGTCATCGCCATGTTCACGTGCATTCCCATGGCCATTCGAGTTCCCGGGCTGCACAACACAGCCATACTCACACCGCTTTCGCAATCGGTACACTGCATGGTTTCGCGGGCAGTTCCCATTTCCTGGGAGTTTTACCCGCGCTTGCTTTTCCTTCCAAAGCTGAGGCCATCATCTACCTGTCGGCGTATGGTTTCGGAACGGTTGTGGCCATGACTGGCTTCTCGTCCGCAATCGGGCTTTTATCTCAAGGGATTCTTCATCGCGGCGGATTGGCATATCGGTCGCTGATGGTGGCTATTTCGGCGGGGGCCGTCGGAGTTGGCAGCTATTGGCTCCTGGCCTGATCGAGCAGCGTTGGGCCGGTTTGTTTGGACCCAAAAGGCATGCGTTACTATCAATCCTTTAAGTTTCAATTCCACAAGTACTTACATCGTAATTGCGTCACACACCAACCCTCTGATTTACTGGACTTACAACGAAATCATTGTCTCCTTTCTCAACAAGCTCGCTTTGGGGTCTCCAAAAAAAACTGTTGTCAACAAAATGGCTTTTCCATATCGTTCGCCGCAAATGCACCGTTTGGTGTGCACGGCTGAGCTGTAGTTTATCCGTGTTAGCAAAACGAACCTAAACAAAATCGCAGGAGGACAGAATGAAAGTTAATAAATGGACGTTGGGCTTGGCGGCTGTCGGATTAGTCAGCCTCCCAACAGTATCGCAGGCAGATGAGAAAATAACGTTGAGCCCGATCAACAGTGCCGTGTCTTCGACCGTGTTAAGCGGTTACGTCGACACCTCGATGCACTGGAACTTGGGAAGTGGCAACGGGAATGTTCCCGGATTTGCCTACAACACCTCATCCAAACAGGACGGTTTCAATCTGAACGCTGTCAAGCTCGCGCTGGAAAAGCCCCTTGATGAAAATCAATGGTCTGCCGGTTACAAAGCAGAAGTGCTCTTTGGGCCTAACGCAGCTACCCTGGGAACGCTGCCCAACCTGAACAGCACCGCTGTTAACAGCCAGTTGGCTATCAAGCAGGCTTATGTGAATCTGCGCGCTCCGCTGGGCAACGGGCTGGACATCAAGGTGGGTGTGTTCGACACCATCATCGGCTACGAAAGCACCGACGGCCCAAACAACCCCAACTATACCCGTTCTTATGGGTACACCATTGAACCGACGACCCACACCGGTGTTCTCGGCACATATCAGTTGAACGACATGTTCGGCTTCTCAGCCGGCGTCGCTAACTCCTTCGGCCCTGCCGTCGGTGGCTCCGGATATAATTCGGGCACCAGCAGTTCGACCGACCGCGCCTTCTATTCTCGCGCCGAATCCTACAAGACCTACATGGGCTCGGTTGCTTTCAAAGCGCCTGCCAGCCTCGGGTTCCTGGAAGGTTCCACCCTCTACGCCGGCGTCATTAATGGTTTCAATAGGGGCAGCGTAAGCGGCGGCGGTGCTCACCAGACCAGTTGGTACGTCGGTGGCACAATCGCCACTCCGCTCAAGGGCCTGAAGCTCGGCGCTTCCTATGACTACGCTGAAACTCCTGGTTATGGCACCTCCGAAGCCTACGGACATGCGATGGCTGCTGCTCTCTATGCCTCTTTCCAGGCAACTGAGAAGCTGAGCCTGCACGCTCGCGCTGAGTACGCCTCACACACTGGTGACGCCGTTACTCCGAGTTCCACTGGGCAAGTCTTCCCTGGCCGCGTCTTTGCCTATACCGGCACCGTTCAATATGATCTCTGGAAGAACGTGCTCAGCCGCTTGGAAGTCCGTTGGGATCATTCTGGCGATGGTTCTTATGTGTTCGGTGGTGCTGGCCCAACCGCACCCACCTTCGTCGCCCACAATGGTCTGAAGCGTAATGCTTACCTCGTCGCCGCGAACTTGGTTTACAAGTTCTAAGCTGACCAGGCAAAATCTTTGCAAGTCCCCTTCTCGTGCAAACGGGAAGGGGATTTTTATTTTCGGGGCTTCCTCTCAACATATTCGTTCGTGAAAACACGCGGGCCCGCCGCATAACCGCTTATTAATCTCTGCCCCGATGCACCGTTTCCGCTTTGAGCGCCTTTTGCATTTGGCTGAAACGACCTAAACAACATCTGCTCCGAGGAACTAAAATGAACGTACATAAATGGACTTTAGGATTGGCTGCCGTTGGTTTGGTGAGCCTGCCAGCTTGTTTGCTGGCCGATGAAAAAATAACCCTTAGCCCCATCGAGACCGCAGTCTCTTCCACGGTATTAAGCGGCTATGTGGACACCTCGATGCACTGGGTTCCCGGCACTGGAAACGGCTTTCCCCCTGCGTTTGCTTTCAATACTCCTTCCAAGCAGGACGGCTTCAATCTCAACGCGGTTAAAATTGCTCTAGAGAAACCGCTGGATGAAGGCCAATGGTCCGCCGGCTATAAAACGGAGGTTATGTTTGGCCCCAATGCCGCGCTGCTCGGCACCTTGCCAAGCCTTTCCGATGGATCCGGCAATAGCCAGCTCGCCATCAAGCAGGCTTACGTGAACGTCCGCGCGCCCTTGGGCAATGGACTTGATTTTAAAGTCGGTGTGTTTGATACGATCATTGGCTACGAAAGCACTGACTCCCTCAATAACCCCAACTACACACGATCCTACGGCTACACCATTGAGCCAACCACTCACACCGGCGTGCTCGCCACGTATAACCTCACGGACATGATCGGCATCTCCGGCGGCGTCGCGAATTCTTACGGCCCTGCCGTCGGGGGCTCCGGCTTTAACTCGCCCTCGCAGAATCTAAACACCTCCACCGACCGTGCCTGGTATTACAAGGCTGAATCCTATAAGACCTACATGGGCTCCATTGCATTGAGAGCGCCTGCTGCCCTTGGGTTTTTGGAAGGCTCCACCTTGTACGCCGGTATCATCAATGGCTTCAACGGGACGGCCACGACTGGCAGTCGGCTTCCCCAGCCAGCCACGGTCCCTCCGATAGCCAAACCTGTGTATGGTGCTGTCCAAACCAGTTGGTACGTTGGTGCCACGCTCAACACTCCAGTGACGGGGCTGAAGATTGGCGCTTCCTTTGATTACGTGAACATCGCCAACCAGCGCCTGACCCAGGACCTTGGCTTCGGCACCGTTGGCACTTCAGGTTACCGCAATGCAACCGCAATCTACGCCTCCTACCAGGCGACCGAAAAGCTCAGCTTGCACGCGCGCGGTGAGTATTTCTCCCAATCCGAGGTGTTCGTGCTGAACACATTCCCATTCGGCACCTCCACAACAGCCGCAGGTCTTCCCAGCAAAGTCTTTGCAGTCACCGGCACCCTTCAATATGACTTGTGGAAGAACATGCTGACCCGGCTCGAATTCCGCTGGGATCATTCCGCGGATGGACGTTATGCTTACAGCGGTCCCATCGACAAATCATCAGGCAGTGGCCAATTCGTTTCGGATGCCACCCGCCGCAATGCCTACCTGCTCGCGGCCAACCTGATTTACAAGTTCTAACGGCTGAAACCTTTCAACAAACCCCTTTCCGGATAATTCCGAAAGGGGTTTTGCTTTAATTAGGGCGATTCTGGAAAGAAAAGAAGGAAGTGGCGGAGAGAGAGGGATTCGAACCCACGGTAGTGTTTAGCTACTCACGCTTTCCAGGCGTGCGCCTTAAACCACTCAGCCATCTCTCCACCTTCAGCCGGATAATAATGTGACGGAGATTTCCCTTTTGGCAACGTTTTTTGCTACATCGGCGTGGACTTCGCGGAGATCGCTTCCGAAAGCATGCTCAATCCTTCCGCTCTTGCCACCGTCCCGACCAGCTGAAATTGATTCAGATTGTTTACCACCGGCACATTGCGCACTTCGCTTGAAAGCAACGCCGGAAGCACATCGGTCAGCTTCTGATTAGGGGTTAAGCAGCGGGGAGGGGGCCGCATGATGTCATACGCAATCACCCCTTCGAGTTCCTGTTCAGCATTGAGCCATTCCTTCAGGTCGTGCAGGGCTACCATTCCGAGCAGCCGCTTGCTTTGATCCACGACCGGCAGATAATTATTTGAGCATGTCAAGAAGCGGTCCGCCACTTCCTGAAAGGTGGCATTTTCACGCAAAGGAGGAATGGGCGCGCGCATGATATCTCCGACGGTGAGCTGGGTAGCGGCTCCTAGTTGGGGACTTTCCCGTTCCAGCTCGACACCTTTTCGCCTGAGGGGTTCCGTATAAACGGATTCGGGATGAAATCGCCTAGCCACCAATGTGGAAATCGCGCAGGCCAGCATCAGCGGCGGCATGATGGAATAATTCAGCGATAATTCGAAAATGACCACGATGGCCAGCAGCGGCGAATGAGTTGTCGCCGCCATCATGCTGCCCATCCCGACAAGGGCAAAGGCGCCCACTGGCAGGCTGGACCCAATCTGCGGCAAGTGGAGGATGGTGCCAAAGAGGCTCCCCAGCCCGGCTCCAAGGAAAAGCGTGGGAGTGAAAACACCGCCGACCGCGCCGGATCCAACCGTTGTGGTCGTGGCCACAAATTTGGCGAGCAACAGCCCAGCCATGATCGGGATCGTCAGCGGCATTTGGCTGTGCAGGATCTGGTTGGTTGCGCTGTAGCCATTCCCCCAAACTTCGGGGAAGCCAATCGCGATCAAGCCCACGACGAGGCCCGAAACGGCCAGGCGCACATACATGGGGGCTTTCCAATGGTTAAAGAGCTGTTCGCATTCCCGGAGGGCGCGTAAAAAGGCTGCTCCTAACAATCCCGAAAAAATTCCCAGGGGCACAAACCAGGGCAATTGCGCGAGGCTGGTAAAATCAAACCGGGGCACTTCATACCAGGCCGAGAGGCCAAAAAAGCCTCGCGACATCACCGATGCCACCACTGAAGAAACCAGCAGAGGGGCAAAGAGGTTCATGGAGAAATTACCAAGGACGATCTGCGCTGCAAAGATAGCACCAGTGATTGGCGCATTGTAGGCGGCTGCCATACCTGCCGAGGCGCCGCAAGCCACCAGGAGTCTCAAACGGTAGGGTGGCCACTTGATCCATTGGCCACATTTGGAAGCAACGGTTGCAGTCAGTTGGGTGATCAAACCTTCGCGCCCGATAGATGCCCCAGTGCTGATGCTTAACAGTGAGGAGGCTGCATTCACGAGAGCCGTCCGAAGTGGCAATCGGCCATCTCCTGCCACCACGGCTTCGAGCAGGTTGGTCAGGCCCGGCGTGCCAATCAGGCGCAATCCTAAATACAAAACCACTCCCGCCGCGAGTCCGCCCACTGTTGGAATGGCTACCCGTTCCCAGCCGGGCAGTCTTTCAGCAATCTGAAGAGCATCATCCTTTCGGCCCATCACCGCCCATTGGAGCAAGGTGTTGCCGATGTAATGAACCAGATTCACCAACCCGCCTATCACACCCACTCCTGCGGCCAGCAGCAGATGCAACGTTTCTTCCCGGAGGCGGAGGCGGTCCCGGATCAAAAGCGCTTTTTGCCAGTGGCGCCTGAAAAAATCATGCACCATAGCTGCGCCCTCACGCCACGTTTTAACAAATGCCGGCACGAACCTTGACCCTAATGACCTTATCGAACCCCGCCAATAGGGGCTTTACTGGCCTGCGGATGAACCTAAATCGAAACAAGCCATTTCAAAAGAATTCCTGACCAAAAGTTTGCCCCCTCCCAGTGCGGGAATATTCCACGTCTTTCCACGGATGGCAGGGAAGCGGCAGAGCTCGGACCACCCGGTTGGGCGTGCTGGCACCAGGGCCAATTCACCGTCCCCGGAAAGAATGAGCAAATGTTCCGAAGCCAGCAGCATTTGCCCGTAGCCGTAACGCCCGTCTTTCCACTCTCTTCGGCCCGTTTCCGCGTTGAGACAGACAAGTATGTCTTCATCTAGGCCATAAATATAACCCTTGGAGACAACGGAGCTGGTAAATTTATTTTTCAGATTGTTGTTACGCCAAATTTCCCTGGCGCGAAGGCTTTCTCCTTCTTTGGTTATTTCCACCGCTGCACACCCTGTTCCATAGCCGGCCGAGAGAAAGAAGCGGTTTGAGCTGAGCAGCAGCGGTTGAGCAATGTTCCGGTTCCCGGCCTGCACAATCCATGGGGATTCCCAGAGCAGCGCGCCGTCTTTCAAAGAGAGCCCTATGGCCCGCTTCTCACATATCACCAGCAAGTGGCGTTGCCCCGCCAGATTCACTTCCATCGGGGAACTGTAGGATGCCTCATCGTTTTGCGCATGCCAGAGGGGTTGCCCAGTGGTTTTGCTGTAAGCTGCCACACTATGTCCATTCGGACCTCCCGGTGTGACGATAACTTTATCATCCACTATCAGCGGTGAAGCGGCGGTTCCGTAGGCCAGAACCGGCGCGTGGTTTTCATCGAGAATGTTTCTTCGCCAAATTTGTTTTCCGGAAGCAGCTTCCAGGCAGCGCAATTCTCCGAGGGCACCCAAAAAATACACTCGCTCCCCGTCAACTGCCGGGGTCGCCCGAGGGCCGTCTCCACCCAGTTCCTCCTTGAATTCAGCCGCCCAGCCTTGAGTCCACAGTTCCCGCCCGGTGCCGACGTCGTAGGCCACGGCCATTTCCTGCTCGCGTCGTTGTTCGATGGTGAATGCCCTTCCTGCGGCGATCGCGAAGGAAGCGTAACCACCTCCAACCGGCTGGTGCCACACCGGCTGTAGGCCGGCTTTAGGCCAATTTGTGGCAATGCTCTGCTCGCGGTAATGACCATCACGGAGCGGCCCTCGAAATCCATTCCAGTAACTCGATTGAGCCGATGGGTTGGAGCGTGTTTCCGATTGGGTCAACTGCTTTCTGCGATTGGCTTCCAGCGCCTGGTAATCCGGCCTGGTTTTATGAAACGTGAACGCGGGAATATAGCCGCCCCGGAATTCGACCTCCATGCCCGCAAATTTCACCATCAAGAAAATCAAGAGGCCGCCATAGATTAGCGAGTAGAGCGCGATTCCGAAGGACCCCAGAATCTTTTTCCCCATCCTGGAATCTTTTGAGCCCCATAGCCACACCAGCCCCAAAGGCGGGAATAACAAAGTCGCCGCGCGGATCTGCCCCAGTGTTCGGTTCTTCATCGTATTCGGTTTGGACCGTTAATATTCACTGAGCTGGCCGAGAACGGCTGCTCGTCGCGCGCCGGTGGTTTCTGGGAGGTTCCCGGGTTGTTTATGAATGCGCAGGAACGCCAGCCATGCAAAGGCGGCAGGTTCCAGGGCGCTGCCTGGCCAGCCCAGCGCGTCACTAAGGGAGAGCTCGGCTCTAGGGCAGGTAGCATTGAGCGCTACGCGTATCCGGCCCACAAGGAATGAGTTTCTTGCTCCACCACCTGCGAGGATCACCTGGTCTGGCTCGCCTGCCAGATGGAGTTGGTAATTCAACGCGATTGATCTGGCCGTGAATTCAGTGCAGGTAGCGAGCAGGTCTTCCGCGGAAAGCCGTTTTCGAGCGGCTTCCTTGATGGCTTTTTTGAAAAAGAGTTCCCCGAAATATTCCCGTCCCGTGCTCTTTGGTGGGGCCTTTCGAAAGAAAGGATCATGCAGCCAATCCTGAAGCAAATCCTCAGCGCATTCGCCCCGGCTAGCTTTGCCGCCGTTCCGGTCCATGGTCCACTTGCCGCCCGTGTAATGGCGTGCGGCCATGTCCATCAGCATGTTGGCCGGGCCTGTATCAAAGGACATTAAGTCTGGCTTGCTGCCGCGCTTCCAATCAATTGAAGTGACGTTGGCGATGCCGCCCAGGTTTTGCACGCATACGTGTCGCCCTTTTAGGCCAAACGCCATTTGATGGAAAGCGGTGGCCAGCGGAGCTCCCTGGCCCCCAGCCGCCAAATCCGCTGCTCGAAAATTGCTCACCACGGGAACACGCAATGCTTCGACCAGGTAGGCCGGTTCTCCCAATTGGAAGGTCGCTGGATTTGGAAGCTTCGGCTGGTGAAATACGGTTTGGCCGTGCAGACCTGCCAGACGTGGCTTTTGTTTCCCTCGCAGCGCATGTCGCGCGAAAAAGCGGCCGGTATCGTGGTGCAATTGGCAGAGTTCGTGACCGGTGATGGCTCCTCTTGCGGCTTCATGCAATCTAGTCTGCAAACGTTTCGGATACCTTGCTGTCCACAACTCTTGCAGTTCAATCCCCCGATGAGTTACCAGACAAGAGGCATAATCCACCGCATCAATGCTCGTGCCCGACATAATCCCAAGGACCGCCATTGCCTTCATCTCCTTCCAAGCTTTACCTTCGCCGGTCTTCTGAACAAGCTAAAGCTTCATGAAAATCCTTTGCGTTCACGCGCACTTTGATGATTTTGAATTTGTGGCGTCAGGTACGTTTGAACTCTGGCGTGGCGTTGCCCAGAAAGATCTCCGCGCCCGTGTGCTCGTGTGCACGGATGGCAAAGCAGGTCATCAATTCCGGACCCGCGAAGAAACTGGAAAGCTGCGTATTCAGGAGCAGGAGAAGTCCGCTCAGGCCGGCAATTACGAGCTTCAAATTCTGCGGCTGCCCAGCGGTGAAATTCCTCGCGAGGCGTGCCTTCAAATTTCAACTCCCTTCCTGGCCGCGCTTTGGAAGGCGATCCGCGATTTTGAGCCCGATTACCTTTTTTGCCCGCCCCTTGGCGGAGATCCTTTGGCCGGAGTGCACAACGACCACATCACCGTTGCTGAAGCTGTCCGCAGGGTGGCCTACATGATCAACGTCCCTCACGCATTTACCCCTGAATACCCGACCGACGAAACCAAATCCACTCTCCGCAAGGTGCCGGTCATCATCAATGTCTACGATGGCTATATGTTCGGGGCCAATGCCTTCGATCTGGCCATCGATGTCGAGGATGCCTTTCCGAAAATTGCCGAGATGAGCTGGTGCCATCAGTCCCAAATCGCCGAGTGGCTTCCATGGGTTGGCCGACACAACATGCACCCGCCGCGTTCCATGGAGGAATGGACTAAAATTTTGCGCGACCGTTTTGATCGAAAGAACCGCGAGGTCGGGATTGCCTCGGCGCGCGCATTCGAGCTCTTCACCGTGACGGCTTGGGGCGAAATTCCCAACTGCGAGGAACTGCTTCGCGATTTCCCTTCCATCTCCACGGAGTTTTCGAACCTCGACACACTTCGGCAAAAGCTGGCTAAGTGGGGCGGTTCTTGAGAGATGGGTCGATCCTTCTTGGGCTGGCCGGATGATGAAAAAGACCGCAGGGACTACAGTGCATGGAGGATTAATCCAGCGAATTGCCTGCTTCCCGTCGCACCACCTGTCCCGGTTTTTTCCCGGTATACTTGTCCTTTTGCACGACGGGCACTCCATTCACCAACACCCACTCGAAACCGCTCGCATAATGGTGCGGCTCCTTGAAAGAGGTTTCTTCATGCACTTTGGCAGGGTCAAAGATCACCAGGTCGGCTGCATTTCCTTCACGCAGTTCTCCCCGTCCCTTGAGTCGGAAAGTCGAGGCGGGCAGGGAGGTCATGCGCCGAATGGCGTCTTCCAGGCGAAGGAGCTTTAACTCGCTTACGTAATGTTCGAGCACGCGGGCGTTGTTCCCATATCCACGAGGATGCGGCACCCCTTCCTCAAAGGCTCGCACTCCGCTGTCGGAGGCAATCATGGTGTTCGGGTGTGTCAAAAAGACTTTCAAGTCATCCTCACTCATGCCGTGGAAAACTCCGCTGGCTCCCCCGTGATTTTGGATATCGAGGATCAAATCGACTTGGCTGCCCAGACTGGATGAGCCATGGGTTTTCCGTGCCGCTTCCATGATGTTGAGGCCATTCAAGGTCCCGTCATATTTGTAATCGGCAATGACTGCGTAGCTATAGTTCTTCCGCCCCGCTTTGTGCAACTTCTCCTTCATGGCTTCCACAATCTTTGACCGCTCCTGGGCCAGTCTCTCGCGAAACTTGCCCCCTTCCCGGTATTCCTCCGGAATGAGTTGTGCGATGCCCGTGCTGGATGCTGTATAAACGTACTGATCTTGTGTGATGTCCAGGCCGTCTGCCCTCGCTTTGTCAATGGCCGCCAATACCCGCTCAGCCCGTCCCCAATTCAGTTTCCCCGAAAGCTTGATGTGACTAACCTCCGCCCGAATGTGCGCTTCCCGGGCAATTCGAAAAACCTCGTTCAGCGATTTAAAAATCTCCTTGCCCTCATCTCTCATGTGCGAGGCGTAGAGGCCGTCGTATTTGGATGCCACTTTGGCCAATTCGATGATCTCTTCTGTGGTTGCGAACGTGCCTGGCAGGTATATCAGCCCAGTCGAGAGTCCAACCGCTCCATCTCGCATCCCTTGCTCTACGAGTTCCTTCATTTGCATCATCTCCTCGCTGGTGGGTGCGCGGTCGAAATTCCCGTGCATCGCCGTTTCCCGAACGGTGCCATGGCCGATCAGACTGGCGACGTTGATGGATACATTCGTCGCCTCCACGTTGCGGAAGAATTCACCAACCCGCAATGCCGAACTGCCGCAGTTTCCCATCACTACCGTGGTGACGCCCATCCTGGCGAAGTTCTGCGCTTCTGGCCTTTGTAGGATGTCTTCCGCGTGCGTATGCACATCGATAAATCCAGGTGCCACCACCATCCCATTGGCATCAATCTCCTGCACAGCTTTCTGTTCGGTTTTCCCGATCCAGGCGATCTTCCCGTTTTTTACAGCGACATCGCTCCGGAAGGATGGATTGCCGCTCCCATCGATGATGCGGCCATTGCGGATGATCAGGTCATAGGTCGCCGAAAATCCCGAAGTGCCAAGAATGAGGAGAAACAAAAGCGCGGTTTGCAATGCGGCTGGCATTGCCTTCTTTCTACCAGAACCCTCGCTGAACCTCCAGCGCCGTTTCGGCAGTTCCCTTCTCTCACGTTTCACGCTCCTCCAAATTCTCTTGCAGCAGCAAGGCTGTCTGCTCTACTACAATCGACAGGAAATCGCTGCATGAATGATCTGACAACCGAAGAGAATCCTCCGCAACGCCCCGGCACCCCGGAGGACTCACCCAAACAGTTCCGGCCGCTCCGAGCCTGGCCGGCCTTTCTGCTTCCTCCCCTGATGCTTGCGGCGCGGTTCGGCCCCGGCCTCTTCGAGGAAGGTGCCTCCAAGTACTGGATGGTGTCGATTTTTGGCCCTATCCTGGGCTGCCTCCTCTTGCTCATCTGGTGGCTGGCGGCCAGCCGGGCGACTTGGCGGGAAAGATGGTTCGGCCTTTTGGGCCTGGTCGCGAGTGTTGCCATCACCCTGGCGCTTGTTCATCCAACTATGCGCGGGGCGGCCACCTCGTATTTCACCCTCCCCATGGGCTTCATCCTTTTCGCACTCGCCGCCGCGCTGCTCACGAAATCACCGCCCGCCATTCGTTCGGGCACCGCGGTCCTCCTCGCTTTTGCCGGGTTCTCCGTGTCTACCCTCTTGCGTGGTGACGGCATGACCGGCGATTACAAATTCGTGTTCCATCCTCGCTGGAAACAAACCGCGGAAGATGCGATGCTCGCCGCGCGGACCTCCACCACCCCAAAACCCGCCTCGCAAATCGATCAGAGCTCACTCTCCAATTCCCTCGCGCATCCGGAATGGACCGAATTTCGCGGTTCGGACCGTGCCGGGCGTTCCCTGACCTCAAAAATTTCCACGAATTGGAGTGCTCAACCGCCCCAGCTGCTCTGGAAAATCCCGGTTGGCCCATCCTGGTCCTCGTTCGCCGTGGCTGGCCGCATGCTTTTCACCCAGGACCAGCGCGGCCCCAGGGAAACCGTGGTCTGCTACGATGCGAATTCGGGCCGCGATATCTGGAAAACGGTGTTCGATGGTCGCCTCGACGATCCCATGGGTGGTCCTGGTCCGCGTGCGACGCCGACGCTCGCCCATGGCGCGCTTTACGTCGTCGGTAGCATCGGCACATTTCTGCGGCTCAACCCGCTCACGGGCGAAATCGTTTGGAAAAAGGATCTCACCCAGGTCGCCGGAAGCAAAGTCCCCATGTGGGGCTTTTCCTCCTCGCCCCTCGTGCTCGGTCCGGTTGTCGTTGTTTATGGAGGCGGCCCTGGAGAAAAAGGATTGCTCGCCTTCGACACCGCTTCCGGCGAGCCCCGCTGGTCCGCGCCTTGCCCCATCAATTCGTACGCTTCACCACAGCTCAACAACATTCTGGGCGAAGATTCCATTCTCATGCTCTCAAGTTCCGGACTGGTCCTGCTCGACCCAACCAATGGTAAAACGCGCCTTGATTACGAGTGGAAGATTTCGCAATACCGGGCCGTGCAGCCGCACGTCGTGGGAAACGATACTATTCTTTTGCCCACCGGCATGGACATGGGCACGCGTGCCATTCGCATCCGGAAAAACAATGGCCATTACGCTGCAGAAGAGCTTTGGACCTCCCGTCAGCTCAAGCCTGATTTCGTGGACCTCGTCACCTACCAGGGCTGCGCTTACGGAAATGACGGCGGCTTTCTCACCTGCATCGACTTGCAAACCGGTGCGCGCAAATGGAAAGGCGGTCGCTACGGCAAAGGCCAGATCCTGCTCCTGGAAAACTCCGGACTGCTCCTCATTTTATCCGAACAGGGCAAAGTCGTCCTCGTCGCCGCCGATCCGGCCGACCACCGCGAGCTCGCTTCCTTCCAAGCAATCGAAGGCAAAACCTGGAACCATCCGGTGCTCGTCGGCGACCGTTTATACGTCCGTAACTCGCAAGAGGCCGCCGCCTATCGCGTTCAGGCAAATTAACCTCCCCAACACCTTGGCGTAATGCCTTGCCCTCGAACCCAGCCGCATGCTGCAATTTGAATGCTCGTTGGGGCGAGGCTCCGGCCGACCCCGATCGTTCCCGCATTTGAAGCGTTTTCACTGGCGCGCAAGCGTCTTGGAGTGCGCCAGTCCTCTGGCCCTTTCAGACGTTTCAAACCCGCGAAATACTGCCTGCCGCAAAAGATTGCAAACCATGCCCTTCCTCCTACAACCGCTTTCCAACGTGTTTCAATTTTCTATGTTTCCGCCAAGCACCTTTTTGCCAATTCCGCTTTTACAACCTCCTCCAGCATCGCTTTAATCCTTTTCATTCGCCTGCCACCGTTTACAAAAAAGTCCGACGCGTCCGATGAATACTGACCAACCCAAGCCCCGCCCGTTCCTCACCGCCGAATGGCGGCATCTCGCCTTTTTGAACTACCCCGTGGAGCGCGAGATCCTGGAACCGCATCTCCCCCCGGGCACCGTTCTGGACACTTACCAGGGCAAGGTCTATGTCAGCATTGTCGCTTTTTTGTTCCTGAAAACCCGCATCTGCGGTGTTCCTGTGCCGATGCATACCAACTTTGAAGAGGTCAACCTCCGCTTCTACGTCCGGAGATTCTCGGGTGAGGAATGGCGTCGGGGAGTCGTTTTCATCAAGGAAATAGTGCCCCGGCGAGCTATCGCCGGAATCGCCCGCTTGCTCTACAACGAAAAATATGTCGCTCTCCCCATGAGCCACGACGTCCGGCTCGATGGTCCCGGCATCAGCGTCGATTATCGATGGCAGCACCGGGATGCATGGCACACGCTGCGAGCCTCCTCCACTCAGGCCCCGGCCCCCGCTCAACCGGGCTCGCTCGATGAATTCATCACCGAACATTATTGGCGCTACGTCACTCAAAAAAACGGTGGCTGCGTCGAATACCAGGTAGACCACCCCCGCTGGCAAGTCTGGCGCACCAGCAATGCCACCCTCGATTGCGACATCGCCAGCCTCTACGATCCCAAATTCGCCCCCTTCATCTCCGGCCCCCCTGCCTCCGCCTTCATCGCCGATGGTTCCCCTGTCACTGTTTACCGCGGAACCAGATTAACTTGAAAACCCTCCCTGAATCCCCCTCTTCAGCGAAGCTGCCTCACCCTCTTGGTCTCACACTTTGTCCTTCGTTCCGCCCCCTCGTCTACCCGCTTTGTCTTGCTCCATTGTCACGCTCCCACGCCCCGTCCCCCTCCTATTCTTCCCTACACCTTCGACCTTCAAACCCCCTACGGCCGCATGTTTGCCTCCACCGTGCCAATCAACTACAATGCCCCTATGAATAGGGATCTATTACAACCATTGGCGCGCGACCTTCGCTCCACCCCGCCCCGCAGTCCCCGCGATACCCTTGGTGGTTTTGTCATCGCTGCACGAATGCTCGACAAGGCCCGTGCGGATCTGCTCGGGCTTCAGGGCGAGTACAACTATTATCCTTGTGGGCTGGGCGCCTACTTTTGGAAGTTCACCGGACTTGACCCCGTCAAGTTCAAGGACTTCGTGGCCAGCGGCGCCAGCGACGCGGAAGTGGACGCATGGATTCGGGAGAACACCACCGTCAAAGACAGTAAAGCGGTGATCAAGTGGAACAACCACATGATCGGCCTGCGCCTCACCGACCTGGACGAAGGGCCGCAAGCGTACCTCGCTGACTACATCCCAAAATATTGTAAGCCCCCGAGCAAGGTGAAGTTCTTCTTCGACGTGTACGACGTTGAGGAAGGGGTTCTCTAATCGCCGCTCAGCGAACTTGGGTGATGTCGCTGGAGAGCCGGGTGGTCGACTAACAGCACCGAAGCCACAAGGAGCCTTTACCTAACTGGAGCAGCTTGAAACGGGCACTCCATGATTGCCAACCATTTAGGAGGGTTTGCATGAAGGGAATGCTCCTCAATAGTTACATCAGAGTAGCTGAGGTTTGGCAAAGGTCTTCAGCATTGACACAGTTTTCCGGCTGGCTACGGTTCTTTTCATGCCCCGGGCAAATCCGAATTCACCACAGAGGAGCCATTTATCACGGGATGACTCGTGGCCGCCGGCCCTGAATTTTGCTTGTTAGGTGCGGATCTGCCCACACCCCACAAAACCGTGAAACATTACCAGGCGCCTTGGGACACCTTGCTTATTGTCCTGTCTTCACTGCTCACCGCCCTCTGCCTGGGTATCGCATTCGTGGCCTGGAACCATGGCGGCAAGCCATTCTGGGTTGGACCGCTGATGCTGGCGTTTGTCCTCGGCTGTGCTCTCTTTGCTATTCGCGGCTACACCATCACCCCGGATGCTATCCTGGTCCATCGTTTGTTCTGGAAGACCCGGCTACCCCTTCTTGGGCTGAACTCGGCGAAGTTCGAACCTAATGCCATGCGCTGGAGCATTCGTACTTTTGGCAATGGCGGCTTTTTTTCGTACTCCGGTTTTTACCGGAATAAAGCCTTGGGAGGTTATCGCGCACTTGTCACGGATCGTCATCTGACCGTGGTTTTGCGTTTCAGCCGTCGCACCGTGGTTGTATCACCTGCTTCACCGGAGCAGTTCGCGGCTGAGTTTGCTTCGCCCCCTGCCGCACACTCTTAATCGAATTGCTATGCTCAAAATGGCAGTGCACTGGAAGGGTGGCCCCCTCAAGGGTGAAATAAAGTAGCCAACGCCACGCCATCGCCGACTCGCTCCATTTCCAACCCTAAGCGGGGTTGCGTCTCAAAGCCCAGCGGTTGGACCTTGCACCGTCCGGCCCCTGTCCCAGCAAGGTCCTACCTTGGGAAATCGGCCCAACACCACCCTCACTCTCGAGCGCCAGCGAGGCGTGCCCACGAGCATCCTGCCACCATCACCGCGACCCATCCAATGAGTCGCGCTTTTCCCTCCGCCCAGCTCTCTTCTTTGCGCTTTCTGTTCGTTTGCGTTGAGCTAAAACTCGGTCCTACCCAAACGCCCCCGCATTTCCACCAAAGCGAGGCCACAGTCCAAAAGCGCTCTCAACTGCCCCAGTTTGTAAATCCTGCCAGCCTGCAGGGCAATCAGTCGAACGGAGTTCGCGCCCGGTGGTCATACCTCTTCGAACTCGGCGCCTCTGTGTTGAGGTAAAACCTAAATCACCCAACACGCCACCGTTTCGACCGGGGCACCTCCAATCCTGACATTTGGGTTCCGGCTCCGCCGCCCTCACGCTCTTCCTGAATTAGTATAGGGCCAAGAGTTATTTCTCCCAGGCCCCCCACGCATCCTGTGCTCCCCGTGCGCCCCACGCGTTATGCAATTCGAAAACGACGTGCTAAAACAATCCCGCGAAGGTGAGAAAAGTCCTCATCCACAAGAACGGAAACGTATGAAAAGAAACGTGACCACAACCGAGCCCGCAGCCGCCGAGAGATCTCCGCGGCTCACGCCTTTTACTCGTAGGAGACGAAGTGAGGGCGTGTTGCCCAAATGCCAAATTGCGGAGAAGTTCTTAAAATGCCCTTCGCGGGTGTTTGCAACCGAAGTTCGGCATATGATGAGCATTCACAAGCCCCATCCGGAATCCCGCTGCTACCAGGTGAACCTCGAAACACGAGTCCGGGAGGACAATCCTTTGCGCCTGGTCAACCAGGTGCTCGATTTGTCGTTTGTCCACCCGATTGTGAGTGGCTTCTATGGCACCAAAGGCCACCCCTCCCTTGACCCGGTGGTGATTGTGAAGCTCATGCTCCTGCTCTTTCTGGACACTATCCCAAGCGAGCGTGAACTGATGCGGATTGTTCCAGAACGGCTCGACTATCTCTGGTTTTTGGGCTACAGCCTAGATGAGAGGATTCCCGACCATAGTGTCCTTTCCAAGGCCCGGCGCAAGTGGGGGCAGGAGGTCTTTAAGGAGA
>JAQGOV010000175.1 GCA_028293425.1 Verrucomicrobiales bacterium
AGTGGCATCCGCCATCCAGGCGGCTTTAAACGGCAGTTCCGGCAAACCCAGGATTTTCTTTCAAACCAAATCGACTCAACCGGAGCCACAATGGAAGTCGGCCCTGGATTGGGTGCGCGGTGAGGTGGAGTGGATTGGCATCACTCCGGTCGATATTAAATCGGATTCAAGTGTGCGCCGGCTCTTGCAGCAGAGTGAGGTTGAAGTGCGGCACTCGGCAGAAGCCAAAGCGCCGGCTCCCGTCAGCATCGATGCCAACCTAGTGGAGGTTGAAAAGAATTGGAACGAGTTTGGCAAACGTGATCCGTTGTGGGCGATTCTGACGGACGAGAAACGAAAGAACGGCAAATGGGATGTGAACGAGTTCTTTTCCTTGGGAGAGAGAGAAATCTCCTCGGTGATTTCGTATGTCAACGGACTGAACTTCCCGTTCCGCAACGGCAAGGCGCTGGATTTCGGTTGCGGAGTTGGGCGGCTGACCCAAGCCTTGTGCAAGCATTTTGAAGAAGCGCACGGAGTGGACATCGCGTCCTCGATGGTGGAACAGGCGCGAGGCTACAACCGATTCGGGGCGCGTTGCCAATATCATCTAAACACCTCGACCGATTTAAGACTGTTCGAGAATAACTCGTTTGATTTCATCTACTCGAACATTGTGCTGCAGCACAACCAGCCGGAGAACAGCCGGAAATTCATTCGCGAATTCCTGCGCATCCTGGCCCCGGGAGGCCTGGTGGTATTCCAAATTCCGAGCCATCCAATCGGATCGGAGCACACCGCCGGAGATCGCCTTGAGCCCGGAGCATGCAAGGCAGAGATCGTGGTGGATACCCGGGATCTGAAGGCTTTCGCCGGCACGGCACTCGATTTAAAGGCAGTGGTTCGCAATGTGAGCACCTTGGCCTGGCCATTCTTTTCAGCATCCACGAGCAATCCGGTAAAGCTGGGGAACCATTGGCTGGACGCATCGGGACGCGCCATTGTAAACGATGATGCGCGCGCATCTGTGCCCTCGGGGCTTGCCCCCGGCCAAAGCGTGGAACTTTCTTTGAGCGTGACAGTGCCGGGCAAGCCCGGCCGTTACATCCTGGAACTGGACATGGTGCAGGAGCACGTTTGCTGGTTTGCCAACAATGGCTCGAAGACCACACGTTTGCTGCTGGACGTTTTACCGAATCCGCACAACACGAGCGGCACCAAGTCTGGCTCCTCGGAAACGAACGGGGTGCTGGTGCCACGTATGGAAATGCACGGCATTCCCAAGGCGGAGGTTTTGGAATTGCTCAAAGCGTGCGGAGCAACCGTGGTGGATGTGCGCGATGACCAAAACGCCACCGGCTGGGTGGGTTACCGTTATTGCGTTACCAAAGCGGCGGTTGGCAGCGCGGAAATCGCAGGCCAGCCCGGTGCGCCGGCCACGAAAAGATTGGAAAAATCCATGTTCACCACCAAGGTCGAAGCAGGTCCCATTTTTAAGGTTTCTGCCGTCGTTTCTTCCTACAATGCGGAGCGCTTCATGCGTCCTTGCTTGGAAGACCTAACCGCCCAAACGCTGTTCCGCCGCGGAGAGATGGAAATCGTGGTGGTGAACAGCGGCTCCCAAGAAAATGAGGAAGCAGTGGTGCGCGAGTTTCAGCAGAAATATCCGCAGATTGTTTACATCCGGACAGAGCGCGAGACGTTGTATGCTGCCTGGAACCGGGGCCTGGAAGTGGCACGCGGAAAATACGTAGCCAACGCCAATACCGATGATAGCCGTCGCCCCGATGCGTTTGAGCGACTGTGGGAAGCTTTGGAAGCTCAGCCCGAAGCCGACCTGGCCTACGCGCACTGCGCGTGGACGAATGTCCCGAACGACACATTTAACTCAGGAGCCGAGCGGCGAACACTGGTGTATCCAGCTTATCATCCTGCGTTCTCTCTCTTTTATTGCCTGACCGGCTGTTTGCAGTTCTGGCGAGCCTCCGTGCTTAAGGCGATGGGCGGGTTTGATTCCAAACTCAAGGCTGTGGGGGATTATGAGATCCTGTTGCGCTTCGCGCAGGAGAAGCGCAGGGCCGTGCTCGTTCCCGAGGTGTTGAGCCTGTTCTATCAAAATGAGCAAGGGATCACCCAGGGAGCGACCACTTCCCAAAATGAAGAGGTGGCGGTGCGCAATCGCTATCGTGAGAGCTTGAATATCAGCAAAGTATTTTTTGCCGACACGACGGAAGCGGAAGGAGTTGCCTGGAACGCATTGGGCCTTTTGGCTGCCGGATGCCCAGTGCCGTGGCTGGATCAGCCGGCTTATGACGAGACTTTTGCCCTGCTTTGCTTCGAGAAAGCAGCTACCCTGGCTCCGAGCCATTCGGGAGTGGTGCACAATTTAGCCGTTCAGCTCACTCGTGTGGGAAAGGGTAAGCAAGGGGACGCTGTTATGGCAAAACTCAATCGGTCTCATGCCGCCGCCTTGAAAGCATCGATGGCCCGGGGTGAATTTATTTATTCCCAAACCGACGTGGCTCCCGCCGTGGAACCCATCGTGCACGGGTGCGCGGAAGCAGTTGGCACACGCCTGGATGCCGCGCGGACCGTCCCGTTGGCAGCCTGCCGCGCCACGACGCTGCCGGTGCGCTGGTTGGGTCCGATTTTCAACCCCAGTGGCTACGCGAGCGAGGCCATCAATTTCATTCTGCCGCTGGCGAGCCAGGTGGATCTCGGGATTTTTCATCACAACAATCTCTATTCTGAAAAGTTCGTGGAAGGCCTGGCCCAGGCGGAGCGGGATACGCTTTTCTTCCTGCGGGACAAATTCTCCGAGATGCGCGGCGGAATCACCATTTCGCATAATCCAGCGAACGGGTTCTGCGACGTGCGGGATGCCGATTATCGCATTGGGCGAACCATGTTCGAGACGGACCGAATTGCTCCGGAATGGGTCACCGCTTGTAATCAGATGGACGAAGTCTGGGTCCCGAGCGCCTTCAATGTGGAAACCTTCGCCCAGAGCGGCGTCGAGCGCGACAAGTTGGTCGTTATGCCGGAAGCAGTGGATGAAAACGAATTTAACCCTGAGAAACACGGGCCATTGCCGCTGCCGAACAAGGCCAAGTTCAACTTCCTGGCCATATTTGAATGGTCATCGCGCAAGGCCTGGGATGTTCTGCTTTCCGCCTATCTGCGCGAATTTTCGGGCGCCGATGATGTTTGCCTTTACCTGCGGACTTATCAGTTCAGCAAACCGGATGGTGATCCTTCGGAAGGGATCTGGAATTTCATCCGCGATCATGCCGCGAAGCTGGATCTGGGAGACAAACCATGGCCGCGCATCCACCTCATTGCGGAGCAGATCCCCCAAGCGGACCTGCCGCGCCTTTACAAGGCTGCTGACTGCCTGGTGGCGCCGAGCCGCGGAGAAGGGTGGGGCCGGCCGCATCACGAGGCGATGATGATGGGCTTGCCCGTGATTGCGACCAATTGGAGCGGCAATACGGAATTTATGAACGAGGAAAACTCGTTCCTGGTTAATTACGAATTAGTCGAAGCAAAATACCTCGAGCCGGAGCTGTATCACTACCGTGGGCATCGCTGGGCAAATCCTTCTGAATCGCACCTGCGAGCCACCATGCGGAAGGTCGTTGAGAACCCTGAACTTGCTCAGGAAAAAGGCGCTAAGGCCAGGGCACACATGCTCCAGCACTACAGCCGTGAAGCCGTGGCCAGCCTGGTGGTTGCTCGCTTGCAGGCAATCGAACGAAAGCTTGCCGGCGTTTACCGTGCACCCACCAGCCGCTCTCAGACCCCGGTGGCTACCAGGGAGCCAGCCCCGTCCAGCCCAGTTCATGTGACCTGGGAAGGCTCCTTCCTGGACTTCGGCAGTCTTTCGCAAGTGAATCGCCAGATCACCGAACATTTGCAAAAGCAGCCGAATTTGCAGCTCACTTGCCTGGGCAAGAACACGCTGCGCAATGGCCTGACAACCGTGCCTGAACTTCAGCAGATGGCCCGAAGGATGAAAGCGCAACCTCCGCGCCAGGCGGATGTCACGGTGCGCCATGGCTGGCCGCCCCGCTGGGATGCGCCTGCCACCGGCCAATGGGTTGTGATTCAGCCGTGGGAATTTGGCTCCTTGCCCGCCGATTGGGTGAGTCAACTTTCACGCGTGGATGAAGCGTGGGTGCCATCGGAATATGTGCGCCGTGTCTATGTCGATTCTGGCGTGCATCCGGACAAGGTGAAAGTAGTTCCTAACGGCGTGGACTCGGTGCTGTTTCATCCAGCGGCCCAGCCCATGGCATTGACCACAAAAAAGAAATTTAAGTTCCTGTTCGTTGGCGGCACGATTCGTCGCAAGGGACCGGACGTCCTGCTGGACGCTTTCCTGCAAAGCTTCACGTCGGCGGATGATGTTTGCCTGGTGATCAAGGATTTTGGCGGGGACACCATTTATGCGGGCCAAACGTTTGAGGCGCAAATCAAAGCGGCCCAGGCACGGCCGAATGCGCCGGAGATTCTGTATCTCACCGAGGAAATGCTGCCGTCGCAAATAGCCGGCCTTTACACCGCTTGCGATTGCCTGGTGCATCCTTATCGAGGCGAAGGCTTTGGCTTGCCTGTATTGGAAGCAATGGCTTGCGGTCTGCCGGTGGTGGTAACAGCCGGTGGCGCAACGGACGACTTTGCCACCGATGAGTTCGCGTATCGCGTGGAAGCAACCCGTAAAGCGATTGGCCCTGTGATCGGCGACCTGCCTCTCGCGCACAATGGTTGGTGGCTGGAGTCTTCAGCGTTGACCGTGGGAAAAGCCATGCGGGAGATTTTCGAGAACCAAGAAGCAGCGAAGGAAAAGGGATTGCGCGCGAGCGAATACGTCCGGCGCGAATGGACCTGGGAGAAGGCTGCCCAAATCGCCGCCCATCGCTTGCTCGATTTGCAGGCCCGTCATAAGGCGACCGAGGAGCAAATCCGCCAGCGACGGACACCTAAACCTCTGACGTTGGCCTTGCCAGCCGTGGCGCGATTTGGCGACCTCACCCAGGCCCGCGGTTTGTTCAAGGACCAACAGTTCTTGGCCGCATGGAAGGCTGCGGCGAGGGCCATACAGGAAAGGCCGTTCCACCCGGAAGCATTTTTGCTTTTGGCCGAAATAGCCAGGGCGGTCAATGATATTGCAAAGGCGCGGGCGTGCTTGAACCGCGTGCTGCAGATGGCGCCGAAATGGAAAGCTGCACTTCACTTCCCCCGTTTGTTTGCCCCCAAAGCTGGTGGTCCAAAGGTCCAATTGCCTGATCTCGACGACTGCCTGTTCGGCACAATGAAGCGCCTGAGCGTTTGTCTGATTACCAAAAATGAGGAAAAGTTCCTCGGCCAATGCCTGGAATCGGTGCGCCACGTCGCCGACCAGATCATTGTGATGGACACAGGCTCCACGGATTGGACGCGCGACATTGCGAGCAGGTTTGGGGCTGAAGTTTATTCCTTCAAGTGGTGCGATGATTTTAGCGCTGCTCGCAATGCGGCGCTGGAGCGGGCAACCGGTGATTGGGTGCTGGTGATTGATGCTGACGAAGTTTTGTCCGCGGAAACCATCGAAGGGTTGCGTGCGGAAATATCGGCCTGCAACGTGATTGGCTATCGGTTGCCGATTGTGGACGTTAGCCGGGAGGATGAAGGATGCAGCTATGTGCCGCGCCTGTTCCGGAACGCGCCGGGATTGTTTTTCGTGGGCCGGGTTCACGAGCAGGCGTTCAGCAGCCTGGAGGTGCGGCGGCTCGAATGGGGCATGGAAAATTGCCTCGCGACGGCAAAATTAATCCACCACGGTTACACCAAGGAAGTGAGCTGCTCGCGCAACAAGAAAGCCCGCAACCTGGCGCTCCTGGAGCGTGCGCTGGAGGAAATGCCGGGCGAGCCAAACCTGATCATGAATTATGGCTTGGAATTGATTCGCTGCGGACAATTCAAAGCGGGGTTGGACTATTACTGGGATGCGTTTCATCTCATGTCTGGGCTGCCGGAAGCGGAAGTAGTTCCTGAACTGCGCGAAACGTTGCTGACTCAGCTCAGTACGCATTTGCTGACCGTAAAAAACCATCGGGCTATCGTGACGGTTCTGCAGGGCCGAATGGCCAAAAACGGCGGGCTGAGTGCCTCCTTGCATTTCACGCTCGGGCTCGCGCTCCTGGAACTGAAGCAATATTCGGAGGCGGGTGAACAGTTCCAGCTCTGCCTGACCAAACGCGAGCGGCCCGCGCTTTCGCCGATTAATAAGGACATTCTCAAAGCGGGGCCTCGTCATTGCCTGGCGATTTGCCAAAAGATGCTTAACCAACTTCCAGCCGCCGCAAAAAGCTTTGCCGCCGCTCTGGAAGATGACTCGCAATCGCAACCTTTGCGTTTCGACTACGCCGTTTTCTTGTCGGACACCCAGCAGCAGCCGGTAGAAGGCTTGAAAATGCTTAACGGCATTTTGGTTGAGCAGCCGGACAATCTCCGCGCCTGGCTGGTGGGCGCGCAGATTGCCTTGCGATTCCCGGAACTGCATGCCTTCGCTGAAGAGTGGACCGGCGAAGCGTTGAAGCATTTCCCAGAAGATCAGATGGCACTGCAACAAAGGGCCGAGGCGCTTTTGCTTAACCAGCACGTTGAAGGAGCGCTGGCGGCTTTGCAAAAGATTCAAAACCTTACCCCCAGGTTTATGGCCGCACGGTTTCTCTGCGAGGTCATCGCGGGTGGCGACTGGAGCGTTCCGCCAGCGCAGGAAAGCGCCGTGAGCCAGGAGTTCATGAAGTGGTACCGCCATTTCCTCCAGGCCGGGGCAGGGGACCTCGCCATCCGCTTGCATCAGTTGCTCCCCCATGTGAGGCGGTCGTTGCCTTCGGCCGCGCAGTTTTTATCCCAGGCCTTGGAAGAAGCGCGTAAGGACGCGTTGGTTTAAACCGATAAAGAGAACATGAGTTTGTTTAGTGCTTTCAAAGCAGCGGTCAATCGCAACAACACTCCACTGCCAGCGGCTGGCACTGAAGACACGGCTTCCGCTCCTGGGACGCCTGCCGTTGAAGCTGCGCCGGAGCTGATTGGCCATCCAACCTCCGGCACCAATCTTAATCCCAGGAAAATCCTGATCGTCGATGATAATGCCGCGGACCTGGCGCAGCTCGAGCGGGATTTGGAGCCCATGCGGGCA
>JAQGOV010000190.1 GCA_028293425.1 Verrucomicrobiales bacterium
TATAAGACGAAAAATTGAAATTTATTTAACCTTCATCAAGAACGGGAGCGACGTAGTGTCTTCTCCCTCTCCGCCAATTGCTAAATTGGGGGAGAGGGCCGGGGTGAGGTGGTGCTGAGCTGCGCAAACCCCCGACGTTCCAACCATCCGGACCGGTGATCCCAAACGCTCGTCCCGTTCCCTATTCGAAATTTGAAATTTATGATCTGAGATCATCTTCACTTCCGCCTTCTACCTTTTGCCTTCTTCCTTTGTCCTGCACTCCGGGCAAAGCCCATGAATCGACATATCCACCCGTGTCACCTGAAACCCCTGCGGCACCGCCACCTGGCTGGCCAATTGTGCTTCCTTAATTGCAATATCGAACACGCCCCCGCACGTGTCGCAATGAAAATGGCAATGCTCCTCCATGTTCGGGCAATAACGCATTGCCTGACGGTCCACGTTCACTTCCTTGACCAGACGACACTGCACCAGCGCATCCAGGCAATTGTAAACCGTGGCCATCGAAATCTCGGGGTTATCCTTTTTGGCCCGGAAAAAGATCTGCTCCGCCGTGGGATGGTCCCGCTCCTGGAGCAGAACGCCATAAACGCGCTCCCGCTGCGAGGTCATTCGGAAACCTCGGGCGGCCAAACGCTCATTAAAATGAGCATCGATGTGTTCTTTATCAGGCGACTTCACAAGACTCGATAAGGTATCAGTGCCAGACGGCAAATCAATACTTGGAATAATTCTAAATCTCAATAAGGGATGCAAGCACCTTTTGAAATCGGTGATTTTGGGGGTTTTGGCTGGAATGGTCCTCAGCCAGAGCAGGCCGAATGTAGTGGTTTGGCTGAAAAAGGGCAAGCGGGATTTCTGCTAGTTTAGGAGCTCGGAAGGCCGTGGGGCATGGGGCGGTAAACGCAAAGCGGGGCAAGGTGCGAGGCCGCCACAAGGCGGAAGAAACCGGAAGCGGCAAAGACCTGCCAAAGCATGACTTCGGAAGGGGAGGTGGTCGTGGCTCGTCAGTAATCGGTTCGAGAGAGTATCCACCTCCAGGCCGGGTTGTCTTACTTGGAAGACACCGGTAATCCATTTTGTTCTACTGTATCTTGATTGTTAGGTTGCATTTGATGATAATTAGTCCAAGGGCATCCCGTTTAGCATAGAACACTGAAGCGGCAGAACGGCTGTGACGCACAAGAAAGACAAATGGTGGCCATTTTGAGTGGAGATTTTCGATTGAAAAACTGGTCGGTTATCACCAATCAACACGAGTGCACACCAGCCATTGGCCACGAATCTAATAGCGATAATTCTGGTCCAAAGCTGGACCAGTAATTTCTCTTCATTAAAACCGTTAAGATTTACTTGAACTTTCGCATTCCCCAAGTCATTGATTCAACATTAAATGTGGGCCGATATCACAAGTTTTCTCAGAGGAGGAGAATGGGGGAATCTCTTGAATGTTCTTGGGCTTCTTTTGGGAATTGGAGGATTTTGGTTTACTTTAGTTCAACTGCATAAGACCAAAAAGGCAACCGAGGCAGCAGCAGACGCAGTGAAAAAAACTAAGGATAGCGGAACATTTGTTAATGCATCAAAAACGGGGTTACGTCAATTGCTTCGTGCCCCGCTTTGGTATCAGCATGAAAGCCGGAGCTTTCCTCTTTGATTCGGACGTGCCAGTACATCCGATCATCGGTTTCGGTGGTCCAGAATTTGTTGAGCCAGGTAATGAATTCTTTCGCCGGTACGAAAATGATCTTTTCTGCACTTCCACATCCGAACGCAACGTAGCCTTTGGGATACTTTGAAATTGCTTCCTTCTGATGGGGGTGAAATGCGAACCAATAACTGGAATGCTTGCCAAGTTGATGCTGGCGAGAGTTTACGCAAATGACACCAATTTGCTCGTCCCCAGAAGAAAAGAGAGCCGCCGAACGCTTGATAAGAACGGTTTTAAGGAGGGTCTGAATACGTGCGATGCACTGCTCCCGGAAGTTAACCGGAGCCGTGGACTTTTTGCCGAGTTGTTCCGAAGCGTCGACCTCCAGTTGGAACGTTTCTTCCTTTTTGACATCTTCAGCCGCGGAGAAAACCAGATCAATGATCTCATCCACTTTCGTGTACTCCTTGGGCCGAAGAATCTGGCGAATTTTCTGAATCACCTGAGGGTCCTCCAACTCTTCTTTGACCGTAACTAAGCGAAGTAGTGCATCGACACTGATCATGATGGCTATCACGGATCTATGCATGCTGCCAGGGTTATGCTCTGGAGCGCTTTCCTCGCGCAACATTACGACGAACCGACGAAAGGACAAACCTTACGAATAGTCCTTTTGGCGGCAGCACTTCACGACACGCACCGCTCAGGGAATTCGGAAGACGAAACCCACGGACAATTGGCCGCTGAGAAGTTCCGGAACGAAATTGCCGCCTCGCTAAACGACTTCCAGTCAGCATCCGCGTGCCTCAACGCTATTCACTACCACTGCATTCCTGATGACAAATGTCCCAACCCCGATATTGCATTCCAGATCCTTAAAGATGCAGACGCGCTCGATAGAGGGAGATTCGGCGTCCCAAACCGGGACAACGGTTGTAACACTGCCCTTTTTAGGACAGAGGTCTTAAGGTCGCAAGATTCTTATAAGAACATAGCTTGGATGGCTTACTATGCTGCTCAAATAACCCGATTTAGCCTTGCGGGCGCTACGCCATGCAGTGCGTTCAGCAATGCCCTTTGCGATTCAGTTAACAGCCTAGCTGAGGACAGGCCAGCAACCTGAAGCCTGGAAAAGGTGGTATCCCACAACAACGCCCCGATCGGGCTGCTCTCTTGCGCCACGGCCGTCAAACCCCTCCGCTGCCTGACGCGCATTCTGTGGCCAATCTCCACCCGCCAAATCCGCCAGCGCCAGGAGCGGCTCCCATGAACGGGACGGTCCTCAACTTTTATTCTTTTTCCCGCCGGTAAGAAATCGGTTCCACATTTTTCCAGTCGCCAGCCTCACCCTTCGCCGCATCAGCAACATAATTTCCCTGAGCTTCCCTCCCGGACGAAGGCCAAACCCACTCACCGGCTTTCTCTTCAGGATCTCTGTGTGCTCGGCGCCTCTGTGTTGAATTGCCACCTGATGCCGCCAAAACCGCGTGACCATTCCTGAGCGTGAGAGACCGCGGCCAACCGACCGTACTTACCTGCTTGCCGATGTCACAGCCCTAATTCTTCCCCTTCCCATGTTTCTGTCGAAAGCTTCCCCTCAGGCTTTGCGTTCTCGGCGCCTTTGCGTTGAAAATTCACCATACGAGCAAACCCA
>JAQGOV010000233.1 GCA_028293425.1 Verrucomicrobiales bacterium
AACCAGCGGTGCAAGAACTATTTTCAGCTTCTTTCCAGTTGCCTTTATCGCTTTCACACGACTGGCTCCTGCACCCTGAAAACCTACACTGACCACCGGGGTTCCTGCAAGCGCTTCCCTTAAATACTTTCCATTTGTTGCTGCGGAAAAATCCGGTTTCTTTTGCCCCATCAGCACCACTTTCACTCCCCTTTTCAACCTCAATTTTTCAAGCGTTTTCGCACTCAGAAGCGTGTGGTTAATCGTCCCCAGACGATTACGTGACACGAGAATTACTTCGCAGTCAAGGACCTCGATTAGGTCCTTCACAAACCAGTTTTCGCCCAATGGTACAAAGAGCCCGCCAGCCCCTTCTACCAGGAGGTAATCGCAGCGTTCACTCACCGTTAGGATGTGGTGTGCGACGCCTTCCAGCGTGATACGCTCGAGCTCTTTTTTAGTCGCTGCCAGATATGGCGCAATCGGCCTTTTGAAATGAAATGGGTTCAGCTCCTCCAAGCCAATATCCTCTGCCTCCAGCGAATGAAGCAATTCCGCATCTCCACGACCGCCGGAACAAAACGGCTTCATCGCCAATGCCTTCTTCCCTTGGGAGCGCAGATGGAAAAGCAACAAAGCTGTCAGCAGAGTTTTTCCCACCCCGGTATCGGTGCCCGTAACGAAAATGATTTTCCCCACGGTTGCCTCGACTATTCCCAGTACATGTTCAGGATCTGAATATCACGCGGCGAATTCCTTCGCAGCAGGCCAATGTAGCGCCGCTTCATTCCACCCGCTGTCACATCTACCTTCACCTCGAATACGAGGCTGCGAACACTGAGAAATCGACTAAACTGCGCAGCCGCTCCAGGAGGCATGCCAGGAACGACATTTAGATTGGGAATACCATCGTCCTGCGTGCCCTGAATCTGGTCAGGACCGTTTCGGGCCGTAATGATGGCTTGAGCAATGTTTTCATCAATTCCAGGGAATATGCGTAATACCTCGGCTGGTGCGGTGTTCATATTCACCATCCGACTGGATGTTGTGGTGAACAGATCCTTCAATCCCACGGCATAAGTCACTTCTTCAAACCTGGACTGTCGAGCACCGCGATTCATTTGATGCACCGTCGGCATATGGCCTCCACCTGAACCCTGATAAATCGCGGGGGTGACTCCCTGGATCATAAGCAGCTCAGAGATGTCGTCCATCGGTCCATCCTTGCAGAAATTAGGAGGGGTAAGATTCTGGTCATAGCTCGTTTCAGCCCCTGACATTCTCGGTTTGTCATCAGGATCGATCCAGTCCAGGATCGATTGCGCGATCGTTTCAGCCAGGGTTCCTTCCTCCACTCCCACTACCTTGGTCAACGCTTCCTTGAGCAGAACCTCATCCGCGACATTGATGTTGAACTTCCGGTCATGGTCCTCAATTTCCAGGTCAATTGTAACGTTGTCCCCAAGTTCAAAGCCTTTCAGTTGCACGTCAGCCAATGCACCGTTGGTATCGCCTGAGCCACCCGCCCATTTCGCGCCGAGCGAATCCACTTGGCCTCCAGGTCCGGTTGCGCTTAGGGCCAGGATCCATTTTGCGCGCTCAATGCCAGAGCGTCCGGCCCATTCATAATCCGCTTCAAACGAGGCATTCCGCGCCAGCTTGGTTTCCACCTTCATGTTGTAGGCGAATTTCCCAGCCAGGATGGTCAGGACGGTCACCACGATCAGCACCATCATCAGCGCGATGCCCCGTTCTCTGCTTGGTTGAATGTAAATTCTCATTGCGGTCTGGAGCCAGGACCACCCGGACCAGTCGGTCCCGGGCCAGCCTGGAGCCCTCCAACTGCCGAAGCCGGCAACGAAATAATCCTCGTTACTACGTCCTCTGGCGTGCTGGAAGAAAGGCCCGCTTTTCCCAATCCCAACGTTACTTGCACGAGCGCGGGAAGTGCGTTGGTGTTTTTCCACTCATCCACCCAGTCCTTTTTTTGCAAGTCAAAGAAAGCGAGTTCGAACTTGCTCACGTCCCGCGCCAGGACAATTGAGTATCCCTGGGCGCCGCCATTGTTTGTATTCAGCAGCATCGGCACCTGCGACATCACCAATTCAGCCCTGCCATCAGAACCGGATTGGGTGTAAAAACTCACGCGCCGCACAACCGAACCACCGAAGCGGCCTACTCCAGGAAATGAAGCTGGCAGCCGTGAAACGAACGAGAGCGCTGCCATATCCCCCTTCGTATCCGCCACGAAGTAGTACCACTTCATGTTCTCGTTATACATCACGGCGGTAAGCAAGGCATCCTCCACGGACCGAATCGCGATGCGCGACCGCTGCACCTCATTGGCCGCCCTGATACCCGAGGCAGTCCCCTTCATGATGCCCGTCCAGGTCGCATAAATAGCGGTCAGGACCAGTGCGAAGATAAACATCGCAATCATGATTTCCAGGATCGTAAAGCCCTGCCTGCCATTTGCCCGATTAGATGAGGCGACACGCATCAGCGACCCCCTCCCCTTCCAGACGCGCTTCCTGGCGGCGAGCCCGGCTTGTAAAGCAGGATGCTCATGTGGGACTCAGATAGTCCTTTGCGCTTTCCCTGGCTCCGATTGTAGTAAACGATGAAATCGACCTTGAACAAGCTATTGCTTCCAACCTCCTCCACATAACGTTCCCAGCGGTAACCCCGATAAAGCCCGGGAGCGATGTCTTCAAAATCCCCCGATTCGGTTCCTTCTTCCAACCTGTTGGTTAGTGACAAAGTGGCGGCGAGCATCCCGGCATCCGGTTCCCGCTGTTGCAGCGAGCGCGCGGCCGACAATCCTTGAATCACCATCTCGATCACCGCAAATGAAACCATGAAGAAAATAGCGCAGGCAATAATGACCTCCAGGATCGTGAAGGCACTGGTGCTTTCGGACGAGCCGACTGGCGGCCGAGGAAAGGGACCATTTTCAGGTTGCTTAACGCGGATAATCATCTAGCGCTCTTTGAATTTATGAGGGTCGACTTCAAAATCCGCCTGGGCCGTTACCACGTCCAGCCAGATGTTTCGCCGCTCGCCCTGGTCAGAAAGCAGCACAATGGTGCACTCATCGGAGGTGCCATTAGGGTAAAAACGAACTCTCGCCACCTCATCGTCCGTCCAGTCTTCTCCGTTGATTCCCAAACCTTCAATTTGGATTCGATCCGAGAACGTGAAGGATGTCCGGGCATTCTCCGAGGCTCCTGACGCTTTGCCGCCTCCACCTGCTGATGAGCGATCGGCCATGCGCCATTCGTCACCGGAAACACTCAAGCTCGATAGCTTGTTGGCGGAAGGGCCGCTACTCCCCTGCTCAATGCTTACGTGCCGGTCATTGAGCCGAATGACTAAATCCGTTTCAGACCCATTCAAGATAGCGGCCGCCCTTGCGTTGCTGCATGCCTCCATGAAATCAGTTACTGCCTTCTGCATCGAATCCGGATGCAACTGCCGATATATGCTCGGAATCGCAATCGTCACAATGACCCCAATGATTGCAACCACGACCAACAATTCGATCAAGGTGAAACCAAAGCGTCCGTGCCCCCAGAAATATCCCTTTCGCTTCTGGGATCCAGTTCGCCCCATGCCGCATGGATGGAGAAAGCGCATTAGCGGCTTAAGCTGCTGGTGATTGCAAACATCGCGGAAAGCACGCTGAAGAGCAGGCCGCCCACACCGATCGCCATGATGATAATCATCGCGGGCTCGATTAGGTTGGTCATGACGCGCAACTGAATGTTCAACTCATTTTCGTAAGTCTCGGCAATGTTTTCCAGCGCCCCTGGCACATCGCCGGTTTCTTCGCCGATTTTAAGCAAGTCGATCATCAACTGTGGGAAAAGTTTACTCGCAGCTAGAGGCTGCGCGATGGTTTTGCCGTCAGTCACTTGTTCGCGCGTCACTGCAATCGCGTGCTTCACCATGATATTGGGAATGATATCCTCGGTAATTTTCAGAGCCGTCAAAACCGGCACGCCGTTCACCAGCAGCGTGGACAATGTCCGCGCAAACTGGCCGAAGAGGTTCAGTCGGACCGCCTTGCCCACGATGGGCGCATTCATCTTTATGGAATCGAGCTTCCTTTTGCCGGCCAAAGTGGCTTTGTATCGCACAAAAACAACCGTAATCGCCATCCCCACCATGCCCATGAACAGCCAGTTCCAAATGTTTCCGAAATAGTTGCTGATCCCCATCAGAATTCGGGTAGCCAACGGGAGCGGCACCTTCAAACCTTCGAAAATGGTCATGAACTTCGGCAGCATGAAGGTCATGAAGAAAACAATAATGACCACCCCAACGCTCGACACGATTGCGGGGTAAATCAACGCTGACGTAAATTTCGACTGCACCTCGGCAAATCGCTCGTAATGGTCGGAAAGCCGCTTTAACACCTCCACCAGCGCTCCGCTCTGCTCACCCGCGCGCACCATGTTGATGTAAAGATCCGAGAATACCTGCGACTGCTTTACCATCGCGTCCGAAAGGCTTTTTCCTTCCATGACATCCTGCTTGAGCGACTTGCTCACGTCAGAGGGAATCCCTTTCGACTCCAGATGCGTCATGCTGTTGAGCGCCACGGTCAGAGGCATACCGCACTTCAGCAGATTGCCCAATTGCTGGGTATAAGTAGCTAATTCCTGGAGCTTGGGCTTGCGTTTGCGACGGAACGACGCCCCAAAAGAGCCTGAGAACGCAGGTCTGGACGTGCCATGTTCCTTTTGTTCAATCGCGGCGGCCTTTGCTACGCCGGATCTGGATGCGTCCACCATCACCGGAAAAAGCCCAAGCCGCTCGATCTGCACCAGCGCCGCTGAGCGATCGGCTACATCCAACACGCCTTGTACAACTTCCCCCGTCCGTTTACGGGCTTTGTAGGCAAACTGAGGCATATTTTGTTTCTGTCGCTTTCTTTAATTAACCGGATCCAGGAAAAAGTTCCGGCTTCCAAGAGGTTATCGGTCTTTTTGGGTCCCGCTTTGAGACCCTATCGGTTGCAAATCATTCAAGCTTCCCCGCCGGTACCCTTGCAAATCCAATGTAACATGGGCATATCCCGCTTTTTTGAGGGCTTCGGCCACTTTCAAAAAACTTTCGTTTTCAAGCAACTTCGGGATCTCTCCCACTCCAACTTCAATCCGAGCGAGATGTTGCACCGGGTTGTTCCCGCCCGCCCGGAGTTCGTGATGCCGCACCCGGACGTCATGAAAACCGAGGTCCCGCAACACGTATTCCCCTTCCTCAATCATTCGGAGCTTCACAGGGTTCACCGCTTCACCGTAGGGAATCCGGGAACTCAGGCAAGCCATTTGGGGCTTGTCGGCCGTGGGCAGCCCAAGAGCGGCGGATAAGTGTCGAATTTCAGACTTGGTGAGTCCAGCTTCCTTTAAAGGAGCCCGCACCTGAAATTCTTTGGCAGCTTGCGCTCCTGGCCGAAAATCTCCCACGTCGCTGGCGTTTTCCCCGTAGGCAATCACTGCAAACTTCTCGGCTTGGGCCAACGGGAGCAGTTCAGTAAAAAGCTCGTGCTTGCAGAAATAACATCGGTTGACCGGGTTGGAGAGGTAGTTGGCATTATTGAACTCCTCGGTCTTTACCACCCGGACTGGAAAACTAAATCGCTCCCCCAGCTCGAGCGCCTCCTGCAGTTCCCGCCTTGGCAAGCTGGCCGAATCAGCGATGACCGCGAGAGCTCTTTCGCCTAACACTTCATGTGCCACCCGCGCCAGGAACACCGAATCCACGCCGCCGGAATACGCCACCAGGCATGACCCGTACGAACGCAAAATTGCCTTCAACTGCTCAAATTTGGTGTCAGACACATCCCCAAATTGCCATCCCGTCTGCCGAATGACAAGGTTCTCAAGTTTTCTCGCCATTTGAATGACGATCCACCCATACTCCAATTCCGCAAGTGGTCAGGATTAAAAACAAGGAAGACACAGCAACTTGAGTCGAACTGGGCGGCTGGCTGGCCCAAAGCTGCGAGGCCGTGAGCACGGCTAGCAGCGTCATCATCATCCCTATCACAACCCGCTTCGCAGTCGGTTCCGGTGACCTCAGGTAGATGATGGAAGCGCATGTCGCCAACACGAGCTCCAGAGAAATAGCCAAAGGCAAATGTTTCCATAATCCAAACCCTAATTTTCTGGATTGTTGCCCAAATAAGGGGATTTCAGGCACATGCACCAGCACATCTAAAAGAAAATGGGAGAAAACCGCCGCAGCTAATAACAGGAATGTCCTTGCACGCAAGTTGCCGAGGGCAAACCAGGCCCCACCCGACCCGGCCATCAAAGCCCAAAGCAGACTCGCCAAAAGCCCGTGAGAATACGGAAAATCAAACGTCAAAAAACGTCCGTGAGAATAATCAGCAGGCGAATGGACGTTTTCAACCCCATACAAAACCAAACCCCAAAGCACCAGGTCCTGCAACATTGCAGCCCCAAACAGCAGCCCTAAATTCAACCTGGGCTCGAGCCTCTTAACGAGCAGAGCCACTCCGTAGTGCCCTACTAACATGCGTGATGTTTAACCTCTCTACGGCCCAAACTCAACCACACTTTTTGCTTCCCTTACTGGCCGCTAAATCTTCTTCCAACCTTCACCTGCTAGGCGAACGGACAACAGCTTGGCAGGGCGTTGCCGGGCATCAAAAATCAGGTTCAAGCCACACCCCGGGCAAAGTTCATAGGCTCGCACGTTTCGCTCCAGGGGGCCGGTAGCGTCACCCGACAGCTCAATATCATAAAGGCCAAGCGTTTGGAATACCTGCACCTCCGTCATTCCCGTTTGCAGGTTTTGCAGGCGTTTCGGAACCTCCTTTAGAAGGGTCAGAGGCACTTGGCCTGCCGCAAGAGGTAAAGAGGATGTCTCAGGACCAGGAACCTGGGTCTTGGTCGGTGTGGAAGAGCAGCCCGTAAAGAATCCCGCTGTTAGTAATATTAAAATCCATTTCATAGTTTTCAGAAGGTTTTTTTGCCTCCCCTTCTGGAAACGATTCATGGAATCTGTTTCAGACCCCAGGCCGCGTCACCTATGCTTTTATGCTCCGGGAGAATAAAGGAAATGTCTACTGCTTCCTTTTGTGTTTCGACACCCCCTGCAACGCGTTCTTTGGAGAGAACCACATCATGATGTAACACTCAAATCACGCTTACCTCTCGTTAACACCGCCACTTCAGCGCGGTAAGGGGGGCGAACCTGATCGGAGCCGTTTCAACGGCTTTTCCCTGCCTGTTGCCAACCTTGTGTGAATTTAGAGCAATCATGTAGAAAACCATCAAATCAGATTTTCTTTCCGGGCATTTTCCTCATTATGACTCCATGGAACGGCGCACCTTCCGGAAAATCCGGGCCGCAACCGAGAGCAGTTATCACCACCATGTCTACGTGGTGTTGCTGGATCCACGTGCGCTGAAGGACCCAGCCGTACGCAAAGCCAATCCAAGGCGCGATTGTTCGAAACCGTGTGTTTACGTGGGCATGACTGGCCTATCCCCTGAGGAGCGCTTCCAGAACCACAAAACTGGGATTAAAGCCGCACGCGTGGTTCAGCGCTACGGGCTGCGACTGATGCCAGAATTGTTCGAGTGCTTCAACCCCATGCCGTTTGAGGCCGCCGGTCAAATGGAGAAAGACTTGGCCCAGGACCTCCGAAGCCAAGGCTACACGGTAACAGGTGGCACCTGAACCAGCTTTTTCAGGAATCCAAACCGGCCGAATTGAAGCAATTTTCGAACTCCACACGCCAAAAAGTCTTTCCCTCCCCTTGCAAATCGTCCGAGCCTTGTCAGCATACCCCCATGATCTGGAGAAACATTCTTGCGACGACTTGCGTCATTGTTTCGGGCTTCACCGCCTGGTCTGCTACGGAGCCTTCCCTTCCTGAAGGTGTCATTAATACCCAGAACCCGGAGGACAAGCCGCTTTCACCTCAGGAGGCCCTGAAAAAGATCACACTCCCGGATGGCTTCAATGTCACTCTTTTTGCCGGGGAACCGGACGTGATGCAGCCCATCGCCTTCGATTTCGATGATCGCGGACGGCTCTGGGTCATTGAAAATTTTTCCTATCCTGACTTCAAACACCAAGACAGTGATCGAGTCGTTATTTATACAGACAAGGATGGCGATGGCCGTTTTGATGAACGCAAGGTTTTCTACGCCAAAGGGCATCGCCTGAGCGGTATCGCTGTCGGTCATGGAGGCGTTTGGCTCACGTCTGCTCCTAATTTGCTCTTTATTCCCGATGCAGATGGCGATGACGTTCCTGATGGTGAACCTGTCGTAAAGCTGGATGGTTGGACACTGAAGGCAGGCCACAACATGGTGAACGGCCTCACGTGGGGTCCTGATGGCTGGCTCTATGGTCGCCACGGCATCACCGCACCTTCTCTTGTCGGTCGTCCTGGAACTCCAGAAAAGGATAGAGTCCAGCTTAGCTGCTCCATTTGGCGTTATCATCCAGTGAAACAAACCTTCGAAGTCGTTGCCCACGGCACCACCAATCCTTGGGGATTGGATTGGGATGAAGACGGGCAGGCGTTTTTCTCGAATAACGTCATAGGCCACCTTTGGCATCTTATCCCTGGCGCGCATTACAAGCGGATGTTCGGCGAGGACTTCAACCAGCAAACCTACGAGTTAATGGAATCCTGCTCCGACCATAAGCATTGGGCAGGTGGCGACTGGACCAAATCGCGTGGTGGTCAGGGAGAGCACGATGCCCTTGGCGGCGGACATTCTCACGCCGGTGCCATGATTTACCAGGGCGACAACTGGCCAGACACTTACCAAAACACCCTCATGTTGGCGAACATTCATGGCAATCGCCTCCTTTACGACAAGCTCGAGCGCCAAGGCTCCGGCTACGTGGCCAAACATGGCGCCAATTTCCTCATGGCGAACGATCCGTGGTTCCGCAGCATCTCGGTGGCGTATGGACCCGATGGCGGCGTTTACGCAACGGATTGGAATGATTTGGGCGAATGCCACGATAGCGATGGCTCTTACCGAACCAGCGGCCGCATTTATAAAGTGACTTACGGCAAGGCCAAACCCACGGGCGACTTCGACCTGCAAAAGTTCAGCGACGCGGAGTTGGTGAAACTCCACACGCGCAAGAATGAGTGGTTCGTACGGCATGCTCGCCGTGTCCTTCAAGAACGTGCTGTTGCTGGAAAACTCAATCCTCAGACCCACAACGACCTGTTAGCCGTGCTCAAGGGAAGCAAAGAGTTGCGGGATCAACTGCGCTCCCTATGGGCTTTGCACGCCATTGGTGCGGATAACGAAACCCTCTTGTCTGAACTGTTGCATCATTCGAGCGAGCACATGCGTTGGTGGGCTATCCAGTTGCTCGTTGAGGATAAGCGTGTTTCCGCTCCGGTCCTCAATCAATTTGTCCAAATGGCCCGCAAGGATCCTTCCTCGATGGTTCGTCTCGCGCTGGCTTCGGCCTTGCAACGTCTTCCGATTCAAGACCGATGGGATGTTGTCACCGCTCTTGTCGCGCATGAGGAGGATGCGAAGGACCAAAACCTTCCTCTCATGGTTTGGTATGCCATTGAGCCGATGGTGCCAAACAATACCGCTCGCAGCGTGCAATTGATGGGACAGACGAAGATACCTTTGGTCCGCCAATTCATCTCACGCCGGATTGCAGGGCGGTAGCACCCCGGGGGTGCGCTCCCGGTTTAAAATCTCCTTTCAAGCAAAGCCAATCCCTGCTATCATTGATAGCAGATGGATTTTTTATGGCACAACTCATAGTGCGACAACTGGAAGACAAGGTAGTCAAAAAGCTAAAAGAACAGGCAGGCAAGCACGGCGTGTCTATGGAAGAGGAACATCGGCGCATCCTGCGCGAAGCGCTCTTGGGAGAACCAGCGAAAAAGCTTTCGTTTAAAGAGGCTCTCCTCGCGATGCCAAATGTGGGCAATGACAACGATTTCCAAAGAGGCTCACAGGTCGACCGTGAAATCGATCTATGAAAGGTTTTCTGCTGGATACAAATGTCCTCAGCGAACTACGGAAGGAGAACCGCTGCGACTTGGGAGTCAAGCAATGGTTCCAACAAAGAGCCTCTGAAGAATTATTCATTAGCGTGCTGGTGTTAGGCGAAATTCGCCAAGGGATCGAGCGAATCCGCCTACGTGACCCATCTCAGGCTCTGGCTTTGGATAAATGGCTGCAATTTGTGTCAAGAGAGTTTGCCGAACGCCTGTTGCCAATAGATGAAAATGTGGTGGACCGATGGGGCCGTTTGGGTTTGCGCCAACCGATACCAGTCCTTAATGCTCTGATTGCTGCCACAGCCATCGTTCACGATTTGGTAGTTGTTACACGGGACGAAGGTGGCTTCAGCAACACCGGAACACAGGTGCTCAACCCCTTTTCTAAATGAACCCTCCTCTGCTTAACACCGGTTCCCAAATGAAAAAAGACGAGGAACATCTGCGCCTCTTGTCTATTTTCCACTTCATCCTGGCAGGCCTGAGCGCGGTAGGAGTGGCTGGTTTAGGTCTTCACTACACAATCATGCGGGTTGTTTTCTCGAATCCGGATATGTGGAAGAATCAACGCAACATGCCTTTTCCACCGGAACAATTCATGCGCATCTTCATTTGGTTTTATCTTTTTATTGGAATTCTCCTGGTTGTCATGGCCGCACTCAATGTCTTGTCCGGGATGTTTCTGCATCAGAAAAAGAACCGGCTGTTTTCTATCGTCGTCGCCGCGCTGGATTGCCTGCAGTTCCCCTTCGGCACTGCTCTTGGCGTGTTCACCATCATTGTCCTGATGCGCGATTCCGTGCGAAATCGTTACGAAAACCACACGGGCGCTGTAACCGCTAGCTGAACCCTGGAGCCTCTAAATAGCATCGGATAGAGACGAAAACGTAAAGCTCTTCACGAGCAGCGGCGGCACATAGACGGGCCACTCCTCGGATTCGCTTCCCGTCGCCCGTTCGCATGGGCCCATTGCCTCAATATTGTTCAGCATCGCAATCGGGCTTTCGTTGAATCGAAAGTTCTTTATCGGGCGGCTAATCTTCCCGTTCTCGATCAAAAATGTGCCGTCCCGCGTCAGCCCGGTCTGCACCAGGGTCGTTGGATCCACCTCCCGAATGTACCAAATGCGGGTTACCAAAACGCCGCGCTTCGTGTTCCGAATCATCTCATCGATGGATGTAGTGCCACCCTTCATCACAAGGTTGGTCGGGTAAGGAACGACTTGGCGGCCGCTTTTCTCCGCCCAATAGCGGGAATAGGTAAGATCCTTTACCACCCCGCCCTCAATCCAGTTCAGCCGGGCTGCTGGCAGACCATCCGTCGTATAAATCGATCCAGGCGCCTGCTCATGTTGTGGATCGGATGTGATATAAACCTGGTCTCCGCACACCTTCTCTCCGCGCTTGTTGCCTCCGCCCTTCTTCGTGAAATAACTCCGGCCCTCATCGGCGCTGCGTGCATCCATGCTGCCCAGCATCGTCAGCAACAAATCGCTCACCGCCGAAGGCTCCAGAATCACCGTGTATTTGCCTGGCTCCAGGATGCTTGGCTCATGGGAATCGCGGCACTTTTTAACGGCAGTGGTCCCTAATTGCGCGGTGTTCAACCGGCTGATCACATGCGAATTGCGACCCGCCCAACCTGAACCTCGCCCATCCAGGGTGCGAGCAGTGACGGTAAAAAGCGAACTGGTCGATTTATCAAACGCAAACAATCCCTTGCTCGTGGCCAAGGCGCTGCAGCCGGAACCAGCACTGAGGAAACCGGCGGCGTTGACCTTGCCAGTGTCTGCGGCCTCCAGCACAGGGCGGCAAAGGCTCGCAAGTTTCTCAGGACGTCCTTCCGCCGTTTCCTTCGAATAGCCATTGCCTTCCATGTATTGCTGCGGCCCCAGTGGCGGCATAAACTCAGGATTTGCCGGTGCGAGCCGTGCGATTTGCTCGGATTTCCGGACGGCTGCTTCGAGTCCGTCGCCGTTCCATTCGTTTGTCGTAACCGAGCCCGAGCGTTTACCAAAACTCGACTCAATGCTGATCGTCAAATCGTCATTGTAGCCGGACGTGGTGACATTATTCAGAGCGAACCGGATGTTTCCCTGCTCCTGTCCAGTCAGCCTTACCACGCAGGAATCAGCTTTCGATAACGCCAGGATCTTATCTGTCAGCGTTTTGGCTTCGGGTGTGGAGAGAATCATATGTCAGTGCGGCTGGTATTGATCACATTGATTTGCCGGAAACGCGATGGCACAGCGCCGTGCGAGACAGGGGCGCCTTGCTCCGGCTGGCCCTTGCCACAACTAAAGGATCCGCCCAGGTAATACTCCTCTTTGCTGCAAATTCCATCGCAAGCATTCCAGAAATCGACCGTGTTCCCCTGGTAAGCCACATCCCTGAGCATCTGGCCCAGCTTGCCATTTTTTATCTCGTAGAAAACCTGTCCCCCGAACTGAAAATTGTAACGCTGTTGATCAATGCTCCAACTCCCGTCGCCCATGATGTAAATCCCGTCCTTAACATCAGCAATCAGGTCATCCACACTTACCTTTTTCTTGCCAGGTTGAAGAGATATGTTCGGCATTCGCTGCAAAGGAAACCGGTCCCAGCTATCCGCAAACGCGCAGCCGTTGGAGCCGGGACGGTGAATGACTTTGGCGAAACCAATCGCCATCTGGTAGTTCTCGAATCGACCATTTTTAATAATGGGAAATTCCGCGCCTTTCGTTTTTACACCGTCGTCATCGTAGCCAATCGTTGACAACCCACTCTCCTGGGTGCGGTCACCCACGATCGTGACATACTCGCTCCCATAACGAAGCTTCCCTAATTTGTCCGTGGTGACAAACGACGTACCCGCAAAGTTCGCTTCGTAGCCCAGTGCCCGGTCTAATTCCGTCGGATGCCCCACCGACTCGTGGATCGTGAGCCAGAGGTTGGTAGGATGAATGATTAAATCCTTTTTGCCCGGCTCTACCGTTTTAGCCTTCAGCTTCATTCGGGCTTCTTCGGTTGCCCTTAAGACCTCAGCTGCAAAATCATACTCCTCCACGTATTCGTAGCCGCTGCCGCGCGGTGCCGCAAAACTATGCCTGTTCTCGAACTTCCCCGTCTTCTTGTCCACGGCCGTCACGCTAAATTGAGGAAACGACCGCACCCGGACCTGGGAAATGGAGCTTCCTTGCAAGGACGCAAAGAATTTTTCCTCCCGCACAAATGCCATCCCTGAACTGCAAAAAGCCGCTCCCGCTTTCAAAGCGGCAGCGTTAATCGACAGCAGTTTTTGAACCTTATCCTCCATCGGCACAGTGAACGGATCTTTGCGCATCGGCATCACCCAGTCATCGTGGTGGGCAGCCAGGGCTTCCAATTCCACCGCGCGCCTTTGCAAGGAATGATTGGCCTTTGCCATTTCAATGGCATAGCGGGCTGTCTTTTCCACCTGCGCTTCATTGACTTGGCTGCTCGAGGCGAACCCCCACGTGCCCTCAACCAGAACCCGCACGCCAAATCCGAAATCCTTGGAATTGCTCACCGACTCGACGTGATCCTCACGCGTGCTAATGTCCTCATTGTTGTAGCGGCAGATGCGAAGGTCGGCATAGCTCGCGCCCAAGCGTTTCGCCGTCGACAAAGCCACATCTGCCAACTTCTGGCAGCGGCGTTTATCGAGGCGTTGGTAAACATCCTCTGCTGACGGAACTGCCGCCCGGAGCCAAAGTTGCGGAACCGACGCGGCCAGGGTGGAAACAGCGGTTGTTTTAACAAAGGCGCGGCGGTTCATACTGAAGGAGGTTGCTTCGGCAATGGGCGGATATCAAGAGTGAATCCTGCAAACCACAATGCAAGGATAGAGCCTGTTTTAAAGGTAGGATGGCTCTCGTTTTCGCGAAAAAGGCTGAATGGCTCGGCGCGATAACTGGTCCATGATGACTTCTCTGAAAAGGTCTCTTCTTTGCCTCCTTCACGAGCTTCTGAAAGAGGATTTTCCTCCCCATTCTGATTTCGTCATTACTCCGCCCTTCACGCTTTACGGATCACGCTGCCGCTTGGCATTTCCCAACTTTGTGCTTCAATAAGTATAAGGAGAAAGCAGGGTTTCTCCTTGTGTCGCCATCGCTATGCAATTTTGGCATCCACAAATTGCGTCGGGCAACGGCTCTTCCAAAAGCCTGACAATCCTCCCCGTGCAGGCTGAACTCCAAACGCTCGCGTCATCACCAAAGGAAATCCTCTATGACTACTCATAACGAACCAGCGAACATCCGCAACGTTGCCATCGTCGGCCACGCTTCCTCCGGGAAGACCATGCTCGCTGAAGCCATGCTCACCTGCTCCGGAGCCATCAGCCGCATGGGCAACATTGCGGAAGGCACCACCGTTTCCGACTATCACGTCAGCGAAAAGCAGCGCCAGATTTCCGTTCAAACCGCCCTCCTTCATACCGAATGGATGGGCAAGAAGCTGAATATCCTGGATACCCCCGGCTACCTCGATTTCGTCGGCGAAGTCCTTGGTGCCCTGAGGGTCGCTGACTTTGCCTTGGTCGTAATTCATGCCCAACACGGGATCGGCGTCGGCACCGAGCGCACCTGGAATTACGCCTCGCAGCAAGGCATCCCCAAAATCCTGGTCGTCAACGCTGTCGACAAACAGAATGAACATTTTGAACAAGTCCTGGCGGACGCTCGCAGTCATTATGGCAAAGGCGTTTTCCCGCTCAATATCCCCATCAACCCCGGACCGGGGTTCAACCAGGTGCTGGATGTTCTGCGCAACGAAATTCTGACCTACCAGCCCAATGATCGAGGCAAATACCGCGAGGAACCTGCCCAGGGCCCTTGGAAGGATCGGGTCACACAGCTTCACAAAGAGTTAATCGAACATATCGCGGAATCAGAAGACGCCTTGCTCACCAAGTTCTTCGAAAAGGGTGGACTGACCGAGGAAGAATTCCGCAGCGGCATTCACACAGCCGTGCAGAAACAACATTTCATTCCCTTGTTCTGCGTTTCCGCCCAGACGGATGTCGGTGTGGCCCGCTTGCTCGATTTTATCGCCAAATACGGTTCCTCCCCCGTCGACCGAAGCACCATTCAAGCCCAGAACACCTCGGGTGCTCCGGTCACGATCCGCCTGCAGGACGCTGAGCCGGTCGTCCACGTCTTCAAAACCATGTCGGAAGCGCACTTTGGTGAATTGTCCTTTTTCCGGATTTATTCTGGCACCGTGCGCCCAGGCATGGATTTGTTTAATAGCGACCGGAACATTACTGAAAGGATCGGGCCACTCTACATCCTGAACGGACGCGAACGCTCAGCCGTCCACGAACTGCGCGCTGGTGACATCGGAGCCACGGTGAAGCTTAAGGATACGCATACCGGCAACACCCTGTCTTCCCCGAAACGGCCCATCGTTTTGCCTCGGGCTGAATATCCGGGCGCGACCATCCACGCCGCTTTGCAGTCAGGGGCCAAAGGGGAAGAAGACAAAATTGCCGCGGGCCTGGCTGCATTGCACCAGGAGGATCCCACTTTCATTTTCCGCGTGGATTCCGAACTACACCAGACCATCATTTCCGCCCAGGGCGAACTGCACCTCGAAGTGCTGGTCGAGCGGCTGCAGCGGCGTTTCAATGTCCACGTCAGCCTCGCTGAGCCAAAAGTCCCTTATCGCGAAACGATCAAATCGCCCTCCGATTCCAAGTATCGGCACAAAAAACAAACCGGTGGCGCCGGCCAATTTGCCGAGGTCTGGATGCGCATCTCCCCAGCGGAACGGGATTCCGGCGTCGAGTTTACCCAATCACTTTCCGGGCAGAACGTGGACCGCGTTTACGTCCCCGCAGTGGAGCGCGGAGTTCAGACCGCCTGCCACGAGGGCATCCTCGGCGGGTATAAAGTTGTGGACGTGAAAGTCGACTTCTACGAAGGCAAAATGCATGCGGTGGACTCGAACGATATCTCATTCCAAATCGCCGGCTACTTCGCCTTCAAAGACGCCTTTGCCAAAGCGAGATCCTGCCTCCTCGAACCTATCCACGATATCGAAGTCCGAATTCCCGAGGACTACCTCGGCAAAGTCATGGGCGATCTGTCCAGCCGACGCGGCAGAATCCTCGGCGTCGATGTGGACGGCCAATTCCAGGTCATCAAAGCTCAGGTCCCGGCCCGCGAGTTATACCGTTACTCCAGCAATCTCCGCTCCCTCACCGGCGGTCGGGGCATTCACAGCGAAAAGTTCAGTCATTACGAAGAGATGCCCCAGGAACTGGAGCAACGGGTCATTGAGGAAAGCAGGAAGCGCAACGGTGAACGAAAAATAGCGGCGTAGAGGCGCGGACCACCAAGTCCGAAGGCATTACCCGCTTCAGCCTCAGCCATGGCGGTTATCCCTTAGCCCAGCCGGAGATAAGGGCTCAAAATCCACAACTGCAACCGCAAGTGTTCCTCCGGGTGCATTCATGGTGCAAAGCTTTGGGTAGGGTTTTGTCAGGAAATGTTCGTCGCGCCAATTCCGGAAATATCAGGAAACAAAACTGACCATGTACTCGGTCTGGAAATATCAGGAAAACTCCACCCTCCCGATGGGGCATAACCCCACTACTCAGACGCGTTTTCCTTTGGCCCAATAGAAGAAACGAAACAAAAAAATGCAGTTTAAGAGCAATATTCTTCACGTCACTCGGAGGCGGCTGGCGGGACTTCTGGTTCTCCAGTTGATGAAAGGGATTGATGGAACGTGTCTTGCATTTACCTGCGGATTGGACACATTAAAATATCTTAATCGGTTATGGGCGACCCTTTAAAATCATCAGAAACTCCTTGTCTTACCGGCATTTCGGGCCTTGATAACATTCTCGGCGGCGGCTTGCCTCGGAACCGGCTTTATATGGTGGAAGGGGACCCGGGAGTCGGCAAAACCACGCTTGGCCTTCAGTTCCTCCTCGAGGGCGTGCGGAACGGCGAGAAGGTTCTTTACATCACTCTCTCCGAAACCAAGGACGAACTTCTCGCGGTCGCCAAATCTCATGGCTGGTCGCTCGATAAGGTGAACCTCTTCGAACTCTCCGCCGTCGAACAACAGTTGCGCGCCCAGGAAGGCGGTACCTTCTTTCATCCTTCGGAAACCGAGTTGACGGAAACTGTTCAAACCCTCCTGAAGGAGGTTGAACGCGTGAACGCCGATCGCGTCGTGTTCGATTCTCTTTCCGAAATGCGTCTTCTTTCCGAAACGGCTCTCCGTCACCGCCGCCAAATCCTTAGCCTCAAGAGCTATTTTGCTAAAAAGCGTTGCACGGTCCTTCTCTTGGACGACCGCTCGACCGCTCAAACCGATCAGCAGGTGCAAAGCCTCGCCCACGGTGTGCTTTCCCTGGAATGCCTTTCCCCTGATTACGGAGTGTCTCGCCGCCGCGGCATCGTTAAAAAGGTGCGCGGGCTGAAATTTCGAGAGGGATACCATGACTATGTCATCCTGAAAGGCGGCATCCAATTCTTTCCTCGCCTAGTGGCGGCGGAGCATCATGCCCCGTTCGAACCGGAAAGCGTTTCTTGTGGCTTGCCGGCATTGGATGCCTTGCTCGGTGGTGGGCTGGACCGAGGCACCAGCACCATCCTCATGGGGGCTGCCGGGACTGGAAAATCCACGACCGCCCTGCAGTTTGCGATGGCTTCCGCGCACCGCGGTGAACGGGCCGCCG
>JAQGOV010000241.1 GCA_028293425.1 Verrucomicrobiales bacterium
TCTACAGAGCAAATCACCTGGTCGTCCGCCCAACCGGCTAACCTTTGGAAAGCAGAAGTTGGCATTGGATTCTCGGCTGTTTCCGTCGCGGACGGCCGGGCTTTCACCATCGGAAACAAAGATTCAACTGATACTGTTTATTGCTTTGATGCCGTCACTGGTAAGGAACTCTGGAAATATTCTTACGCTTGCCCTATTGACGCAAAGTATTACGAAGGTGGTCCAGGCTCTACTCCCACGGTGGACGGTGCCCAGGTTTTTACGCTGAGCAAACGCGGGCAACTTTTCTGCCTGGATGCCGCCACCGGAAAGAAAAACTGGGAAAAGAATCTGATGGAGGAACTCGGCGTCAAGAAGCCGGAATGGGGGTTCGCCGGTTCGCCTTTGGTTCAGGGTAATCTCTTGTTGCTGAACCTGGGTGAGGCTGGAACAGCCCTGAACAAAACGACTGGTAAAATTGAATGGTCATCCGGCAAGGATGCTGCCGGCTACGCCACGCCTGTCCCCTACAAGATGAGCAAGGAACCTTGCGTTGCCATCTTTTCAGGCAAAGCTCTCGTCGGGGTTCGTGTGCAGGATGGCAAAGAGCAGTGGCGCTACCCATGGATCGAGCGCTGGAGTATCAACGCCGCTGAGCCAATCCTGGTTGACGGTAATAAATGGTTTATCTCCACCTTTGGTAAAGGGTGTGCCCTCCTGGAAATGCAAGCCCGCTCAGCCCCAAAGGTGCTCTGGGAAAATAAATATATGGGCAACCACTTCAATGGCTGCCTTTATTTGAACGGCTGCTTCTTCGGCATTCACGGCAACACCGACCAACCGGAAAAGGAATTCCGCTGTCTGGATGCCAAAACCGGCGCCATTCGCTGGCAACAGAAAGGCTTCGGGTTAGGCTCGCTCTCCGGCGCCAAAAACACGTTGCTTATCTTAAGCGACCGAGGCGAATTGACGCTGGCAGCGGCCAATCCCGAGAAATTTGACCGACTCGCGCAGGCACAGGTCCTCGGTGGCAAGTGCTGGACTGTTCCAGTTCTCGCGAATGGACGTATTTACCTCCGAAACGCTCAAGGAACGGTCGTTTGCCTGGCCTGGAAGTAAGTTCCAAAACACGTATTTGACAAGAAAAGCCGACACGCTACTATGGCTTGCTGTTGCGGGTGTAGCTCAATGGTAGAGTTCCAGTCTTCCAAACTGGCCACGCGGGTTCGATTCCCGTCACCCGCTCCATTTTTTTGGCACCAATGGCGAGCAGTAAATAAAATCAAGGGTCTAGGGGTTCACGGATGGGCAATTTCTTCGCTTCTTTTAATTTCAGGATTATATGAAAACCAAGCTCCTGCTTTCTGCTAGTTTGGTTTTGTATTTCGGCCACTGGACGTGCGTCGCGAACGACGGTTGGGAACGTCGTATCCTTTCTTTAGGTTGGGAAAACGATGCCATCGACGGTACGGACAAACATTATACGCAAGGCGCGAGAATCGATTACCTCTCCGCCGATAATACCCTTCCAGCTTGGTTGCAAAGCTTTTCCGGCGCTCTTCCGGCATTCGGGTATGAAGTGAACGCTCAAAAATACGGACTTGGCTGCGGTCAGGAAATCTACACGCCGGAGGATCTTGATACCCCAAATCCAATCCCCGATGACCGCCCCTACGCCGGATGGCTTTATGGCAGGGCTCTACTTCAACGTCGCGGAAAAGCTCCATTAGGCCTGTTCGCCCGCGAAACCCTGAACTTCGACCTGGGCGTCGTCGGCCCGGAGTCCCTGGCGGAACAAACCCAGAAGGAATGGCACAGCCGCTCGCCCCGGGGCTGGGAACACCAACTGCGCACGGAGGTTGCCTTCATGCTGAATTATCGCAGGGAATACCTTGCCGCATTTCGCACGGCGGATAACCGCTGGGGCTTTGACGTCATTCCACACCTCGGCGGTGCTGGAGGCACACTGCAAACCTTTCTAAATGCCGGCACCACAATCCGGGTTGGCTACCACATGCCAAATGAATTCGCCTCGGGCACCACGGCCACCACTTGGGGAGCTTACGGCTTTGCCGGAGTCGATGGCCGGGCAGTGGCTCGAAATCTTTTCCTGGATGGCAATACGTTCGCGCACAGCCAGCACGTGCACAAAGAACCCCTCGTTGGCGAATTCGTTGCGGGGCTAACCCTGGCCTATAAAAGCTTCGAAGCAACCCTCTCCCACGCCCTTCGTTCCAGGGAATTCAAATCCCAGCAAAGCACTGACTCCTTTGGATCTGCCACCCTGCGGGTCAAATTCTAATCCGCCCGTCAGTCTTACTGGAATAATCGCAATCAGATTCTTTTTGCCTCATTTCGACGAAAACTTCCTTCAGCTCCGTCGAATATCTTAAGTTTCGGATCGTCAACTCACTTAAGAATTTATGTCGCGAAATTTAATTGCTCTGCTCCTTGTCCTGGTCCTGCTCGGAACAGGCTACGCATGGATGAATGATTGGTTCAGGAAACCCCCTATTCAAATTATTGCCCAGGTCCGCCCCAACCGCGTCTCAGCAATTCCTCGCGCCGATGAAGGTGTTGCTGTCTATCCTGTTTCCTTCGCCCTTGATGGCAAATACAACCTGACCAGTGTTAAAGTGCTCTCCGTCGATGATGTGAAAACCAATAAATATCCCGAAGCCCTCTGGCATCTCATCTCCGACTCCAACAGCATCCCAACCAAATCATTTCTTTACGGCCAGAAAATTCCCGGGATGAAACCTTCCGTTCCCCGGGGGCATCCTCAGCCTCTTCAGCCAAACACGCCCTATATGCTTGTCATAGAAGCGGGTAAGCTGCAGGGCAAAACCAATTTCTTCACCAAAGAAGTGCTCTAAGGCAGCCTCTTTGCAACCAAATCTCTCATGAGCCCCCGCCTGGTTGCATCCATCGCTCAACCGTCGATTAAGTTCGCTCTATTCTGCATCCGCGCCCGGCGCTTCCTGCATTTTTCTTAGCTTCAGTCGTGCCACGCGCAACCCTTCCATTTCTTCCACCCGCACTTCATAGTTCCCAATCCTGATGACGTCCCCGGCCTTCGGAAATCCTCCCATCTTGTGCGTCACCCAGCCACTCGCGGTCGTGATGCCTTCCTCCTCGATGGCTTCCCCCGTCAATTCAGCCAAGTCATGAAGCGGCAAACCTCCCATGATATCCCATTCAGATTCCGATAGCTTCACCTGCATTGGCAGTTCCTGGTCAAACTCGTCCTGGATCTGACCCACCAACTCCTCAAGGATGTTTTCTAGCGTCACCATTCCGACGGTCCCCCCATACTCATCGACCACAATTGCCAGGTGCAGCTTCCGATCCATCAATAATTGCAGCAGCTTTTCCAGCCGCGCCGTTTCCGGCACGTAAATGATCTTCCGAGCCACGGGGACAAGGTCGGACGCGTGGCGTGCCCTGAATCGAAGCGCAAACAGGTCCTTGAAGTGCACCACCCCAATCATTTCATCCAAGTTGCCCTCTTTGCAGAGCGGGAAGCGTGAGAAGCGCGTTTTCTCTGCCAGGTCCAGGCATTCCGCCAGGCTAGCCTCGGTGCTTAAGATCACAATCTCTTGCCGGGGCCGCATCACATCCCGCGCCACTCGTCGCCTCAGATCCAATGCGTTCAAGACGATCTGGCGTCCCAGCGTCGTCACTCCCGCCCCTTTCGGAGCGGCTGTAAAAATTAGGCGCATCTCCTCCTCCGAATGGGTCATCTCCGCCTCGCTCACTGGCTCAATACCCGCCTGCCTTAGTATCCAAAGCGACGTATGATTCAGCAGCCAGATGAACGGAAAGGAAATCTTGTAGAACCACCAGAGCGGATGCGCCACCCATAGCACCGTTGGCAACGCCTTCTGGATCGCCAGCGATTTTGGTGCGAGTTCGCCCACCACAATGTGCAGAAATGTAATTGCAGAAAAACCCACCCCGAATGACAGGGTCTGCTGGACCTGTGGAGATTCAATCTTTAGCCAGTCCATCAAGGGGTGCAGCAATTGATGAAACACCGGCTCGCCCACCCACCCCAGCCCCAGGCTCGCCAGGGTAATGCCAAGCTGCGTTGCGCTGAGTGACGCATCCAGGCGCTCGACGAGCAGGCGGGCTATCTTGGCTCTTTTGTTCCCTTTGTTGATGAAGGGCTGCAACTGCGTGTCACGAACTTTTACCAGGGCAAACTCGGCCGCCACGAAAAACCCGTTCAGGGACACGAGAAAAAACACACTGAACACTTTCAACCCAACCAGGATGATGGCGTTTAAATCCATGTTACGAGCTCACCTCGCCAAAGATGGCATTCATGATGTCTTGCAGGCTGATAATCCCAAGCTCGCTCCGGTCCGGCCCCAGGACGATTGCGAGTCGTTGCCCGGAGCGTTGCATCCGCCGCAATGCCGTCTCCAGTTTCATTTCTTCGTTCAAATAGAGCGCCGGCTTGATAAAGTCCCGCACTTTCCGGGCCTGATCCAGGTTCGGTTCGTAAAGCAAATTGCGCACGCTCACGATTCCCTCAACTCGCCGTCGCTTCCCCTGCTCTTCCCACGCCGGGATCCGGCTGTGCTTTGAATCCCGGGAAAGTTTTATCAGCTCTGCAACCGGCGCATCGGCGGAAATTGTCGCTGCCCTCGATAATGGAACAGTTACCTGCCGCACCGTTCGGTTTTGCAGATCCAGCACCCGGTTAATCATGTTCTTCTCTTCCGTCGTCATCCCTTGTGCTGACTCCTGCATTAGGATGCGCAACTCGTCCCGCGTTCCGAAAATCCTCCTCGTAAACCGCCGCCCCCCGGACCACCGTAGCAAAACCCGTGAGAAGAGTGCCATCAGCGCCACCAGCGGTTTCAAAACCCAGTGCGCCAGTCGAAATGGATAAACCATTGCCATGCAGAGCCGGTTTGGATAAAGGCGGAATAGCGTTTTCGGCAGCAGCTCACACAACACGTAGAAAAGGATCACTCCCGCCAGCAGGGCCGCGAAGAAAAACACGGGCCACGGCCTTAGCCAATGATAAAGTGCCCCTACCTCAATCGCGAACACCAGAACATTGGCTACAGTGTTCCCTACGAAGATCGTCCACAAAAAATCCTCCGGGTTTTCCAAATATTTCTGCAACGTCGCGGCTCGAGGATTTCCGGCCCGTCGTTGCTGCCGGATCCGAATAGGGCTCAGGGCGAACAAGCCCGCTTCCATTCCGGATAACAGGAAAGAAATGGCCACCGAAGCCAGGAGAACAAGCAAAAGTGAGAGTTCCATGCGTCTATTTCACTGCCTCCACCAGCAGTTCTCTCACCCGGCGATCATCAACCGCTTGCGCGGTCAGGCGCAGCCGGCCATACACCACGGACTGTCCCGCATTCGGCACTACCTCCGCCAATTGCACCATTAACCCTCCCATGGTGTCTACCTCGGGCACCTCGCCGAGCTCGGGATACTCGCGGCGGAAATCGTCTAGCCGCATCGTCCCACTCACTCGCCAGCGTCCATTCCCCAGCTTCTGCATGATAAAACCCTCCGTCACCCCTTCGCTCCGGATCTCCCCGACCACTTCTTCAAGGATATCCTCCAGCGTCACCAGACCCGCGGTTCCACCATATTCATCCATCACGATCGCCAGGCCCCGCTGATGCCGCTCGAGGCTTTTCAGCAGTTGCAGCAGGTTCATCGTTTCAGGCACAAACGATGGAAATTCAATCGCCTCCGATAAATCAATCTGTGGATCAATTAACAGCGCTTCGGTGTTGAGAACCCCAACGATAGTGTCGGGCGATACGTCATAAAGCGGCAGCCGGCGGTGTTTGTATTTGCGGGCTGCCTCGATCATCTCCTCCACGCTTAAATCATCTGGAATCGACCTCATCCGCGACAATGGTTTCATCACATCCTTCACCGTTTTTCGGTCGAGGCTGATAATTTGTAAAATGATTTCCTTTTCGGATCGAGCCAGTGTGCCCTGTTGGTAAGCCAAATCCAGAAGCTCCTGGTACTCTTCATCCGTCAGGGCCGCCGCTGGGCGTCCCGACTTCGGCACAAACAATCGAATCAGGTAATTGGCGAGCTGATGCACCAGGCGTTGCACCCATCCCGTGGAGCCCTGGAGCATCTGCACCGGGCGAGCAATTCTCAATGCCCAATCCTCCGGCGCTCGCACCGCCAGTGTCTTCGGCAAAACCTCGCAGGCCACCAGCACCAGCAGCACCGCCCCGGCCAGGCTCGCTGAAAGCGGCCACTTCCCCACCAATGACGGCCAAAGCATCAGCGCCACGATAGCCCCATTCGCCACCGTGTTGCCCAAAACGATCGTGGCAAGCAGCTCCGACGGCCGCTCCAGCAACCGGCCTACAATTGAACCCTTCATCGGTGAGCGCTCGGCCAATTGCCGGATCTGCCAGCGTGTTAAGGCAAAAAGAGACGACTCGGCCAGGGCAAAAAAGAAGCTCGCCACTGCAAATACCAGTATCCCCGCAAAAACCACGACCAAACCCATACGGGGAAATATTCCTAAAAAACGTCCTAAAGCGAAGAAAAATACGCAAGGGGCCAAAGCCGTACGCACCTTTGATAAGATTTAGGCAGCGTTTCCCCCATTTTTATCCCTGAAACTCCGGGGTTCATCAACCAAGCACTCCTGTTCATCTCAAACCGGGCGCGAAGCCCGGCTTTACCGTGAACACTTGGGTCAACTTGGTCATGACACCGTTATGTCAAACTCTTCAAGCAGTTTGACAAGAACAATAACGGCTATCTCAATTCTGCCGGATGAAACGCGGCCCGTGACATACCGATGTCGACTTGCCGGCAACCCTCATATTGGACGGAAAAACATACAAGAAGGTCGGTGCTCTTTTCCGCGCGGCGCGTCATCCTTTGCAATGGTAAACCAGGGTGACAACAAACCTCAATCAGTGGAGGTCCATCAATGAAATCCTCAGGGTGCTCGGTACTAAAGTAACAAACCCACTCCTCTCTGTAAACGCGCGGCTCCTGTTCCGACGGGAATGCGAGGAGAAGACCAGTTTTGTCACCGGTGAATTGGAAATCGGCTATGCTGCCCTTGTTGAGTGCTTCGATGTCCAAATCCGTTACTCGGCGGCGTGTCCTCCTTGGGTCAATGTTGCATGCTCATGGTCAGGCCTGGCCAAATGAATGCGCTGTTGGTCATAGCTCCTGGTTGAAACTCCAGCCATTGCAGTCACAACTCCCTTCCCAAAAACTTCCATAGCCCGAAAAGCCGTTTTGGTGAACATCAATTTTTTTCTAAGAAGTGCCTAAAGTCGCCTGCTTCAGTTGACCGCCTGCTTTGCACTGGTATGCTCGCATTACGTTAAAAGCGGACCATGATCACGTTCGTTCTCCGCGCATTCGAATGACCATCGAGTGGGCATTGGTGCTCATCATGCTCGCCTTAGTCGGTGTTCTGGGCGCCTTGCAACACCGCTGGAGGTTCAGGTGGCTCGGGACTGGGAAGCAGCGAGGCGCTCGGGCCGAAGTAGAGGCTTTGCGCGACAGCGGTCTCGGTCTCGCTTTGGTGCGCGAGATTGTTCTAGCTCACGGTGGCAACATTTCCGTCAGAAGAACTCCTGGTAAAGGCGCCACCTTCATCGTTCGTCTGCCGGTTTGCCTAAGCGCCTCCTCATGAGTTCTCGCATCCTCATTATTGAAGACGAACCAGGGGTCATCCGCATCCTGACCGATTTATTAAGCGCGGAAGGCTACAACGTGGAGGCCGAAAAGGACGGCCGCGCCGGGCTGCAACGAGCCGCTGAAGGAGGATTCGACCTGGTTGTTCTCGACCTCATGCTTCCAGGCCTTGGCGGCTTTCAAGTTTGCCATACGCTTCGTCAGCAAGGTTTTGACGGGGGAATCCTCATGCTGACTGCCAAAGGCGAAATCGAAGATCGAGTGAAAGGACTTCGCAGTGGCGCGGATGATTACGTCGTCAAGCCATTCCATTCGGACGAACTCCTGGCCCGTGTCGACGCGCTCCTGCGCCGTGTGCACAAGGCTGAGCTCACCCCAGTGATGCGCTTTCAATTCGGCGGAGTCTCAGTCGATTTTGTCCGTATGGAATTCCTCAAGGATGGCCAGCCGTTCACTCTCGCCGCAAAGGAGTTTGAGCTACTCCGCTTGCTCATCAAACACCGTGGTCAGGTTCTATCACGGGAGCAGATCCTCAAACAGGTTTGGAAAGAACAGGCTTTCATCACCCCCCGCACCGTGGATGTCCACATTGCCTGGCTCCGCCAAAAGCTGGAAGCCAACCCCCAATCCCCAAAGCACATTTTAACAGTCCGTGGCGAAGGCTATCAATTTAAACGGTAGTTAAAGCGGAGCACGGCAAAGCCTCTCGGAACCAGCTTCGAAAAATAAGCCCATGTCATTCCCCTCGGGTGGACATCATGCCGTCCAAGGAAGCAAGGGTGTCCGCTTTTGTCCGACACAGTCTTAACAATCCTTAACCTCCCTTCACACGCGCCACCCGTAAATTGGGGGATGGCAATCCATCCGAGTTTTCGTTGCGCAGTACCGTCCCCCCAAGGGATGGTGAATTTGGCGTTATTCGCCATTGTGGTCGCAGCAATGTTTTGCTTTACCAACTTTGCCTACGCGCAACAGGGTCAGAATCCACGTTCGCGCCAATTCATTCCTGGTTCGGTTACAAGACCTGAGGATTTACCCCCCAGCAAACTGCGGAGTAAGCTCGAACTTCTGCAGGGCGGTCCAAGGGCACGTGCGCTCGATCACCTGAAGGCTTTTCACTTTACGGAAATGGACTTGGATTCGCTGGATGCGGACGAGGAAGGATCCATCCTTTACACAGATCACTTCCAACTGGATCAAACAGCGTTGCAAACGCCATCGGAACCTCTCATCGCCCAGGCAGCCGTCCCCGTGAGCCCATTTCCCAGTAGCCTCGTGTTCCATAGCCGGCCCGGTGCCCCCAATGTCCTTTATCTAAATTTCTCAGGTGAAAACCTGACCAATACGGCGTGGAATTCGTCCGTCGGTCGCACGCTTATCCCTGCGCTGGCATTTAGCCTGGATGCCGACAACTCCACTTTCAGCGATTCGGAGCAGGCCGCTATCAAGCGGATCTGGCAACGCGTGTCCGAGGATTACGCTCCGTTCAACATCGACGTCACTACCGAGCGACCCGCCACTTTCGGCTCACGCACCGCTCACGCCCTCATCACGCGCTCCACCGATGCCGATGGCGCGGCCAATCCATCCTCCACCGCGGGCGGAGTCGGTTACGTGAATGTGTTTGGTTCCACCAGCTACACCCGCAATCGTCCTGTCTGGATCTACTACAACAACCTCGCGAACAATGATTCATACGTGGCGGAGGCTGCCTCGCATGAAATCGGTCACAACATGGGCTTAAGCCATGACGGCACCACTGCCGGCAGGGAATATTATGGCGGGCATGGCAGTGGAGAAACATCCTGGGGTCCTCTGATGGGCACCGGTTACGGCCGAAACGTCAGCCAATGGTCCAAGGGCGATTATTACCAGGCCAACAACACGCAGGACGATCTGGCCATCATCGCGGCCAAGCTGACCTACCGCACCGATGATCACGGCGATACCCCTCAAAATGCCACCCCTCTGGTTATCACCGCAGGAACGAATATTTCGTCCACCACGCCCGAAAGCGATCTCACGAATCTAAACCCCGCGAATAAAGGCGTACTGGAGCAAAATACCGATGTGGACGTTTTCTCCTGCACTGCGGGCGCTGGGACGATCAGGCTAGCCGTCGCTCCGTGGGTGACTCCTTCGGGAACGCGCGGCGGGAACCTGGACCTCTTTATCGAACTGCGCGATGCCAGCGGCAATTTGATCCCCACCGAAAATTCCGATACCGCCACCGGCGCCGCCATTCAGACCGCGGTAGCATCGGGTGTTTATTACCTTTATGTGCGCAACAGCGGTTCAGGAAACCCGCTCAGTTCAACTCCCACCGGCTACACTTCCTACGGGAGCATCGGCCAATACTTTATCAGCGGATTTATCCCGCCTACAAACTCATCGGTTTCGTTGGTGCGGCTCACAACCACGGTGAACAATACGAACTGGGGCTCCGTCACCCCTTCAGGCGGCAACTTCACCGCCGGCGCCACCTTGCAATTGCTGGCCACCCCGGCCCTGTATTATCGATTTGTCGGCTGGACGAACGGCGCGACCGGCACCGCCGACCCTCTTCCCATTACCTTGCAAAACAATCTCACGGTCACTGCGCTCTTCGCCGAAATGTTCACCACCAACCATCCAACCCCGCTGTGGTGGCTCGCCTCCTTTGGATACAAGACGAATTTTGAAACAGCCGTTGTCAGCATCGGCGCCAACGGCCTTCCGCTCTGGCAATCTTATACTGCGGGGCTGAACCCCACCCTCGCTTCAAGCCAATTGAAACTCTCCATTTCACGTCCACCCAACAGCACCGCGACCGTCCTCAAGTGGACCACCACCGCCGGACACCTTTACACCCTCTGGTCCAACACGAATCTGAGTGGAAACTTCGTCCGAGTCGCGGGAGCGTCCAACCTCTCATCCTCCATCACCAGCTTCACCGACACCCCAAAGGCCTCACCCACCTTCTATCGCCTGGAAACATCGGCGCAGTAAGGTTTGTATCGTCCGGATTCCTGAAGAAAACAGTGTCAAATCGTGATGCGAACTGACCACTCAATGCTCACCGTAGCGCCGACTGCCTAGTCGGCTGTACCGCAGGCCGCTGGCCTGCCCACGCCTCGGATCCCCACTCACCCCGAGCAGGGGTGAAATATAGTAGACGTAGTGTCACCGCCCGCTGGTGACCCACGGTCACGCCCGAAAACCCTGATGTGCCCCGACAGGCGTGCCAAATTTCCTCCGCTCCCCACCAGCGCAAACTTCCGTCCTGAAGGACAAGCTCCCTTAGCCCAGCGGCAAAGGCGAGGCCGCACGTCATTCTGCATTCTAATGTCGTCAGCGCCCGTTCCCAAACCCCAGCGGGGTGACCTGAAGGTAGCCCAGGGTCAGCGCCGATGCTGTTCCCGGCGCGCCACCCTGGGTTAACAAACCAAAAATGAACATCCCTCACTTTCGAGCAACGCGAGGCGAGCTAGCGAGCGTCACATGTAATGAACCCATCATCGAAAAAGCTAACAGGGTGCTGCCAATAAATAAATATGAACCCACTATCAAGTAAGCTCCTACGCCGAGATGGAAGTAGCCCTCATAAACCGTGGCATCATGATAAAAGTCTAAAGCCAAGAGTGGAACAGATAGCAGAAGCAGGCTACCGGCAATCTGCTGAGCATGGCGCAGTGGCGCTCCTGTGATGGGTCGAACCCAAGTCCAAGGCACGACCGGAACGGAGGCTAGGATGGCGAACCAACCGCAGGATGCTGGAAGTGAGTAGTACGCGCGCAGAAGGGACTGGGCCTGCCCACGCTCAAAGCCGTCGCCCTGAGCCATTGGATCCTTCCTCGCAGTGCAATAGTCTAAAGTTCTGAGCCGGAACGATTCAGTTGAAAAGTAAGCGCACTGTTTGGCTAGATGGGGCATGCAAAATAAAAACGCCAATCCATCGCTCCACACGGAGACTCACCAAACAGTGCATCTAGAAGTTAGGTCTGCCGGAGGCTCCAAGTCCATTGCAATTGGTTTTACCGACCAGAAGGTTTCCTCGCATGGGGGGCTTGCTTTGATGGGCAGTTTCATTCACCGCAGCGGCTTTGCCCAGCGGCTTGCCAAGGCTCTTCCACACCAAGTCACCAGCCCCAATGCCCGCCCGCCGGTTGAGCACGGCTTGAGCTTTGTGGCTGGAGTGTTGGCTGGAGCTGAGAAGTTCAGCCAGGTGGCTCTTTTGAGAGCCGATCCGGCCGTGCCCGAGTTCTTTGGCATCAAGGCCATCAGCAGCCAGCCTACTCTGAGCCGGTTTTTTGACCGGTTTGAACAATTTTCCAACCTGCATCTCTTCAATGACCTTTTCCGCTGGTCCTTGCAGAAGTTGAATAGCCGCAAAGAGGGCTACACTCTGGACCTGGATTCAACACCCATTATCCATGAGGATGGTCATCAGGAAGGGGTGCGCCCGGGCTACACGCCCAGAGGGCTCAAACCAGGGCATCATCCTCTGGTGGCGGCTCTGGCCGAACCCAAGCTCATCGCCGGTTTCTGGCTGCGCTCGGGCAATGCGCACACGGCCAATAACGCCGGAGCGCTTCTGGACAATATCCTGCGCCACTTGCCCTCGCAAATCAGAGTCGGGCTGGTGCGGGCCGATGCGGGCTTCTCGAGCGAGGAGTTCCTCTGCGACCTGGAAGCCCGAGGACTCAAATACATCGTGGTGGCGCAGCTCAAAAGAGACATCCAGAAGCTCTGCCGCCATGATGACACCAGTTGGCAATCCACTGGAGTGGAGGGAATAGATGTGTGCGAGGTGGACTGGCCCCAAAAGGATTGGCCCGCCGGGCGGCGCCTCCTTGTGGTGCGGCAAAAGCTGAGTGTCCGACCGGACGCCAAAGGCAAGGTGCTATTGGAAGTGCCGGGTTATCAGTTCCAAGCTTTCTTGACCAACTTGCCTCGGAGCGTGCCGCCTTTGGAAGTGTGGCGCACCTACAATCCCAGAGCCGATATCGAAAATCGCATCAAGGAACTGGCCCACCAGTTTGGGCTCAAATCTTTCTGCTGCCAGAATTTCTGGGCCACCGAGGCGGCTTGCTCCTTGGTTTGTCTGGCCTACAACCTTTCAGTGCTCTTCCAACACCGATTGTGTCTGACCAAGGAGGTGGAAGGGCAAACCCTGCGCTGGCAGATATTCCATCGGGCAGCCATTTTCAGCCGCGCGCAAGGGCGCAGCACGCTCAAGTTTTACCTGCCCGGAAAGTGGAGGGCTTGGTGGTTGCAAATCATTGAAAAACTGTGCTCTACGCTGCCGAGCGTCAACTGCAATTCAGTTGAATTCCTTCCAACTTGAGCCAACGCCAAGACGCCGAATCTATGTGAAAACCAAAATCCAACTGAATCGTTCCGGCTGAGGACTGGCCCCAAGGCCAGATTTAGGTGCGTGTAGGTTGGCGGAGTCCAGATCTCAACCTGTTCACCTTTCGAACTGGTCATCTTCTGTGGTATCGCGGGAACAAAGAACGAAAAACAAAAGGAAAGTATCCCCAATACGTAGACCAGTTTAATCATGCGATTGCTGCGCCTAATTAGAATTCAGCTGCGAGGTGCCATAACAGAGTTGATTCTCATCCGAGTCATAACGAAAAGGCCGCGTGGCAGTCGAAACCACCCTACCTCTGGCACAATTGTTGGTCTTGGCACTCAACCGCACTGAACTTTCGTGCCTCGCTGGATTTTGGCCCTGCTTCATCTCTTCCTCCGATTATCGTCTGATTCCCGGTTTTCCTGTGCTCCCTGAACGGCGCCCCCATTACTTCTTGCCCCCTTAGGAGTCCTTGGTATTCATTATTGAGATGAGCGTGATTTCCACGGACCGCGTCCCGTCGCCCACCCACACCGCGCCATCCTGCACCGTCACCTGCAGTCGCATCGACCGCTGGGCGAGCTTGGCCAGTTCGCGGCTCTGCTCCGCCGGGATCTGCCAGACCGCGATGTTCCGGGCCCGGGTGATCTTGTTCTTCGTGTCCGCCCACCAAATCGCGGTGCTCGTCCCATAGGCATAGACGGTCACCAAGCGCGCCCGGCCGCTCGCCTTCATCAGCCGCCGATCGTCCGGTTGCCCTACTTCAATCCAATGCTGGATTTGTCCGGTGAGATCGCTTTGACAAAGGCTCGGTCCATCGGTGTCGCAAATATCGCGCCCGAATTCCAAATCACCTAGATCATTATTGACCGGAACGTTCAGGACAAATGCCAGGATCCGCAGCATCAGGCGCTCCTCGGTTTCGGACGGATGAGCGGCCACGGTCAAGCTGTACTCGCCGTAGCGATTGCGATCCATGTCCGCGAGTTCCGCGTGGAATTTATAGACCGTTGCTTTGATTGCCATCTGGACCGCATACCGTAGTTGCTCGTCAGCCGAGCGTAAACCACGAATGTCCCGCAGAAAGGGTCAGATGAATCAAGGCGAGGCTCGGTGCAGACGAAAGAATTTTGCAGACCCCGAAAGGGGAACGGTTACGGAAATGGTGTTGATGTTTGTTTGGACACCTGTCATGACAGCGGTCCACTCGGAACTTTCCGAAAGTGCATCCGCCGATTCCAGTTGGACGTTCACGAAGGCGCGAGACCAGGAAAGTTCTTCGGAGGCTGGGCCCGGTTTAACCAGCAGAACCGATGGTTGAGAAGAGGCCGGCAGCGGAGTAAGGGTCGAACCCGGGATAAAAGGCAACCCGAGGCTCATCAGGGCGATGTTGCCGCTGTCCCCATTTCGCAAGGGCTGTTCCACCTGGCTGTAGAGCATGTAATTCGTGCCCGGGTCGGCCCGGTTCACAAAACGAGTGTGCAGATCCGCACCGGCTGGATAACCAGGCCCCCAGGCAAGGAGAGGAATGGTGAAATCGAGCGGCTCCCAAAACACGGAATGGTGCGTCACTGGAACCCCGCCGCCATGGTCTGCGGTCAGAATGACCACCGTTTGGTTTGATGATGCGCCGGGCTGGCTGTTTAGGAATTCCAGCGTACTAAAAAGACGGTCCAGCAAAGCGTCCACTCCTTCCAGTTCATCGAACCACGCCGGCGAGCCCCATCCTGTCGCATGCCCTGTAACGTCCATCTCCGCAAAATGCAAAAAGGTGTATTGCCGTGGCTCGCTGGAGAGAAGGTTTGTCACAACCTCTTCAACCAGATAGCGGCTGGCCCCGTAGCGGATGACATCCACTTTCCCCCGGCCATTGTTGGCGCCCTCCAGATCCTCGGCGCCGGTGCCATCATTATAGCTCTCCACACAAATGCTCATGGTGGCTTTCCCGGCGAGAAAGCCAGTCTTGCCGCCACGATCATGGACCACGTCGAACACACTGGCTTTGTACGAGACATTCGTATTCCCATTTTTGTGAACCGTGAAACCCGAGGGCGTGTCATCCAGGGTATATCCATGCTCGACGGTGGCGGGCTGGCCCTCCGGCCGCAGCACCGGCCTGCCGGTAAACATGGAAAGATGATTGGGGACTGTGACCGAATTCGACGCATCGCAACGGGCGTTCAGGGTCCAGGAACTTTCATCGAAAAGGCGCTTGAAACGAGGGTAACGAAAGGGATCTGATTCGAGCGCGTGGGCGAGTTGAAATGCCCCCAATCCATCCACACTGATATGCAGCACCTGCCGAACGGTGGAGGTTTGTACGTGAAGAAAAGGGCCTGGAGTGGCCCCCAACGAGTTGCTCGCGATGACGGAATAGCGTCCCTGGTTTGCCATCCCCACGTGCGAGAGCTTGAGTGATTCATTTGTTTGGTTTGGCAGGATGCCACCTTCGTAGGTCCATTGATAATGGATAGGCTCGGTGCCCACTACCCGCGCGTGAAGCCAGACCTCCCCGTCGGGTATGGCGAAAATGTTGGTCTGTTGTGCCAGGAAGACAGGAGCTGATGGCTGAACCACTAAATCCGCGCTGGCTGAGACGCTGCCCGCAGGATTGGAAACAATGACAGTGTAGGTGCCTGCATTGGAGCCTTGGGCCTTAGGGAGAGGAAGATACGCATTCGTCGCCCCAGGCAAATCCATGAAATTAAATTGCCATTGGTAACTGAGAGGCGGTAGCCCCTCTACGGCCGTGGAAAACCGAAACGGCGTTCCGACCAGGATAGTCCGGTTGGAAGGCGCTGACAAAAATTCAGGTGCCTGAATACCTGGAAGGAAGGAAACATCATCCAGCCAGCCAATGACAACGTCGTTCGTGGAAGAAGAATTGTTGAAGAATTTCCAGCTCAAAGTGTGGCTATTGGACCCGACAAAAAGCACTGCCCGTTGCCAATCGAACACGCCCGAGCCCCGTGCTTGATTGATCCCATCCACGGAAAACTGATAGCCAGCAGAAAGGTTGGCCGAATTCATTTTCCACCAAAATCGGAGCGTGCCGGGTCCGGTGACGCTGGCGGACAACACATTTATCTGCCCTCCACGTGTAAAACGACCGGTTTGAAGAGCCGTGGACCCGCTGTGCACCACATTCGTTTGCGGAATCCAAAAAACCGAAGAACCATCCATCACCCAAACCAGGTTGGTCGCGTCCAGCGCCGCACCGATGGTGGTGGTTTCCAAAAGGGCCTCCGAGCTCACCGCCATCCCTGAGGCGTTTGTGATGACCACCCGATAAGGGCCGGCATTGGAATTCGCAGCCGAACCAACATTCAGGTTGGAAGCCGTCGCCCCGGGCAGGTTCGTTCCATTCCATTGCCATTGATATTTCAGGACGGAAGCTCCCCGCGCCACCACATTGAACGCAGCGTTGGAACCATCAAAGGCTAAAACGCTTAACGGTTGAATCAGAATTTCCGGTTGCGGCTGTGAAATGACCAGTTCCGCGTTCGTGCTCGTCACCTTATACAAGGCGTTGCTGATCTCCACGGAATAGGTGCCAGCATGACTGGAATTGAGGGACGAAATAGTATAAGCCGCTTGGTTTGCGCCCGTAACGGTTGCGCCATTTTTCATCCAGCGGTAGGACAGGGCGCTGCCGTAGCCGTGTGCCTGGACGGAAAAGGATACGGAAGCCCCCAAAGCGTTGGTTTGAGGAGCCGGCTGCTGGGTAATCACAATTGGGCCAATACTTGTGCCCAATTCCTGTACTCTCAGGAACGCAAGGTCGTATGCATATTCTCCCGCCGCGGAGCCACCCGGGACCAGCCCGGTATATTGTCTGCAAATAATTGCGAGTGTCCCATCCGGACCGGGCTGAACATCTTCCCAATCGAAAATATCTCCTGTGCCAGCCAGGTTATTCGCCCCTGTGTTGATCGCCACCTGGTTTGAAGCAAGGGAGGAAACCTTGGATGAAATAAGGCAGTTGGCTGTGTGAGCATTGGAAAAGGAGGAAGCATTGGCCAATTCAAACAGGGTCCATCGATTGAGGTAACCGCCGCCTCGCACTGTGGTTCCTTTCAAACTGTATCGGCGGTTTGGATTCAAACGGCTCAGGAGATAAGTCGATTGAATGGGCAATGGAAATTCCTGCGCCTGGTTGAGTGAAGTGCTAAAATTCACAAAGCCGTTGAAAACGGTATAGGCCGGAGTCCCGGCTGCTGGAATGGCCCCACTTGAACTAAGCCCTGAGGGCCTCGTGTTGGTGACCGTGAGGGTAAAAGGCAAAGGCGCGGTATTTCCGCCTCCGACAAACGCCACGAAATCAGCGCGAGCAGAAGCGGCCAAGAAAAGAAGCAGCAGGACCCAGGCGCTCCCGCGGCTGTTCGAGAAAAAAACGCTGTGGATCAGCATACTCGCGGACGGTCGAGACGTTCTGGAGGGGTAGCCCATCATTTCCTGATGTTAGCAAACTTCACACCCGTTGAAAACCTTAATGGATCGTTGGATGATTGGTCCGCACGGAACGCCCCGCCTGAACTCACAACCTACGGCCTTCCGCTCTCAAAGCACTCACGTTTCTAATCTTCCTGCCCCCGATGTTTCGTAAGCCTCCGGTAGACCGCATTCTGGTTGAGCCGCTGAGGGCGGCTAGGATAGTGGCATGAATAACCCGGATGAAGTCTCAAGCACTTCCAGGCCTCGGCGCCGCTTCAGCCTCAAGGAGAAGGCTGATTACTTGGAGCGCTTTCTGCAGTCTGGATTGAGTGTGGCCGAGTTTTGCCGACAAACTCGCCTGGCACCCAGTTGCCTGCAACGCTGGCTCAAACTCCTGGAGCCTTCGGGTGCGCGGGAGGTTGGTTCTCCAGAAAGCCCTCCCGTGTTCCAGGAGCTTGCGCTGCCCAAACCCTCGGCCAACACCTCCTGGAGCGTGGAACTGTGCCGATCCAACGGCACGGTTCTGCGCTTGGCTCAGCCGCTCAGCCCGGCACTGTTGGAGCAACTCTTGCGCGTATGTTAAACTGCTCCACTGCCACGCGGGTATTTATTGCCATTGCGCCCGTGGACCTGCGGGCCAGCTTCAACAAGCTCTTTGCCCTCACCCAGTCGGTCCTGCAGCAGGATCCACTTTCCGGCCACTGGTTTGTTTTCACCAATCAGGAGCGCAACCGGGTGAAGGTGCTCTTCTGGGATGGCAGCGGCCTCTGGGTCTGCGCCAAGCGGCTGGAAAAGGGACGCTTCTCCTGGCCACGGAGTAAAGAGGCGTCTTTGCAAATGCGCAGTGAGGAGCTTTTAGCACTGGTAACCGGCTTGGAAGTGCAGGCTAAAGCGCATTGGTATCGACGCTAGAAAAATGTTCCAGCTTCTTTGAATAACTCAGCCAGCGTGTGGATCAGAAGTTCTTGTTGATGAATAGGCCCACTGCCACACCACCTCTGGTCAATACGCTGGAACAAGCGCGCGAGGTGATTGCCTTCATCCACAGCCAATGGCAAGAGGCCCACTGGCGGGCGGAGCAGATCCAAAAGAAAGTCTATGCTCCCAGTTCCGAGCGAGTGGCCCAGAGCGATGACTTTTCCCAGGAGCAGGCCCTCATGAGCCTCTTTGACGCGCCCAGCCAGGCTCCCGCCACCGAGGAAGTCATCCAAAGTGAAGTGGAAGAAAAGAAGGAAGCTCTCAAACGCAAACGCCGCCAGCCCGTGGCCAGCACGGTCGAAACGGTGACTGAGCGCCTGGAGCCGCTCCAGAAAGTCTGCTCCCATTGCGGGCAGGAAAAATGCGAGATTGGCTGTGAGAAAAGCGAGCGCTTTGAGTATGTGCCGGCCAAGGTGATCCGGCACGAGATTATCCGGCCCAAACTGGCTTGTCCTTGCGGGCAAGGCGGGGTCAGCATCGCTCCTTTGCCGCCGAGCCTCCTTGAGAAGGGGCTGCCCGGGCCCGGGCTCCTGGCGCATGTGACGCTCACCAAGTTTATGGACCACGTGCCCTTGGAGCGGCAGAAGCAGCAATTTGAGCGGCTGGGAGTCACCTTTGCTACCAGCACCCTTTGTGACTGGATGGCAGCGGCCGCCCTTTGGCTGGAGCCGATTGTGCGACTGATGAAACAGGAGCTTTCCAGCGGGGATTACCTCCAGGTGGATGAGACGCCAGTGCGGGTCATGGACCCGGATGTCAAAGGCAAGTGCGCCAAGGGCTGGCTGTGGGTGATGGGCCAGCCCCAAGGGGACGTGGTGTTTGAGTTTCACCGGGGCCGCGGCCAGGAGGAGGCTCGAAAGCTTTTGGGAAACTTTGGTGGCTACCTGCAGCGGGACGGCTACGGAGTCTATGGAGCGTTGGCCAAAGCCAACCCCAAACTGATGGCGGTGGGGTGTTGGGCGCATGCCCGACGCAAGTTCATCGAAGCGCATGAGGAGGAACCAGCTTTGGCCATTCCAATCATCACTGAAATACGCAAGCTCTACCTGATCGAGCGCGCTGCCCGGGAAAAGGGCTTGGCCCCTCCGGAGCGCATGGCCTTGAGAGAGGAAAAAGCTCGACCGATTCTGGAAGCCCTGCACCCGGCATTGGAAGCGCTGGCAGTCCGGGTGTTGCCCCAAAGTCCTTTGGGCAAAGCGGCCCGCTATTGTTTCAACGAGTGGAGTGCCCTGCTCAATTACCTCAAAGATGGACGTCTGGAGATTGACAATAATCTCACCGAGAACGCCATCCGGCCAAGCGCGGTGGGCAAGAAGAACTGGCTCTTCATCGGTCACCCTGAAGCGGGCTGGAGGAGTGCGGTCATCTATTCCATCGTTGTCAGCTGCCGCCGCCGGGGCATAGAGCCCTGGGCCTACTTGCGGGATGTGTTCACCCGCCTGCCTGCCATGAAGCAATCCGAGTTGCCGACGGTTCTGCCGGCCAACTGGAAAGCCGCATCACCTGCTATTTAGCAACTTCTGCTCCCCAGTTCCTATGTAGTTGGCCGGAGGCTTACGGTTAAAAGGCTCTCCAGATTACTTAAGAGCACTGTGGCCGCAAAATCCTGCTCGATTGCCTTGAGGGTGGCACCGCTCCAGTTCACCGTTGGGTAAGCGCAAGGTGACAAAGCGAACCTTCAGGCTCAGGGGCAGCTTGAGCCTGCGGCACACTGCGGTTGGGTTTTTGGCCGCATAAAGCACGGCTATTCTGCTGATGTCGGCTTTGTTCTCCCCAAGAGCTTGCGTGCTTCAAAGAACCCCTTTCTGGAGCATCGAATCACAAACTGCACATGAGCGGCACTCAGAGCGGCCAAAAGAGTAAAGCCGTGATAGCCACAGTCCATGAGCACCAGGTCATTGGGCTGCATGTGCCCAATATGCTGTAGGGCCAGTTTTCTCTCGCCCACACGGTCTGAAACCAATTGTGCATCCAAAGCAACCCGGTTGAGCACGTCATAGAGCACACTCAATCGCGCCAGTCCCCGAGCCCACCCAGGCTTTTTGGCCGGAGCGCTTCGCAGCACCCGGAAACGCTGGGCCAAGCGTCCTGTGACTGGAATGTTGAGTTCTGTCCCATCTATGGCCAAAAGACGCATATCACGCCAAAGACGAAGCTTGGATTGGTGCTCCGGCCCGTAAAGAAAGGGAACCACCATTTGGTAATTCAATTCATCAAAAGCGCTGGCTTTGAACTTGGCCCGTGCCTGGGTCCAGGCTCCGGCAGTAGGGGAGGGCATGAGCAGATGCAGCACCCAGAAACTGTGCAGAAAATAGTCATCCAGATGCCGCTGGATGGATTGAGTGGTTTTCTGGAGGAGGAGCAGCAAAACCACCTCAAACGGCAATTTGCGGTGGCGGGTAAAATCCTTGGAGCGGCGTTTGTGCCGATGGCTGAAATCAGGAGCCTGGATCCTCTTCCTTAATTGCTCAATAAATGTGGTGATGTAACTTGGAGTGGCAACATGGCAAGCCTGCATAACTTTGTTCCTTTCACAGCAAGGTATGCAGGTTTTGCCGATTTTTCCTTCAGTGCCCTTAACTAAATGGCAGTGGTCGTGGAGGGGAAGGACTAGGTGCCTCAAATTCTTTCCCTCCGCTCCGGAGGGAACAAAACTTGATGCCTTGGTGTTCCCCCATCCCCACCACGCCTGAGAACCCTTCGGTCGCGCTCTTTGCGGCGGCGCTTGCGCCTTTGCGTAAAAAAAGGGATGCACCGAATGCAGGGACTCCGCGGGGACTTCCGAAGACCACCATATTCCTAACTGCCACGGGCCCTCTTCCACGGGAAAATCCTTCCGAGTAAATCTACGGTGCAATCATGGTGCAAAACAGTGCAAGCCAACTGGGCAAGCCGTCCGCAGCGGACGGCTGCCGGACGGGTCACTTTAGAGCGGAGTATCCAAATTCCTTAAGAAAACGCGATCAATCCTTTTGCCGACCGAGTGCTTCTCTCCCCGGCCAATCAAAATTCCAAAATCTAAATACTAAAAATCTAACGGCTCTCCTGACGCATTTCTAACGGACAAAACCCAACTAGACACCTCGAAAACACCAATAAAACGCCGTCTCTGCTCTCGCAAAACTCCATTTCAGCCAATAAACACAATGGGTTAACGCTTCAAAAGTAAAAGATCACCAATAAAATCAACGGCTCTAACGCTCTAACGGCTAAATTCACCCCGGGAGTGTTATACATCAAAGACGTGGTAGCCCTGCCGTTGCCCACATCACGATCATCAGCGATTCTTGTAACTCATTTCGTTTTTTAAGGTCATAATTAAAAATCAAAATGAAGTTGATCCATAGCTTTCTCTGCCTGCTGGCGCTGCTTATCAGCCCTGCGTTCCTGCATGCCGCTCAGGTCCAATACGTCGTCCAGGTCAGCCTCGACGGTTTGGGAGCAAAATACCTCGAGAACTATCTCAGCAACGCTCCCGCTCAGTTCCCCAATTTCGTGCGGCTCGTCCAACTCAGCGCTTCCACCATGAACGCGCGCTGCGATTTCGACATCTCCGAAACCATCCCGAATCACACCACCATTTTCACCGGACGCCCGGTTCTGCAACCTACGAATCAGGCCAACACCGTTCACCACGGTTATAACAACAACTTCCCCGGCGCAACCGACACCGTCCACGCTCAGGGCAATCCTTATGTCCCCTACAAATCCAGCTTCTTCGATATCGCCCACGATTACGGTCTCTCAACCGCTCTTTACAGTGGAAAGGCCCGACTTTTGATGCTCGACCGTAGCTACGACGCCGTTAACGGCGCAGCCGACCTCGTGGACGCCGACAATGGCAAAGACAAAATCGATTACGCCTCGGTTGGCGATGTCTCGGGAACCAGCATCTCAAATGAGGTGAACTCTCTGATCGCAAACCTGAGCAGTGCCACTCCTTACCGCTACAGTTTTATCCATATCGCTGAGCCTGATATCACTGGGCATAGTGCAGGCTGGGGCAGCGCCAACTGGAGTAATGCCGTCCGAAACGTGGATACCCAACTGGGCCGTATCATCGACGTGATCACGACCAATTCGGTCCTCTCCAACGCGACTGCTCTCATCGTCAGTGCTGATCATGGCGGCGGAGGCGTGACTGCGAATGCGCATACGGAGGCTTACCACATTAAGAATTACACCATCCCGTTTTTCCTCTGGGCGCCCAAGGTGCCGGCTAATAGCGATGTCTACGCCCTCTTTGCGAACCGTGGCAATCCCGGCACGAACCGATTGGACTATAACGCGGTTCCCCAGCCACTCCGCAATGCCGATGGTAGCAATCTCGCTCTCGGTCTGCTTGGTCTACCTCCGATCCCAGGCTCTTCAACTCTCCCAATTCTGGGCGGAACGAATGTGCAGATGAATGTGGCTCGCGCTCTCGATGGCGCCTACACCGCCTGGTGGCCTGCCACCGCCAGTGCTTTCGTCCTCGAAACCAGTCCAGCATTCGCTGCATCCGCCGAATGGGCCGAGATAACCAACGGTATCATCAACAACGGCGGAATGTTCGTCTATTCATTCACAAACTCTCCCACCGACGCCAAATTCTACCGCCTGCGTAAGCGTTGAATCCAAATTCCTTTCCGCCTATGCTCCTCCGAAGACATGACCCGTATGCTCAAAAGCGCCACCTCAACAAAGACCGCTCTTGGCTTCCTGCTCATCTATCTTTTCGCCTCCTTGCCTCCGAGCAGGGCCGCTAACCCTCCGCAAAGCACCACTGCTCCACCGGTTCCGCTTGATTTCATCGACACCAGTTTTGAAAACGCCTCGCCCCTCTGGTATGAGTTCGCTCCGGACGGCAGCGTCCAGGTATTTCTCCTTTACGATCACGAACGCTCCTCACCGAACCGCGCGGCCGGCCACATCCACTTCCGTCTCCACGCCAAAACAGGCACAAAACTCACTCTCGAGTTCAGAAACCTCGAGAATGTCTGGAACAGCAAACCAGCCTCCATCGCTCTCGAGTTGAAGACGCTGGTCATTTCCGAAGATGGCCACGCTTGGAAATCCGTTCCCACCGAAGCCCTTCCCACCAACCGAGTCCGGCTTACGATCCAGATGCCTGGCCCAACCCTCTACGTTGCTCGAGTCGAACCATACCGTCTCTCTGACTTGGATCATCTCCTCACCGCAATTCGTCCAAATCCGCTGATCCAGATTGAACCTATAGGCCACACCGTCCAGAACCGCGAATTGGAAATCATCCGCATCGGTAACGCCAAAGCCCCCTACCGCGTGTTCCTCCGAGCCCGCGCTCATCCCTGGGAATCCGGCGGAAACTGGATTGTCGAAGGTCTCATTCACCGTCTCCTTCAAAACGACCAATCGAAGCGCTGGCTGAACCGCTACTGCGTTTACGTCCTGCCGATGGCGAACAAGGACGGAGTAGCCAATGGCAGAACCCGCTTCAACCTCCAGGGCAAAGATCTCAACCGTAATTGGGACCAACCAGCCGACCCCCAACTCTCCCCGGAGAATGCCGCGCTGGAAGCATGGCTCGAGAACACGATCAAGAGCGGCCAGCGCCCCCACCTCGCCTTGGAACTGCACAACGATGGCAACGGCCTCCTTCATATCAGTCGCCCACCGGCACCCAACCTTGAAGCGTATCTCCAACGCATGACAACTCTCGAGGCCCTCCTTCGACAGCACACCTGGTTCACCGAAGGCAGCACCAAACCCGAATACCGCAACTCCGGCACCTTGGGTGATGGCTGGCTCGAGCGCTACGGCATCGACGCTGCCGTCCACGAATTCAACTGCAACTGGATCGCAGGCCTGAAAGATTACCCCTCTGCCAATCATTGGAAAACCTACGGGGCCCAACTCGCAGCCGTCTTCTACGAATACTTCGGACAGGTGAAACCATCACGGATTACTCGAACCGAGCCCCAGTGAAATCGATTTGGTAAATCCCGCCTTCGTAACCGATGGCGTAAATATGGCCCGCTTCATCCTCGCTGAACGAAACCAGCCCTTGCGGCACCACCCCAATTTGACGGGCCATTTTCAGCACACCTTTCTCCTGCGTTAAGCCAATAATCCGTTTGGACGTATAATCGCCGCAGAGATACACGCCATAGAACGAAGAGTTTTTGTCCGCGCGATAAACGCACCCGCCCGTGATCGAATTCCCATATTTCCGTCGGTAAGCGAAGACGGGCATCGTATAGGTTCTTCCGTCTTTCCGATACTGATTGGAAAATGGCTCAAAGCCCTCGTACACGTTCCACCCGTAGTTTTCACCACGATGCACGATGTCCACCTCTTCCACTCGATCCTGCCCCACATCGGCCAGCCAAAGATCACCTGTCGCCCGATCAAAAGCGAAACGCCACGGATTCCGGAAGCCGTACGCCCAAATTTCTGGTCGCGCGTCGGCGCGGTCGCGAAACGGATTATCCCGCGGAATCGAATAGCCCCGGCCAGCTTCCGCGTGATCCACATCAATGCGCAGCAATTTCCCAAGCAGTAATTCAAGATTTTGCGCGTGTCCATTTGGATCGTTATGCGGCCCGGTGTCGCCCATCACAAAATACAAGTATCCATCCGGACCAAATTGCAGACACCCACCGCTGTGGTCCTCCGCCACGCTCACGATCTTCACAACTCGGCGCGGCGTTTTGCCGGAATCCCCTTTGAAGTCAGCATCAAATTCCTTCTCCACGATGATCGTGCTGACCTTGCTGTCTTCGAATACCTGATAAAAGAGGTAATACTTTCGGTTCTGGCGAAACTTCGGATGAAACGTGACGTCCAGCAGTCCATTCGGTCCGCGGTCGCTGAACACCTCCCCAGTGAGATCAGCAAACAACTCCTTCCCTTCACCGGCCGCCGTTTTCTCGACCTTCCAAATCATCCCCTTTTGATGCAGCACCAAAAACACATTGCTGGACCCCGGCACTTGATGAAAAGCCGTTAGGCCAGTCTGAACTCGGGCACGCGGAAGCTTAAATTGATTCGTGAAATACGGCCTTACCTCCACAGGCTTCGCCAGTTCAGGAATGATGCTCGGCATACCGCGATCACTCACCAGGGTCGACTCCCGTTGTTGCAAGGTGGTTAGGTATTCAATCAAATCGGTGAACTGACCCGTGGATAAACCCGCTTGCAGGCCTTCCGGCATGAGCGAAAGAGAACTGCCTCGCTGTTCTTTAATATCAGCAGTGGCTATGGAGACCAATTTACCATCCGCGCCCATTAACTGCACCCCGCCCGCCGTGCTCTGTTTCAAAATACCTTGCACCTCCGCGCCCGCTTTCGTTTCCACAGTGACCGTGCCATAGCCTGGAGAGATGGTGGCCGAAGGCATCAACACAGCGTCCACGAGGTCGCGGCGCCCAAACTTGTCACCCACCGCGAATAGATCGGGACCTGCTTTGTTAGCGCTGCCATCGATGGAATGACACTTTGAACACCCCAGTTTCTGCTCATCATTGAAAAG
>JAQGOV010000096.1 GCA_028293425.1 Verrucomicrobiales bacterium
TCACTCGGTGACCAGCGGAACAACCCAGTATTGGGATTAATGCTTGAGCCTGAGGGTGGAAACCCATCGATCGAATAAGTGAGGGTCTGGCTGGCGCCGTTCGGGTCTGAGGCCACCACGGTAACACTCAGCAAGGAACCTTCATTAATGTTCTTGTCGCCAATCGCGTTAACCACGGGCGCGAAATTTTGCTCGGGCACGATATTCGGTCCACGTGGCGTCGGGGTCGTGGTGAAGTAAATGGGGGTTGCCCCATCCGGGAAGCGGCCTTGAGTGACATCATTCGTTTGCGGGCCGAATGTCACGGCATCCACCAATTGCCCATCCGGGCCGAACAAGGCTATCGCTTCCCCTGTTTTGGATAAGGAGAACTTTCCGTGAATGTCCTGGTTCGTCGGTGAGTTCTGAGCAGGGGTATTGTCCGCCCAGACCAGGAGGAAGCCTCTTGCGGGAATGGTCGTCCCTGCGGGAATCAGGGAATCCGTGGCGTTGGTCAAAGTATCGCTCAGATAGTAACCCGTGAGGTCCACGGCATTGGTTCCGTAGTTATAAAGTTCAATCCAATCATCGAATTTTCCATCTGCCGGATCCGCGAGGGTAGAGGTGTTATCTGCCATCCATTCGTTGATCCGCACTGTGGCCCCTGGAAACGCAGGATTGTTCGTGCCGTTGGGCGTAACCGCTCCAAACAACCGCCGGCCGCTCACCGCGCCATCAGGGTATGAGCCGTAAGAACGTCCCGGAGTGGGAATGTTGTAATTCAGGTAGTCCAAAATGGACGCCATGTTCGTTCCCCGAGAAAGCACCACCGAACCAACATCGGAAGCGATGCGGAAGCTGGTGTGCAATTCGGTATTCGTGGACTCGCTCGGTTCACCATCCAGCCAAACGGTCAGGAATTGCTTGGCCGGGATGGTGATGCCAGTCGGGAATGCCCATTGAGCAACGTTCGTGTAGTTGTTGGCCAAATAATATCCGTCAAGACTAAGCGCGTTTGTGCCCCCGTTGAAGAGTTCCACCCACGGGTCGCGATCGCCGAAGCGGTCAGCAATACCATTGGTCCCCAGGAAGAAGTTGTTCGGCAACACTTCATTCAACCACAATGTCGGATACGGCGCCACGGTCGCGCGAATGCTGTTTGCAAATCCAGGTGTAACGCGAACAGAATTGGCAACCCCGGGTGGAGCGATATTCAGATTTGCCTGGATCCCGCTGCCTGAGAGACGGAGCGTCAAAGGCCCTCCATTCGTGCTCTGTAAATACCAAAAACTGAGGGTGTAAGTTTGGCCGGTAACCAAGGCAGGCGAAAGCGTCTGCCAAATTGCGGAACCCTGCGTTGTGCCCCCGCTGGAAGCGATTACGTGCAGGCTGGCATTGCCGGAATGCTTTATCGACGTGCTCGTCACGGATGCCGCATGGTTCGCTGACACCGTCCAAGGCCCGGGGAAAGCGGTTTCGAAATCCCCATTCTGCACGGAATTAACTCCAACTTCCGGGGTGCTGCCGGACACCATTTTAATGTCATCCACATAGACATCCCCCGCGGATTGGAGATACACATACAACAAAGTGCTGCTCGCAGTACCCGTTACGGTCACGTATTTCCATTCGACCGGAGGCGCGGCCGCATTGGTCGGCACGGCACCCCAATTGGAAACCCGATTATTATCCTGGGTAACGTCAATCAACTGGAGTGAAGATCCTGTCCCATTCGCGTCTGCAGGCCATGGAGGGTTCTTTTCATAGGTCACTTGGTCGATAATGACATCCTGTGCAGGGGTGGCGCCTGGCTTGACCAATGTGAGCGTCTCGCCATCGGTATCCAGCGTGCCCGGGAACTCATCCAAAACCAGGGCAGAATTGCCGTAAGCTGCGATAAAACTGGCTTTATTTTTGGCCAGGAGCAAATACATGCCGGGCTCAATAATAACCCCGGGGGGGAATGTGTAACCTGCTCCACGCAGCATCCACCCCGACATGTCAAAAGCATTCGAAACGGAGGTATTGTAAATCTCGATAAAGCTGGCGTCGGCGAAATAAGGATTATACATGATTTCATTAATCACGATTTTGTCCTGCGGAAGCTCATTGGCTCCTGTGTAGGTCACCCGAATGGTTCCATTCACGCTCGGAACCGGATTTCCTTTGGGATCCAAGCCTGTAATTAGAAGAACATTATTTCCGCTGCTGAGCGGCAGCCGCACCACCCAGTTGCTCAGGGAAGTCCAGGAGAGCGGGTAGGCGATTCCGTTCACCAGGATCGTCTTGACCTCAAGTGGCGCCGTTCCGGTAATGGTGATGAGATTCCGGTTGGTGGAAAAATCGGCTCCACCATTGGAGGTAATCCTGAAAGTGGACTGATTGGCCGCAATCTGCGTAAGGACAACGTTCCGTCGCGTAGCAATAAAACTCTCGATCCCGGAAGGGCTGCCTACACCTGCGCCTGCCGCAACCATCCCGTTGTACCGCGCCTCCAGGATCGGATTGGATCGGGCGGCGGTCATGAAACCATTCGCCGCTTCAATCAGGGTTTGAAAATAAATACGACGGAAAGCGGGATGATCGTTGCGCGGCCCATGTTCGGCGCCACCGATACTGAAGATGTTTCCATCGTTCGGATCGCCCCCGAAGGCAAAGTCGACGTCCCAAAGCAGCAACTTCCATGGTGAACGTTCCGGCTTGTAGGCAAAGGCATTTTGGCCGCCGCCATAGGAGAACGAATCGCCATTATTAATCATGTGCTGAACGACATGAACCTTAAACCATTCCTCCACCTCGGTAATATTCGTGAGGGCCGCTGTATAGGCGTCGCTTCCAATACTAGCCGTGGTGAGAACTGAGTTCACCAGCGCAAAAAGATTGGTATAATCGTTCTGTTCAAACGGTGACACTGAGCGCAAAGGCCACGTCTGGCGGTACCTTGCCTGCTTAAAGGCCCCGCCTGTCGTCGTGTACCGGTTCAAATCGGCGCCCACACCGCCAAATCCGGCTTCGCCATTCCCGTAAGCCGTATCACCAAATTCAAATCCAATTTGAATCTTGTGCAACTCTCCATTCGGATCATCCGGATACCACTGCCGCACGAAATCTCCGTTTGGCTGCTGGGCATCATAGTAGGCTGTCTCACGCCTTTGTCCGTTCACATATACGAACACCGGCCGGCAATATAGGAACGGCAAGCCAAATTGCCCCCCAAACCAATAAGCCTGGATCTCTGCCTGGGAAGTCCCGTCTCCGCCACCGTTGCCCGGACGGAACAGGTTGATATCCGTCTCACCGAGCAGCATTTCATCCTTCGGAAATACCATGTCATAATCGCAACCTGCGCCCACCGGGCTGTCGTATCCTGGAGAATGATAGGGGCTGCCGTGAAACCACGCGCCCGCATTATAAACAATCCGGCTGTTCCCATAGATGAAGGTCACATCCTTGGGTTTGTTGCTCATTTTCTCCTCGGTGGACCACCGCGTGACGTTGGTTTGCGTCACCCAGAATCGATAGGTCGGAAGGGTCCCCGGAATCGCTGTGTCTCCCCAGCGGACCACGCATTCCCGGGTCGGTGCATCATTCGGGAACGAAGTTCCGGCTGGCACCGCGTAATTGTCCATTGCCGCCACATAAAATCCCACGGTCACCCCGGCTGCCTGGCCTGGGAGCAAAGTGGAGTAAAGACCCGCGCCATTGTTCGTCATGGCAAGGGAGGAGTAGTTCGTTGAAGGATCCACCCGATAATTCAAAGTCAACAGCGAGATGCCGTCCGGGTCATCCACTTGAGCCACCACCAGCACCGGCTGGCTGGCTGCAGGCAATGGCGGATCGTGGCGCACCCCGGTGATGGCAGGTCCAACATTCGCAGCCGCGCGGCTATTCGCCTGCCCTGGAGTGCCGAGATTCTTTACGGTCAAGGCATTGCCCGGGGCTTCCAGCCAGTTGCCCCGAAGCCGGAGCAGGATGTTCGGATTTCCTTTCAGCCAGCGGACCTTTGCTCGGAGAGTCACGGTGGTACCTCCTGCCAGGGTAAATGGCAATTGAACCCTGAGCCGATTCGCTCCGGTATCCCCGCGGCCAGTCGCTCGCAGGTGAAGTGACCGTGCGCTTTGATACCCTTCCGCAGTCTCCAAGGTCGTATCGTTGTGGTTCCCCTGAAAAACCCAACCAGCGGTACCCGATTCGAAAGTGCTGTTCCCGATCAGATTTGTGCTGCCGGCAGGAATCACTTCCACATTGTCGATCAGGCACTCGCCAGCACCCATCAACGTAATGTGCAATTGGTTCGCGTCGGCGTATCCGTTGTCCATCACGCCAGTGGTTTCCACGTTGAACCATTGGCTCTTGGCGGATTCATCGCTATCCGCCCAATTAGGGGCGAGGCGGTGATCGGATCGAGCGTCTATCAATTCCAGGCTGCTGCCGCCGCCACCAGCATAATTGCCCCAGCGCCCGCCGGAGCCATAGGTGACCTCATCCATCATGATATGAATTTTATTGGTCACGAGCTGCCCAAAACTGTTGGTGGCAGCCACTTCGTCAGGCATGTTCAACTCGATCCGCTCGCCCCCGTTCGCGAGGCTCCCGCTGAAGTTGCCCAACGTGTTGCCAAAGGTAAGATTCGCATAATTGCTCCGCAGCCGGGCGGCGTTTGCAGCGATCACAAGATAGCCATTGGGGCCAATTATTGTCCCTGAAGGAATATTGTAGGAAACAGCGTCCCTGATGCGCCATCCGCCAATGTTTACCGCGTTGGTCGCTCGGTTGTAAAGCTCCACATATTCATCCTGGCTGTCACCGCTGACCGGATCGTACATCACTTCGTTGATCACCACATCAGCCACTCGGAACGGAGCATTGTTGGTTCCCGGAGTAGTCTGATTCAGTCGCGTAAAAAGGGCGGCACCGTCGGGATAACGGCCAGTCGCGACTCCATTCTCCTGGGAGCCAAACTTTACAATATCAACCACTTTTCCATTAGGTTGACGGAACAAAATCGTCTCTCCACCAGCGGAAAGCCTATAACCCAGCGTGTTTTCAGTAAAAAGCGCAAAACCGCGCGGCTGCAATATCGTATTGAGGGGAATAACGTACTTGTTGGTGGCGGGATCGTCGCTAATCGCACATCCACCGATATTCACAGCCGTATTGCCGTAATTATACAACTCGATGTAGTCCACCTGGGGCAAATCCGTGTGAGCAAGGAATTCGTTGATTACGACCGTGCTATAAGCGCTCGCCAATGGCACGTCATTGGTTCCGGGGTTGCCTCCCAACTGTTCACTGGCCACCCATGCGCGAGGGTCGCCCTCGCCATAACTCGGCCTGCCAAGGACTAAAGAATGCCCAGTCCCATCAGCCGCAACCGGATAAGGCGGATCACCGGTGTAGTTCATTTCGAACAGGACGGCGTCACGGTTATTCCGCAACCGTAGCGCCCCCGAGCTGTTTTGAAGGCTGTTCGATCCAAGAAACGGCCCATAAACGTTGGTGAAGCTATAAATCGACCGGAAGTCGGTTGGGTTTGCTGCCACCACTAAGAAGCTATTCCCTTGAAGAACGGTGTTTGAAGGAAAAACAAAATCGATCGCTCCAGAAATTCGCCAGCCGCCCAACTCTTCATACCAGGGCTGCGTATTATAAATTTCGATGAACTCAAGGCTCTTTGCATCCAGCCGGTTCGTCGGATGATACATGACCTCGGAAATAACCACCCCATGGCGGCGAGACGTTGGACCAAGCGGTTCGTGTGGCAGCGACAGGTAGCTTATGTCGATCGGCCTCGCGGAAATGGAGAACGTTCGCTGAGTATTGGCCGCAATCGTATTGGGAGTGGAAGCGCGATCCCGGACATTGTTTATCACCAGGATGTTTGTGGTGTTGGAAGGAATCGGGGTAGTCGTAAGAATAATCGTGCGCGGATCAGGCCCAAAGGCCGCCCGCAGCACAAAAATGTTATTGTTAATGGAATAATTGGCGATGTTCGTGGCTGTAGCTGGATCAACGGCCTCCGAGAAGACAATGAACACGGACTGAAGATCACCCACATTGCCCACCGTCGAAACGGCGGGAGGAGTTGTGTCCGGAACAACCGTCAGGACCCCCTCTGAACTATTAGTCGTGCCATAGGCATTCGCGATGAAGCAAAGGAACCGGTTTGTGGTGTCGGCCAGCGTGACTGGTCCCACGGTGATCGAGTTATTTGTGGCTCCCGGAACATTGGTTCCATTCCTAAACCACTGAAAGGCGGCGCCGGTCATGTGGGAGAGAAAAACGCTAAAGGTGCCACTGCCCCCTTCAGTAAGAGTAATGTTGGCAGGTTGCTGAGTGATTTGGGGCGGTCCCAGGCCGTAAACCAGCAAACGGTTGTTAGGAATAGGCTCTTCAATAGTTGCGTTCGGCAATTGCCATCGAACTGCCAGGTTATCCCCGCCTCCGCCCTCTTTTTGCAAAGCCTCAATATAGTAGCGTTGCCCGGCAGTTAAATTGATGCCTGCTGATTTTTGATTCGGTTCTTTCGTCCACTCACGCGAACTGGTCCATGAATTAACCGTCGCGATTTGGACGCGAGTCGCCGGATTCTCATCCGTGCTGAGATACAATGCACCATTGTCATCGCTGGAAATCCAAAAAAAGTAAGTCCCCGTCTGCGGCGGCAAAATCAATGCCCGCATCCGTTGGCCGTAAGCTTCGGCGACATTGGCGGGTGCTTCGAAAATTGGCTCAATGCTCTCGAATGACGGGCTGTTTGGATAACTGGGCGCGCCCGTCAGGTCCGTGATAGCGTTTCCTCCTATATTCAGGTAAACCTCGCGCAGAACGCCATTGCTGGTTTGGCCATGGGCAGGGCCGGACGCGATAATACCCGTGACAACAAAGAAAAAAGCCAACCATTGGCTTTGAAAGCCGAGATACTTCAACTTCATAAGGGTGCTGGTGCAGCCCAAATGTGTCATTTTTTAGCCCTATTTACAAGCTTATTCAGCCTGTAAACGCCATTTTCACCCACGTTTTACTGGCGAAAAGAACCGGAATAACTCCAAAAAACAGGCGCTAATAAGCAATAAACGCAAAGCAGCCGGTCAAGGCTCGATCATACTTAGAGTATGAAAAAGGTTTTATCTATCAGCGAGGTCGTCGGGGAACGCACCGGTCCAGCCGGTCGGATGGAAACTTGCGCCACCGCCGAAGCCGTCTTCGATGATACGAAATCTCAGCTCGAAGTCGCCTTGGACAGCTTCTGCCGTCCCGTCGACCTTCGCGTGAAGGAAACGCACGAAAAGCCTGCTTGGCTTCCACAATCGCAGGTCGTTCACAGCCAAATGGACGTCAGCGAAACCTTGCCTGCATCGAAGGACATATTTCGGAGCTGGGCCAGGAAAGTGAGCGAGGCTGCCGCCGTGCATAAATAATCGGAAGGTCCCAAGGAAGGCGCATCTTAGAGATGCGGAAGTCAGGCTGGCTAATCGTATTCCGTGGATCCCTGGACCCACAGAAACGATTGAATATCAATGAAATCCCGGGCCTTCAAATCACGAATGATGCGCTTTACTTCCGATGCAAAATCCAAGATGTGAACATACGTCTTCCATGAGGGACGCGAAGCGTACTGGAAATCAAAACCGCACTCCTGTGCCGCAAGCTTGGTCACATTGGGTTTCACAAACATGTGCTGTTCTGGTTGGGCGATGAATCCAAATACAGTCACCACCGGCCAGGTCAAAACGCGCGTCTGCTTGCGCGGAAGGCCGGCAACCACTTCGCACCAACGTTCAAAACGCTTGCCTGGCGTTCCAGAGCCATAAAGAAAGTCGTAAAGCCCTTCAGCAAACAATTGGGCGCCCTCGTTGGATTTTACCGCATCGCGTAATGCCATCTTCTCGAATGAAAAAAGCAGATTCGTGCGCGACTCTATCCTGACTGCAGCCATCGCTGCGTCCGCGTCTCTCCCCTGCTTAAGCAAGGTGCGCAACTGAGGTTTCGCAAGCTGCGTGTTCCATTCCAAGTGGGCATTCCATTTATAATCCCGTTCCCATGCTTTGTAGGTTTCATCCTTGAAGCCATTTGGAAAAAATTTGAGAAATTTTCTGCGAGCCGCCTTTATATCCAGTCGCTGTGGCGTGGACAGTGAAGGCTGGCTCTGTTCTTCGGAAACATCCTCCCCGCGAATGCGCAACCGCCGCGATCTCGGCATTTGCACGTCTGTAATGGTTGTTCCTCGTCTTGAACGACCTTGCGTTTTGATTCTCATACTCACCACCTCCTCATGCAACCCTTGGAAGGGTATCATGCTTTTGTTCTCGCCGTACTATCCTTCAGGCGAGGTCTTTTGTCGAGTGATGAGCCTGGGATGTTCTCCGCATCCCGCACTGTTTGTTCAGCGGTGAATAGCGGGTTTCAGTGTCCAGGTTTGTAGCCTCGCTATTTCCAAAACCTTGGGCGCACGGAATCCCTCTTTGTGAATAATCCAGCCGCCAAACAGATTCGGTTTATCTTCAGCGATGTATTTCGAGGACAATACCGACGTGTTATGGCCTAGTGAAACTTCGCCCCCGGCCAGCTTGCCGGTATCTGCTGCGCGCAAATACATCGAAGCCATCCCCACCATGAAGTCGCTAGGCGAAACGGTCTCCGCCCCAATAAATACACGCGAGGGCACCCGGCCATGCGTGCGAACAAAATCACGCGCGTCCAGCACTGCTGCAAGGAATGCCGTGGCCTGAATATGCTCCGGAACGGCATTGGACGCAGCCATGGCATCCGGTCCAAATGCTCCCTTGAGGTTCAACGGAAATTTAACCTCCTTGCGTTCGATCAGTTGAGCCAGCGCTTCGGAGAGCAGGTCAAACTGATCTGCGACGGAGAATGCCTTGCTTCCCACCAGGGAAAAATCGAGCCCGTTTGGGGCCTGTTTTCCAATCAGTTGAGCCACTTGCAACAGTTCAGTTCCAGTGGCGCCTTGCCTGCGCGCCAGGTCCGGGTAAAGCGCCGGCAGGTCTTCAGCAGTGACAAAGCGGACCCCGGGTATGGCGCGAATGTGATCTACGTACTCCCCAAAACGCTGAAAAGCGCCCTGGGTTTCTTGCGCCGTTCGTTGAGCGGGCGCTTTCCATTCCGCGCGCGGTGGATTGGTGCCCCGGGAAAAATTCACCCCATCCCAGAACTGCTGATGCACCCATTCGCACGGATGATAGAAAATGCTGATGAGGCCTCCGCCATCCTCTTTGCCGAGACGAGCAGCGATTTCGGAAACCTTCTCCTTGGCAGGTTCAACCGCCGCCGGGTCGTGCAAATCCATTCGCGTGTAGTTGCGGCCCATGTGATACACGTTGAGCGCATTGGCGTACCAAAAAGGTTTGTTATTCAAGCCCACGTGGTCGCCTTCATCCACGTAGCAAGGCACCCCTGCAGGCGCCACGCCAATCTGCTTCAGCCCAGCCACCGCCTGCGCGGCCCAGGAAGAACCCGGCTGGCCATAACACCCGAGGGTCTTCACGCCAAAAATGCGGCGTACATCCGCGGCCCCGTCACCCTCCCGGCGCACGAACTCCGCCACCCCATCGAGAAACCCTGCATCCGCCAAATACTCCGTGGGCGTTGGATGTACGGAATGAAAATCGGAATGATAAGCGATGCAATGCTTCTTGAGCGCCGAGATCACATCATATCGCTTCCG
>JAQGOV010000258.1 GCA_028293425.1 Verrucomicrobiales bacterium
AATAACCATCCAGGCGTACGGCATGCCCACTGCCAAAAGGTAAACGGAGGTCAAGGTGGTGTTGATGAGCGCGATAATCAGTTGCGCTCCTAACACCAGGTCAAAACTGTGGTAGAGGGACTTGAACCGGGCCGCAATCTCGTCACACAGAGCCGAGTAACAGTTGTTTTTGACTGGATGGCTCGTGGGATCGAGGTCCATTCTCGAATTTAAAAACAGGCTCATTGCGACCACGAAACCCATTATCAGGAAAAGGAGGCCACGACTGGCAACCTTGGCAAAGTTTCCAAAGAAATGGATCTCATCTTTGGCGAAGTCCATGATGGTGGCTTTGAGGCTTTCCGCGTCGGTGAAGGGGAGGGGAATATTATGCTTCTCGGCGAATCCCACTATTACGGAAGCGGATTCCCGGAGAATATCCGGCATGGCTTTGATGGCTTGTTTGGCGAAAAAGCCAAAGCCATACAACACGAGCACCACCAGAATCATGAATAAGGCAATCGGCACCCATTTCCGCTGTCCGCGGCTCATTTTTTCCAAGGCAAAATAAGAGAACAGGGCAGCCACCAGCATTGCTCCCAACTGAAGCCAGCCTGCCAACACCAAAACCGATGCAACAATGATGTAAGAAATTCTTGTCAACCTGTGTGTACCCACGGGGCTAGGCTAAGCACAGCAAGGTGAATTGAACAAGTGAATCTGAAAGCGCCCATTTAGAGGGCGTGTTGCCCAAAAGCGGAACAGCAACTGGCTGGCGGAATGCGCAGGAAAGCTCTGCATCGTTTGATCAGGTAACGTTTCTGCGGCCGGGACGACCGCACTTCTATAATTGGGCAACACGCCCTGAAAAATCGGTATTCCCAGCAGGCGGTCACCCTAGTGGACGATTTCCCACGGCGATTGGTACGTTGCAGCCTGTTTTTAAAACAGGCTCTTAGCCAGTTTATAACCGTCAGAAGCGCGTTCCCGGAAAAGGCTAAAAACGCAAACAGACAAAAATAGGAGGTATTGAATGCCAACTTATAAACATTATCAGGACCTGAAAAAGGCTGAGCATTTGGCAAATCCAGAGCGGATCGGGGCATGTTTGACCTGCAAATACTGGGATGCTGAAGGGCCTAGAACCGGAGCCCTGGCTCCATCGGATGCGCTGTGCACACACCCTGAGTTGCGAAGGTTTCAATTGATTGTGAGCGGAGGCAGCGGCTGCAACGAGTGGGAGAAATACCCAAATGTTGCGGAAGATGCCGAAGCTTATGCGCAGGTAGGAGTAAATTCGTAGAGGATCCCCGGCGGGAAGGCCTTGAGGCCTTTCCGCTCTTTCTTCCTGCAAAGAGTCAGGAAATTCCTGAGGATTACCGACCAGGCTTGCTCGAAAGGCCACTTTTCTCCAGCTTCTCCTTCAACCGATTTTCTTAGACCGGCGGAACAAATTCTATACAATGGGTTTACAGCGATGGCTCTGCGTTTGACAGAATGCAATTGGATCATTCATATTTCGCATAGATTCTCCTGAAATCCCCAATGGGGAAATGCAATGGCTGCGCGCGACGATTATATTTTGGACCAGCTCATCGAGATGGGCTATGTGAGCTATGGTCAAGTTGAAGGCCTTCGAGCAGAGGCAGACGCCGCCAACAGTGGCATGGTGGACTGGCTTCTGCAGAAGAAGATTCTGCGTCCCATTGACGTGACGTCCGCCAAGGCGGCCCACTTTGGGGCAGAAATTGTTAACCTGGCCGAGATGCGGCTCGACGATGAAGTTTTGGCTTCCGTTCCCCGGCATATCGCGAAGCGTTACCGAGCAGTTCCCGTTTTCAAGCATGGCAACAGCCTGGCCGTGGCTATTTCCGATCCGTCCGACCTCGACACGATCGACACGCTGCATCATTTGCTAAAAGCGGAAATCGAAATCCGGGTGGCGACGGATGACGATATCGACGCGGCGCTCGCGAAATATTACGGCGCGGATGATTCCGTCAGCCAGATCATCCAGGATATCACGGAAGGCGAAGTGGAACTGGGGAAGTCTCCAGGATCAATGGACAGCGACGACGGAGCCACCGTTGAAGCGGATGCTCCCATCATCAAGCTGGTCAATACGATCATCGTTGAAGCCTACAAGTCTCGCGCTTCTGACATCCACCTGGAGCCGATGGCCAAAACTTTCCGAGTGCGCTACCGGATTGACGGCATGCTCCACGAGATGAAGAGCCCGCCCAAGCGTTTGCAGGCCGCCATCATCAGCCGGCTGAAAATTCAGTCGAACATGTCCATCGCGGAGAAGCGAATTCCGCAGGACGGACGTATCCAGGCGCAAGTTGGCGGCAAAACGATCGACCTGCGCGTGAGCTGCCTGCCCACGAACCATGGCGAAAGCATCGTCATGCGTATTCTGGACAAGGAAGGCTTGAAGCTCGGCCTGCCCGAACTGGGCTTTTTCACCGACGACCAGCAAACCTTTGAACGGTTAATCGGATTGCCAGATGGCATCCTGCTGGTAACCGGTCCCACCGGTTCCGGAAAAACGACCACACTTTACTCCTGCCTCAACTTCATCAACCGTCCGGACCGTAAGATCATTACGGTGGAAGACCCCGTGGAATATATTTTGGCGGGCATCAACCAAGTGCAGGTGAATGAGTCGGTGGGACTAACCTTTGGCGCCGCCCTGCGCTCCATGCTGCGCCAGGCGCCCAACGTGATCATGCTGGGGGAAATTCGCGATCTGGAAACTGCCACGATCGCCATTAACGCATCGCTGACCGGTCACTTGGTTTTCTCCACGCTCCACACCAATGACGCCCCGGGGGCGGTGACGCGTTTGATCGATATCGGAGTGAAGCCCTTCCTGGTGGCATCTTCGACCCGCGCCTTGATCGCTCAGCGCCTCGTCCGAAAAATCTGCAAGAAATGCACCGCCCCGCACATGCCGACTGAGGCCGAGTTGAAAGCTTTGAACATTGATGCGAATGTCGAAGGCGCGAAATTCGCGAAGGGCAAAGGCTGTGATAATTGCTCCAAAACCGGCCACCGCGGCCGTATGGGCATCTTTGAAATGTTCGTGATCGAGGATAATGCCCGAAGGCTGATTTATGACAAGGTGCCTGCCTCGCTCCTCCGGATCGAGGCTCGTGAAATGGGTATGCGCACACTGCGTGAGGATGGCGCCCGCAAGGTGCTGGCTGGTCAAACCACGGCGGAAGAGGTAATCCGTGCGACCGTGGGGGACAACGCTTAAGATGGCAACTTTTCATCATTTAATTCCAGGTTGGCAAATAACCCGCAACCATAGAATAAGTTCATAGCATTATGTCCTACTCCATGTCCGACCTTTTGCAGTTGGTGGTGTCCGAAGGGGCTGCTGATTTGCACATCCGCGTTGGTGTTCCTCCTGTTATCCGGTTGCACGGCATTCTTCATCGTGTGGAAGGGCCGGCCCTTTTGCCGGAGGATACCGAGGAGTTGATGCGCAGTATCACCTCTGACGATCATATTCAGAGTGTTCGCGAAAAGGGCGGCGCGGATTTCGGGTTTGCTTTCGGTGACATGGCGCGCTTTCGTGTGAGCGTTTTCAAGGAGAAAGGCCAGTTCGGCCTGGTGCTTCGCCAGATTCCGAGCAAGCTGCTGACCATGGAGCAGATTGGCATTCCGCCTTCCATGAAGGACTTGCTCTACAAGCCGCGTGGCCTTGTGCTGGTAACCGGACCGACCGGCTCCGGCAAAACGACTACTTTGGCTTCGATGATCAACATCATCAACGAGGAACGTGACGACGCGCACATCATTACGATCGAGGACCCGATCGAGTATTACCACAAGCATAAGAAAGGCGTGATCACCCAGCGTGAGGTGCACGTTGACGTGCCGAACTTCGCGGAGGGTTTGCGCCGCGCTCTCCGCCAGGACCCCGATATCATCCTGGTCGGGGAAATGCGCGATCTTGAAACGATTGATGCGGCCATCACGGCTGCGGAAACGGGGCACTTGGTCTTCGGAACCCTGCACACAACCGGTGCGGCCAAAACCATTGACCGTATTGTGAACGCGTTTCCCACGAGCCAGCAGGAGCAAATCCGCATTCAGCTTTCCACAGTGCTACAGGCCGTGATCTCGCAATTGCTTATCCCGCGGGTGGATAAGCCAGGCCGTTGCGCGGTGTTTGAAATCATGATCAACACGCCTTCCGTCGCCGCGCTGATTCGTGACAACAAAACCTTCCGCATTAATTCTGACATCCAGACAGGTGCGAAATACGGAATGGTCACCCTGGACGGCTTCCTGATGGAAAAATACCAGGCAGGGATGATTTCGAGGGAAGATGTGATCAATAAGTCGCAAGACTCGGTGACCATCCTGGCCAAGCTTCAGGAGTACGAGTTGGCCATAGCAATGGGCGCGAGCAATGGCAGTAACGGCGGGGCTTCAACTCCAGCCGGAAAACGTTAATTTATGTCAGATCCGATCCTAGATCCACTGCTGGCGCTGATTAAGGAGCGCGGTCTGTTGGACGACTTGCAGCTTGAGGAGGTGCTCCAGGAGCAATCCCGCAGCGGCAAGAACATCAGCCAGATCCTCTCCGACTTCCAGTTAGTCGACATGGACACCCAGCTCCAGATCATTGCCGAGCATCTGGGCACCAGCGTGGTGAACATTGCAGACATGGAGTTGACCCCGGAAATCCTTCGCACAGTTCCCGCCGGCACAGCTCGCATGTACCAATGTGTGCCGGTAGCTGTTTATGGCACCGCGGTGCATGTCGCCCTGGTTAATCCACTCAATCCATCAATCATTGATGAGCTCGGCTTTACCGTAGGGAAGGAGAAAGAGCTTCAGTTGGTGGTGGCCGATCCAAACGCGATCGAAAAGCTGATCGACAAATATTATGGTGAGGACACCGAAGACGTAAGCAACATCCTTGCGGAACTCGGGGCTGACAAGGACATGGAGGAGGAGGTCAGGGAGGCTGGCGAGGATGCCGGTAGCCTGGCAGACCTGGCCAACGAGACCCCGATTATCCGATTTGTAAACTTGGTCCTTTTCCAAGCGGTGCAGGACCGGGCCAGTGATGTCCATTTCGAGCCTTTCGAGGACGAGTTCAAGATCCGCTACCGAGTGGACGGCGCTCTCTACGAAATGGCTCCGCCCCCCAAGCATCTGGCCCTGCCGGTGATCTCCCGTATCAAGGTCATGGCCAACCTGAACATTTCAGAGCGCCGTGTGCCGCAGGACGGTCGCATTAGCATGCCCATCGGTAACCGCCAGGTCGACCTGCGTGTTTCGACCTTGCCGACGGCTTTCGGTGAATCGGTGGTGCTGCGTATTTTGGACCGGAACTCGGTAAATCTCGATCTGGAAAACCTTGGGCTGCCCAAGGAAATGATGAGCTACGTCGACGAGGCCATCCAGCAGCCGAACGGGATTTTTATTGTTACAGGGCCGACCGGTTCTGGCAAAACGACCACGCTTTATTCCTGCCTGCGCAAGGTTAACACCCCTGATTCCAAGCTCCTGACTGCGGAGGACCCGGTCGAATTCGACATTGAGGGCATCATGCAGGTGGCAATCAATGAAGCGGTTGGAATGACCTTCGGCAAAGCCTTGCGCTCATTTCTGCGCCAGGACCCGGATGTGATCATGCTCGGAGAAATGCGTGACCTGGAAACAGCCCAAATCGCAATCCAGGCATCACTGACAGGTCACTTGGTGCTAAGCACCCTGCATACAAACGACGCCCCCGGTGCTGTGACTCGCCTCGTTGACATGGGCGTTGAGCCCTTCTTGATTTCTTCCACCCTGTCGGCCGTGCTGGCCCAACGGTTGGTTCGGACCGTTTGCAAGAAATGCCGCACGCCATTCGAGCCAACTGAAAACCAGTTAAGCCTGCTCAACCTTTCGCCCCACGACATTGGTGACAAGGTATTCTATTACGGCAGAGGATGTTCCACTTGCAACGATACCGGCTATAAGGGTCGTAAGGGCATTTACGAACTGCTAAAAGTAACTGACACCATCCGTAATTTAATCAACGAGCGCGCTCCCACCATCGTCGTCCGCCAAAAGGCAATGGAGATGGGAATGGTCAGCTTGCGCGAAGATGGCTTGCGCGGCATCTTTGATGGTGTTACTACTATCGAAGAAGTCGTGAAATACACCTGAGAAAGGCCTTCCTATGCCAAAATTCAGTTACGTGGCCATGGACTCCCGAGGTAAAGAAACCAAGGGAACCCTTGATGTCAACAATCAGAACGAGGCTATCGGCCGTCTCAAAGAGATGGGCTTCTTTCCCACCAAGGTTGCCGAGGTCGATAAGTCTAAGGAAAAGCCTGATGCCAAGGCCAAAGGTGCCTCCAAGACTTCCGGCAAGAAAAAGGGCGGCGGCGGCATAAACCTTAACATCAAGATCCCGGGCCTGAGCGGACGCGTTAAGGCCAAAGTGCTCACCACTTTTACACGTCAGCTCGCCACGCTGGTGGAAGCCGGTCTCCCTTTGCTGCGGGGTCTGCGTGTGCTGGAAAAACAGGAACGCGACGTCACCCTCAAAAACATCATTGGTCAACTCGGCCAATCTATTGAGGGCGGCAGTACCTTCTCTGAAGGCCTGGCTCAGCATCCCAAAGTTTTCAATCGATTGTACGTCAACATGGTTAAGGCTGGTGAATTGGGCGGCGTGCTCGAAGTTGTGCTGGCTCGTTTGTCCGAATTCATGGAGAAAGCCCAAAAGATTAAGGGCAAAGTCGTTGCGGCGATGTTCTATCCAACAGCCGTCATTGTTGTAGCCGTGGCCATTCTGGCCATCCTCATGATTTGGGTGGTCCCCAAATTCAAAGACATCTTTAAAGACATGATGCCTGGCAAGCCGTTGCCCGGGTTTACGCGGTTCGTCCTTGGAATCAGTGATGCCATTGCACAACACTTTCTTGTCACTGGTTCCATTCTGATACTTTTGTTCATAGCTTTAACCGCTTTTATTCGGACCCGCTTTGGCCGCAGAATTTTTGATAAATTCAAGCTGAACATGCCTGTTATGGGCCCTGTCATCAGCAAGGTGGCGATTTCCCGTTTTACTCGTACCTTGGGCACGCTGGTCAGCAGCGGTGTGCCGATTCTTCAAGCGCTTACGATCGTGAAGGAGACATCTGGCAACGTCATCGTGGGAGCGGCCGTGGCAGCGGTGCATGAGAGCGTGAAGGAAGGCGAAACGATCACAGCGCCCCTCGAAGCTTCGGGAGTCTTTCCGCCTATGGTGATCAGCATGGTGGACGTCGGTGAGCAGACGGGTGCCCTGCCTGAAATGTTGATGAAGATCGCCGACAATTTCGACGAAGAAGTAGACAACGCTGTGGCAGCCATGACTTCTTTGCTCGAGCCTATCATGATCGTATTCCTGGCCGTGATCGTTGGGAGCATTGTGATTGCGCTCTTCTTGCCGCTGATAGCCTTGATGGATGGCTTGAGCACTGGAGACGGCGAAGGTGGCGAAGGGTAATCCGGTCGTTTACATTAAGAATTCCAGGGACGGCAGTCACTGCCGTCCCTTTTGTTTTGTCCGCTAGCTAGTTAGGCGACCACTTTGGCCTTCCGTCCGCTCTTGTTGAACCGGAGGCCGGTTTGGGATTTCCCCGCAGCTTTTCCTTTTACCGGGTTTCGCAAAGCACGCAAACCCGGACGCAATGGCGGCGACGGGTTTTGGAAGGCTTTCTGCCCAAGGCGGTTGAGGGGCCCATGAGTAGAGTTGGCTTCTTTTTTGAAGACTCGTTTCGTTCCTGTTTTGGAGCGTGTTGTCTTTATTGCCATATCCATCTCCTTTCCTGAGTAAAACCTAGGAGAGGAGGAACCTGCGCGCAACTGGCCTTAGCCAGGGTCCGGTAAATTGCCCATTGCTGAAAAACCCGACAAGCTGCCCAATGGCTGAAACAATCGAGCATGGTTATGAAGTATTTGCCATATACGGTAATGGGCTGCCTCGTAGTGGCCCTGGGGTGGCTGGGTTGGAATCAAAATCAAATTGCCCACGAGTTGGCGCGGATAAAGGCAAGGCCGCCTGCGACTGTGCCCATCGCCAAACAGGACTTTTCGACGATAGCTATTGAAGAACTCAGAAACCGTTTCGAAAGGACACGGATTGATCTAAACGCTGCTTTGCACGGGATTTCACAAACCTCCACCAGGCTGGATGGGTTGCAGAAAACTGTTGAGACACTCAACCGGCAGATGCAAGGCATGATTGCAGCACGGCAAACAAATACCCTTGCGACCACCATCCCTCCCAAGGACATCAAGCCCATGCTGATCGAGGTTGCCAGGCGACCTGCAGAATTGGTCCAGACCAAACCCAAGCCAAAGAAGAATCTGGTGCGGCGTCGCTGGGGGCCTGAGCAGGCCACGGGTGCTCCCGATACGATGGAGGCAGGAGATAATGCCTCCGCCTGGGCTCCTCGCACCCCCCATTCGGGTTTGCAATGGCTGCAACTGGAATTTGAAAAGGCGGTGGACCTTGAGGAGGTAAGAGTTCGGGAAACATTTAACCCTGGGGCGGTTTGCAAAATCACTGCAATCGATGGCAATGGCAAGGAAGTAAAGATTTGGGAAGGTGTGGAGCTGCCAACAGCGGCGCCTGCGGAAATGTCTTTTCCTGCGGCCTGCCGGACCCAAACAGACAGGGTAAAGATCTATCTGGATACAAACCGTGTCGCAGGCTGGAACGAAATTGATGCCGTGGAATTGGTGGCGCGCGATGGCACTCGTCAATGGGCGATAGACGCTACAGCCAGCAGTTCTTACGCTGACCGTTAGCCCAGAACTTCCCCAGGTTGCAGAGGGTGCCCTGCGAGGAACTCCTGTGCCGAGAGGCGGCGGCCTCCTTCTTTTTGAAGCTGTTGAATGCGGAGCGCTCCCTGTCCGCACGCGACCACAATCCCGGTTTTGTCAGCCCGCAGAATCGAGCCCGCCACCGCGGAAGACCCTTCTTCAATTTGGGCGTCCCAGACTTTGAGCATTAGTGGTTTCTCCTTGCCGCGCGAAAAGGTGAATGCCCCTGGCCATGGCGTGAATGCGCGCACTCGGTTCCATAAAACACGAGCCGGTTGTGTCCAATTCAGCCGCCCATCTTCCTTGCTGATCTTTCGGGCGTAGCTGAAACCTTGCGGGGGTTGAGGCCGGGCAACAATCTTTCCGGAAACATAATCCGGGATCGTCTTGATGAGTAGATCCGCTCCGATTTGGGCCAGCCGATCATGAAGGGTTTGGGAATTGTCTTCCGCCTGAATGGTGGTTTCAGCCTGGGTTAGGATGTCACCGGTGTCCAATCCGGGATCCATTTTCATGATGGTCACCCCGGTGACAGGCTCATCCTCCAAAATGGCCCATTGAATCGGTGCGGCTCCGCGGAACTTGGGGAGCAGGGAAGTATGCACGTTGAGGCAGCCAAAGCGCGGCAGGTCCAGGATGGATTTGGGCAGGATTTGACCATAAGCCGCTACAACAATTAAATCGGGCTGCAACGCTTGTAGTTGCGCGACAAATGCTGGATCCCTGGCTTTTTCCGGTTGCAACACGGGCAGATTCGCTTCCGCCGCCGTTTGCTTCACATGAGAGAATTGCAGTTGGAGGTTCCGGCCTTTCGGTCGGTCGGGTTGAGTGACCACGGAAACAACCTGCCAATCCGGTTGTTGGCAAAGTGCCTTGAGGCTGGGGCTGGCCAGTTCGGCCGTGCCCATAAAAATGATGCGCAAGTTCAAATCACTTTTGCTAGGATCTCCAAAACTTCGCGCAACACCTTCACGGGAGGCTGAGTGGCATCAATAGTGTAAACGAGCTTGGGCCCATAAAAATCGAGGACTTGTTTCGTTTCGTTCTCGTAGGTTTCAAGCCGTTTGCGAATTACTTCAAGGTTTGCGTCATCCAGCCGGTTCTCGCGCAACGCACGGCGCTGGAGCCGCTCCACCATTTTATTCGAGTCCGAGCAATGCAGGTTAAAGACAGCGCGGACATCGAGAAAATCCTGGAGCATCAGGGCCTGCTGCGGATTGCGAGGAATGCCATCCAGAACAAGTGTATCTACCTCTGGATTGAACTCACCGTCCACAGTGCTGGCCTTGATGTTTTTTTGCCACAAGCCAATGGTGGCCTCGTTGGGCACCAGCATCCCTTTGCTGGAGTATTCAATAAATACCCGGCCGAGCGGATCATCAATGCGGAGATTGCGGAAAGCATCGCCGCAAGCGAAGTGGAAGAGATTGGGAACGGCACCAAGAATCTTGCCTTGCGTTCCCTTTCCAGAGCCAGGGGCCCCAAAAAGCAATATGGTTCGATATTTCATACCCTGATTAGTTCCAATCCAAAAATACCACCTGTTTTATGTTCGGCTTAAATGTTTTTTACACAAAAGGAGCGCTCGCCTGTATGGGGTATTTTCAGGCTGGCGGCCTCTTCACTTCCGGCAAAATACTTCAGATTTCCGCACCCGCTCGATGCCCTGCTGGCAATCCGTTCCTAGGCATCCTTGTGGCGGACCTGCACTTCATTAATTTCCGGAAACGGGATGGGAACATCAGTGGTGGCATCCCCTTTTCGAATCTGCATCACCACTTCAGTTGGCGTAATCTTCGTGAGCCGCGACGAGACAAATTCGCCTCGGGCTGATTGGATGAAAACCACCATGTCCTTTTCCGCTTCACTGGGCACAACTCTCAGGAAACCATTGAGCTTGGTTTCAAAAAACCGGCGATTAAAAACAAATTGACCGCGCTGATAAACGACCGCCTGCGGCAGGGAAGAACCGCTGGAGACTTCCTGGGGGACCGTTTCTTCGACAGCCGCGACTTCGTTGCCCAGCGGGATAGCATGAGCATATTCCTCCACGGGAACCTGGCCACCGGGTTGCTCGACAACGTTCATCTTTGTTGGGATGCACATGAAAATAGCTGGGCCCACAAAAGGCACCACGGCTGCGAGCCCGCAAACCAGGGCGGCTGGGTAGTTGCGGAAAATGGAAATTTCGAAAGCGGCATAGATATTGGCGGCATACAAGAGCACAGCCACCAAGACGAAAATCGGTGAGGAAAACAAATCACCGAACCCTGCCTTTGGATCAGGCCGCGCCATTTTCGGCACATCCTTGGGCTTTATTTCCTTAATTTCCCGCTCTTTAGTTTCGGTTTCCTCGATTTCCGGTTCGATCAAAGGTTCAACAAATCGTTTGACCTTGGGTGATGAGGAGCCGAGTTGCTTCAATGCCGATTGAGTGAAGTTCGTCCACGAGACGCGGTCGGTTAAACTACCGTCTGTTTTTTTGAAGATGAGCCCGCGAGGATCAGCGGTTAGCGGCATGGGATCGCCCACGACAGGCTCTCCCTGAAGCACGGGATAAGTTTCCGCTGCAAAAAGGCTGGTCAAGCAGCCGATCCCAATAAACAACAGGCACAACAATCTCACCGGACGAATCATACTCTTTTGATTAGCAAATGAGTGAGTGCAAAGAAAGGAAAATTCCAGAGGGACCAGTGGCTGTTCCGGGAGAAATGGCTTAAAAGTAAGGATTTCATGCGCGAGGGGCTATGACTCCGCCTAATTCTTCTTCCAAATCTTCCACGGTCCAGTTCGGGCGTCGTGCCTGAAGGGCGTCCGCAGCCGCGCCATGCTCCCAAACGGCGTAACGGATCGTCTGGGAAGCGTCCTTTTGCAAAGCAGGTTGGGCGAGCAATCCCGCCAAATAGCCGGCCAGCAGATCACCGCTGCCGCCCTGGGCCAGGTGAGGATTGCCGGAGCAGTTCACCTGGATCTCCTCGCGACCCCTGCCCATCATGGTTTGATGGCCTTTCAATACCACGTAGCAATTACACCAGCGCTTGGAAAGCTGACGCAAAGCCAACGCACGATCTTCCTGGATGTCGGCTGATGTGAAATCGAGCAACCTGGCAGCCTCCCCAGGGTGGGGTGTGATGACCCGAATGGCCTTCTCAGGGCAAGGGCCTTCCGGCAACCAGGCCAGTGCGCTGGCATCGACCACCATGGCCGCCGGACTTTCCTGCCAAAGCCGCCGGCAGGCTTCCTTCACAACTTCCGGGATGTTGGGGGCAGCCAGGCCGGGTCCAATCAAAAGGCCGGTGCAGTTGGCAGGCAGCACGAAGTCGGACTGCCAGGTTTTTACCATGACCGATTGGAGTTGCTCAGCCACCGGGTGATACACCACCTCATCAGTGAAGAGGGTGATGAGGCCGGGCTGAGAGCGTTGCGCGCCGCGCGCGGAAAGAACGGCGGCACCGTGATAACCAAAGCTTCCTGCGATGATTGCCAGATGCCCGAAGGTGCCTTTGTGGCTCGCGAGGGGGCGAGGAGGCGGAAATCCTGCAAAATCCTCGGGGAGGATCATCCGGATCTCGGTTTCGAAAGGGTAGGGGACAAGGCCGATCTCGGAGGCGGCCTCAAGCCGACCAACAAACGGCCAGGCCGCAGGCCGCAACATACCGAATTTAGCAGCGCCGAGCGTGAGAGTGACGGTGGCTCGAATGGCATCATCCAGCGGTTCGCCGGTGTCCGCGTTCAATCCGGAGGGGACATCCACGGCCAGGATGGCACGACCGGATTGATTGATGGCCTGAATCAGTTTGATCCAATTGTAAGCCAAGGGGCGATTGAGCCCGATCCCGAAAAGGCCGTCAATGATCAGGGCTGGCTTCCGCGCCATGATGCCGGGAAGCTGTGTAGCGACCAAATCCGGATCAAATACTCGGATGAGGCGCACTTCGCGATTTTGAATCGCTTCTGAGGCAACCGCCGCATCGTCGCCGTTATGGCCTTTGCCCGCGAAGATAACGATGAAGTCACCGGCCTTGGTCATCGCCTCGGCACGGCGCGCCACGGCGTGCCCGGCCTGACGAATGACCTCCTGTTCGGTTTGGCCGCCCGCCCAAGTGACCCGTTCCCACTCGCGCATCTGCGCGACACTAATGACCGGCAAAGGCATAATGTCCTTTTCCCTGATTATACGTCCGGTTTCCTAAAACCTATTTTTGTTTCCTAGCCGCCGCGTTCTTGATGCGACGGCCGACAGTGAACCCTCATTTCAAGGCTCTAGGCCAGCTTTTAAGTCTTTCCGTATAGTTTAGCCACTTCGGCTGCATACCCGTTATAGGGCAGGGTCTTCAGGCGGTCCCCAGTGTCAATGACCCGCTCGGTGGCTTGGGACCAACGTGGGTGCGGCACCTTTGGATTTACATTCGATTCGAAAGGATATTCATCCGCGGCCAGCGTTTCCCAAAATGTTTTCGGCTGTTCTTTGATAAACTCGATTTTGACGATCGACTTGATGCTTTTGTAGCCGTATTTCCAGGGAACCACGATGCGCACGGGTGCTCCGTGCTGCTTGGGCAGAGGCTTTCCGTAAATACCCGTGACGACCATGGTGAGCGGATGCATCGCTTCATCCATCCGTAACCCTTCGAAATAGGGCCAGGGATAGTTTGGCAACCGGAGCATGCCCGGGGCCTGGGCGGGGCGATTGAAGGTTTCGAACCGCACAAACTTGGCTTCCGATTTCGGGCCGACTTTTTCAAGGAGTTTGCTCAGGGGGAAACCGGTCCATGGAACGATCATGCTCCAGGCTTCCACGCAGCGGAAACGGTAAACCCGTTCCTCAAGGGTGAATTGATCGACCAATTCCTGGGCATCGATCGTTTGGGGCTTTTCCACCAGGCCGCTGATCTGGATCGGCCACGGAGATGTCTGAAAGTTGCCCACCAGGTCCTTCACTCGCTGCTTGTCCAGGGTGAACTCGTAGAAATTATTGTAGCTCCCGGCGATGCTTGCGTCGGTTAACCGCCAGCCCGGGTTGAATTTCGGGTTGCGCGCGGCTGGATATTTCCCCGCGCTTTTGGCGGCCGATTCAGCGGATTGAAGAGCGGCGGCCGAGCCGAGGATGCCTCCGCCGGCCAAGCCAAGTTCCTTGAGGAATGCTCGCCGATTGCGAAACACATGCTCCGGAGTGACCGATCGTTCCGGAATATGCCACGGGGGATGGATAATCGGGTTAGCCATAAAGTGTTAGTTCAAGTATGGACGGATAATGCCTGTCCAAAGTTCATAACCTTTTGCATTCATGTGCAAACGGTCTTTCAGGTAAATATCGGGCTTTGGCTGGCCATCTTTACCCAGCATTTGCGAATAAACATCGATAAACCGGAGGCCGGGGTTGTTTTTGGCGTATTGCGCAATCATTTCATTGGCCGCTTTTACTTTTTCGACCTGGGCCCAACGTGCCGGATTGGGGGCGATCGAAATGTAATCGATTTTGGTTTGGGGAAGCGCCGTGTGGATTTTGGCCACGAAAGCTTTGTAGTCGGCAAAGACCTGTTCAGGCGATTTGCCGGCGTTGATGTCGTTGCCGCCCGCATATATCACAATCTGCTTCGGCTGGTACGGAATGGCAATTCGCTCCGCGAACTGAACTGAATCGATAATCTGGGACCCGCCGAAACCGCGGTTGATCACTTTATGATCGGGGAAATCCTTCGCGAGGCTCTGCCACATCCGGATGCTCGAGCTGCCGATGAAAAGAATGGCGCCTTTGGGCGGTGGATTGGTTTTGTCCGAAGCCTCGAAAGCGGAGATTTCCTTTTCCCATGGGTCGGTTTTGGCCTGGCCAAAGGACAGGACCGCGGAAATGAGCAGCAGAAACAGGCTGGATGGCAGGGCTTTGCGCATGTCGGCAAGTGTTGGAAAGAATTTGGTATTTCGCAACCGTTTTTCGGCAGGGGATGTTGCTTCCGCCGCACCCCAAAAGCCGTGCCGCTCTCTCTTACGCGCCGCAGGCCCCCGCACACACTGCCACCGCCTGTTCATTAACGGGTCACCGCGCAAATCACCCTTTGGATTGACGACTCAAGACGGAGAGTGCCAGTCTACCTTCCATCGCACCAAAGCGGACCTTGAGAAAATTAAAATAGCCGGGCGCCTGCGGCGGGAAACCACCATGACCTGGGCGTGGATATCCGAACACTTGGCGATGGGAGACGGGGGCCACGCGGCCAATCGAGTGCGGGCAACAGTGAAAAATGGTTTGTGCGGGTGACCCTTTATGCCCCCTTTATGATTACAGAAGCGTGGGACCGACGTCTTTCCCAAGGACTATCATTTCTCGCGGTGGTCGGTCAGCTCCTCCGACCCAGTCGGGTTCTGAGCGCATATCTATCAGCGGCCAGCCTTCTGCCCAAGTCTGCAAGCACTGGCGGTTAATCTCCGCTGATCGATGGAGGCAACCCTGTGGCCCTTGAATCGTCGAGGAGCGTGGCGGCGCCTCCATTCGGCACAGCACATGGTTGGACACTTCGGCCATTCTTGGTCGTCACGATTTCAACATCCAGCGGCTGGGGGATATTTTTCGAGAGCCAAGGAAAGCGTGCCCGAATGTACTCCAACGCACCGGAGATCCTTGAACCGATCAAACAATTCCCGCGGTATTCAATGGCAACCGCAGAAAGTTTCCGGACCTCGGACTGCGTGTAACGCTTCCAAACTGCCCCACCGCTCATCCCGTGTGGTAAAGGTGCTGTCGTTCGTACCCCCTCGCGCATCATCTTTTTACGGTGAAACGCAATAACAACGTGGGTATGGATTGACAATCCCAGAATCCCAAAGGTCTTCTCTCTTACCATCTCTGAAGTGACAGACATGAATCCCGGTTTCGTCTGCTTCAAAATATGATCCAGCTCTTCCCTTCGCCACGGAAATCCGGTGAACTCATACCTGTCTCGAAACTGGTAATTGAGGTTCACATCAACCTCCGACATCTGAACGAACTCATGAAACGGATGCTTTGCATTAGTATCCTCCGGGGCCAGGTGAAACCCCGCAAAATCCCCTCGATCATCATTGCGAGATCCTGTCGGCGAATTAGTGATTACCCCAGGTGAATTGAGACGTTTAAATCCCTTATTCATGGGAAACCATATGAAACCGTCCTCAATCACGTGTGCCGCCGTCACCAAAAATTTCTCATTTTCCACCTGGAGCCATATGCCGGTGCCGCCGCCCTCCGGGACATCGCCGGGTTGCATACGATAGAGGGGGGTAATAAATCGATCGCCGCGAAACATATTTCCCTATTTCGTTGGAGACTATTAATTATGCTCAAGCATGCTCTGTTTTAACAACGCCTACTTTGCATAGCAAGGATGTCGCCGTACGCAACCAACTGAACAGAGGGCATGAGGATAAGAATTGGCCTTTGATTTTTCGCTTTGGCCCGTGATTGCAGAGATTCTTAATCCAGATTGAGAACGATCGTAAGGGTGGCTTTGCATGGCTTGACGCGAAGCCATGTCTTGGAGGGACGGCGACCTGTTTTCTCTCCAATCACCCTTTACGGCTCAAAATGGCCTTCCCCCGATGAAGCAGGTGTACCGTCCCGATCAGACAAATTGAGGTGTCACGGAGAGCCGCCCACGGGTTATCCGGTTTGGAAAAATTGATTACGAGACCTAGGATTACCAAATGAGTGATAATCGAGAAAACGAATTGAAGGCAAAGCATCGCATTGCCTGTCCGAGCTGAGTTCTTTTTGTTTCTTCGCATCTTCGGCAAAGAATAAACGAGTTATGCAATCCCGCTTCATCTTTCTCGTTTGCTGAAACTCAGCAGGGTAATTTCAGCAGCTCCTATCAAGGTGCTAAAGTGCGAAGCGCATTGATTATGTCATCCAACACAGCGTTTTGGATCTCGCCCTTTGTGTTTCTTCCTTGCAGGGAACATGTCCGACGCACGTTTTGCCAATGTGGGTGTAAGTGAAAGTCGGGACACTCTTCGCGTATCAGATCCCTGATGATTTCAGTCCAGGCTTTTAGCTCACCTTTAGAAAAAACATCCAGACTACTAATGCGCCGAACCCAAGCGGGAGACCGCTCAATATCGTACCCACCCCTTTCAAGTAAATCGGTAACCGTTTCCATATCGAGGGTGATGTCCCCAAACATCAAGAACCGGTGCCGTGTCCGGTAGATCGCTTGGACTGCATTTTTGGCCCACATGCGACTTGGATAATTCTCATCGGCTCCGCGAGCCCTGCGGAATTCTGGCGCCAATCGCACAAGCCCACTACCCAATTGGAGACCAGCCAAATGCTTTTGCAGCGTTTCGCTGGTATGGGCCTCCTTCGAAATCAACAATGGCCAAGTGGTTGACCACTTGGCAAGGCTTTGGGCGAGCTCAGGCTTGGCCAAGGACGCTAGCTGAAAAAGCGCTCCTGTGAACTGCGTTATCTCAAAAAGGCATTTGAAGGCCTCCTGATTGCCAGCCAAGGCTTCCTTTGCAATATGCTCCAAAGCAGTTGTTGTGCGGTTGATGGTGTAAACATGTTTCTGGCGTTCCTTCAGTTGTTTCTCATCACGTTTTAACTGACTTGCTTCCAATGAACGGGCCTCAAGGCTAGTGGATCCAAGGCTCACGGATTGCTTGATCATTCCGGAAACCACTTTTTTATGAGCAGGGTTTTTTAAAAGCTTCCCCATCTTCTGCTGAAGAGCATCTAGGTCCGCTCCGGGCTTAAGGGCCTCTAGGAACATGTCTAAAGCCTCGGGGAAGAGTTTTAGAGCCTGCTCATGTTCGAGGAGCTCTTTCATTTTTCTTTTCCGCTGTTCTGCCCTGAGCAGGGCCAAGGCATCAAGGAAATGAAGGTAATCAGGGCCTTCAGTGGAAGGCTTAGGAGGCGGTACAAACGGAGCGCAACACCGGAAGGGCTTTGGCTTTTTGGAAAGGTTTGGTTGTTTGCGCTTCATAAATGGGCTCTTGTTGATTAAATTGACCTCCGGAAAAATTGCGTTAGCAAGTTATGAATCTCGTGGGTTGCTTCTGTGGTTAAAGCCGCTGACAGTTTAGTTCCCTAGAAGCCTTTGCTGAGGTTTTAAATGTGGAATGCGAAAAAAGCTCGCAAGCCAGATTTGAAGGACTTACAGGCCGAGGTGTGAGCAAGGTATTTTGACCTGGTAGCGGTCGATTGGAAGTTGTGAGACGGCAATTTCTTTTATCTACGAGGGCTGTGCTGTGCGCACAGCCCTCGTTTAATCGAACCCTATTGTAGTTGGGGGAGCTATTCGGCGAAAGCAAAGGCACGCAGCTTCTTGCGAATCCGACACACATTTGACTTGGCCGATGCTACAGATAGGCCGCACGCCGTGGAAAGCCGCCGATAGGAGTCTCCTTGTGCGAGCCCGGTTAGAAGCCGCCACTGTGAGGCAGTGACGTTGCCTTTGATTAAATTCAGGCAATCAGTCGTTTCAGTTGCTGGGTTTTGGGAAGGAACCAGTAGGTCTGAATTGTTCTCGACTAAATGGATGCGCCGCCTGACTTTCTGGCGATGGCCCGCCAGTCGGTTATCAACCATCTGCTCAAGAATGGATTTGGTGGCCGGAATATTTCCGGTGGTAAACAAACGCTCCAAGTAATTGAGAGTTTCCTCGGTTGCGTCGTTTGGGCAGTTAAGTGCCTCTTCCTGTTTTGCTTGGTATAATTCCCAAGCCCAATTAGGGATGTCGTTATTTTTGTGCATTTTGGTTTTCCTCCAGGCTGTTGCGTGGCGTTGTGACACGCGGTGGAGAAATTCTAAAATTATTTTCAGGATGATCTGGAACTAGCCAGAGCAGTCAAGACAAATCAGATCAGTAGTTTATGAGATGGGTTTGGAGTGAGTTCGACCATTCCCGCCGGAAACCGTCGAAGATTTGCTGCTTGTCGGGGTCTTCCCCGCACACCAGGCTTTGCGTTCTCGCAAGGCTGAGGAGCAACAGCTGCAAGGCCACCAATAACTTCGAGTTTTCGGGACCGGGGGAGCCTTCTGCTTCATCATCGACATTGTTGGGGCTCACACGAGTGAGCTTGGTCAGGGGCTCATAGAGCTTCGTAAAGAAGGGATGCGCAGTGTTGATCGTCAAGACCACACGTTCGAATCGATACTCTACGTGGTAAAAAGGCCAGTAGGTATCGTGCTTAAAAACCGTAATGTATTTGGATTTTTTTACACGGTCGAAGACCTCATCATCTGTTTCATCCGCTCGCTTCAGGGTGACAGCGAATGCCTTTAGTGCCTCTTGGAGCGCTTGTTCCTCAACGGGTGTTCGAGGTGCCGGAGCGGGCAATTGTCGAATTTGAAGCCCGTCTGTTTCGCTTGCCCTCGTTTCAGCCTCGTTCAAGGACTTCCGGGACCCTTGGTCCGCATGCTGGGCTCGGAATTGTTGGATTGTTTCCCTGGTACGAGCAATGTCCTCGCTGATCTTCTCTTTTATCAGTTCGTACACGTACTTTTTAGGCCGCACACCCTGTTTATTTGCTGCCACGCCGAAAGCCTCGTCGAGTTCGCCAGCGAAATCAATTTGGAGCCTGAACCAGAAATTGTCCCCGTGGATCTTCCCGGATAACTCAGGAACGGCACCGATGTGTACTTCGCGATCATTCCTCATGAACGAAACCGAATGTGACTCGAAAATCTGCAAGTCGTTCTTGAGAACTTTGCGCGGCAATTTCATCCAATTTTCAAAAGGAAGAGCATAT
>JAQGOV010000732.1 GCA_028293425.1 Verrucomicrobiales bacterium
AAACGGAAAACTGGCGGAGGGGAAGTTCGGCAAGGGCATGTTGGGCAGGGGCATGGGGCGGCGTGAAGTGTGACTGAGCGTGTTGAGCGATGGAGCAAGTTCGGTAGCGCCGGGTCTGGCCTGAGTCTCCGTTCCCCTCATCCGGCTGCGCCACCTCCCCGCAAGAGAAAACGAGAGCGGAGAGTTCCACCATCATCCGGCGATGCCACCTTCTCCCCCGGGAGAAGGGCAGCGGGAGAAGGGTATACACAGTCTCACGCGGGTTTGAGGTTGCAGATCATCCGGCTTCGTCTCCGCTTTCATTGACAGCGTTTGAAGAGACTGAACGAGCGGGGGGCGGCCATCTCAGATCTCACATTTCAGGTTTCAGAGAGGGGCGCCTGATTGTTAAATAGGAGGCCGCGAAGATCACAGAGAGTTGGCCGCGAAGAGGCGCAAAAATCTCAAAAGGAAAAACGTAGACAACTCGTTAACCGCGAATGCACACGAATCAACGCGAAGTTTTGGCATGGGAATTTTTTGGGCATTGGAATGGTTGGGATGGTGAATCGTGAACTGAACCACGGATGGATTTGCGACATGTGAAAATTCGAGGGGGGAACTTTTTCTGTTCCGCGTCTCGCAGACTCATAAAAATGAAATCATACCCCATAAAAGCCCGCTTTTTATGACACGGGCTGAGGCTCGGGAACGCAAAGGCATGCTTCCCATTTGCATGCAAATTATATAAGAAGAGGCTGCCAGCGAGTTGTACATGAAAACTAAAAAGCATTTGTCCGAAGCCGAGACTATGTTGGAAGCCAAGAAGCTTACCAGCTACGCCTCTGATGCTGCTGGGTGTGCCAAAATGTGGATCCTCCCGGATGGAAGGGTGGTTTCAATTCCGGTTCAGCATTATGAGTGGGCGCTTGGGAACGCAGAGCGACTCCGGGATGATTACGGCATTTATCTTTCCCGCCTCAAACGCCGGGAGGATACCCCGATTCGCCTGCACCTGCTCTCAAAAGGCTGCGTGCGGGTCAACTACGAGCAGAGATGCGGCAAGATTACGTTAGAGGCTAATCACATGACATGGGGAGAGCGTCAAAGAGCCTCCTACCGTTTGGTTGTAAAGAGGAATGTGAGCGACATCTATTTCATTAGAGTAGGGCTCCTGAGCAAGTCTGGTAAACCGATTCCGGGTGGCTACGCCGACTTTACCCAGCTTGGCGACCGTGCAAAAATGAACAAGCTTCCCCTGATTTCGTATGACCCGCAAGAAAAGCGCGCTTGGTAGGCTTCAAAACGACCAGGAACTTGCGGTGATGCGCGAACCGCTCGCGAAAGTTGAAAAACTTTTGGAACCCCTGCGGAAATCAGCACGCCCGGAAGAATGGCAACCCCTAAGTTCAGGCTACCCGCTCGAGATCGAGCGGATGCAAGGAGAATATGAGTGGCAAGCTCCACCCGACCATTGTCCATTGCCAAACTCCATTCGTGATCCTTGGGCTATCGGCACGCAGCCGTGGTTCAACTCACTTTTTCCGTGCAAAGACCTACCGCTTCGTTAACATCCCAAAAGGCTGAGCCGCCCTTCCAAACCCATGGGACACCGCGTGTTGTGGATGCTTCCTGATTGGAACGATGGCCAGGCCAGGTGACTGAAGTTTGAGCATAAATATGGCCAATACCAAATCCTCTGGCTCCGGTGCATCGGGCTTCGAGGCCAAACTGTGGGCTGCTGCCGACAATCTTCGACGGCCGCTGCTTCACTGACGCTTGTCACAGCCACCATGCCCAACTCCTCCGACAGCAAATACCCGCAGAACCCGGTTCCCCAGGCTCACGTTCTTAAAGAGGATGGCATCGAGGAGCAGTTCATCGAAAAGCTTCGCAGCCTAAAATACACCGTTCGTTCGGATATTCGCGACCGTGCTTCGCTGGAGCAAAACTTTCGCGAAAAATTCGAAGCGCTCAACCGCGTCCGCCTGACGGAAGGCGAGTTCCCGCGCCTTCTGGAGGAAATTGTCACGCCAGATGTCTTCGCTGCCGCCCGCACCCTCCGCGAGCGCAACAGCTTTACACGCGATGACGGCACGCCGCTGAACTACACCTTGGTCAACATCAAAGATTGGTGCAAAAACACTTTCGAGGTCGTCAGCCAGCTCCGCATCAACACGGACAATAGTCACCACCGCTATGACGTCCTCCTGCTCATTAACGGCGTGCCCGCCGTGCAGATCGAACTGAAGACACTCGGCATCAGCCCGCGTCGAGCTATGGAGCAGATCGTCGATTACAAAAACGACCCCGGCAACGGCTACACGAAGACCCTCCTCTGCTTCCTCCAGCTCTTCATCGTCAGCAACCGCAGCGACACCTGGTATTTCGCGAGCAACAACAGCCGCCACTTTGCTTTCAATGCCGACGAGCGATATCTGCCTGTCTATCAGTTCGCCGCCGAAGACAACAAGAAGATTACCCACCTCGACAGCTTCGCCGAGACCTTCCTCGTCAAATGCACCCTCGGCCAGACGATCAGCCGCTACATGGTGCTCATCGCCAGCGAGCAGAAGCTGATGATCATGCGCCCTTACCAGGTTTACGCCGCTAAGGCGATCGTGGAGTGCATCCACCAGAACTGCGGCAACGGCTATATCTGGCACACCACCGGCAGCGGCAAGACGCTTACTTCCTTCAAAGCCTCCACCCTGCTGAAGGACAATCCCGACATCGAGAAATGCCTCTTCGTCGTGGACCGCAAGGACCTCGACCGGCAGACGCGCGAGGAGTTCAATAAATTTCAAGAAGGCTGCGTTGAGGAAAATACCAACACTGGCGAGCTCGTGCGCCGCCTCCTCTCCGACGACTACGCCGACAAGGTTATCGTCACCACCATTCAGAAGCTCGGCCTCGCGTTGGATGAAACCAGCAAGCACAACAAGCAGAAGAAAAAGAACGACCAGCCGACCTACAAAGAACAATTGGAGCCGCTCCGCGACAAGCGTATCGTCTTCATTTTCGACGAATGCCACCGCTCCCAGTTCGGCGACAACCACAAGGCCATTAAAGAGTTCTTCCCCAAGGCCCAGCTTTTCGGATTCACCGGCACGCCCATTTTTGAGGCAAATGCCACCGTTACGAAAATCGAGGATCAGCAGGCATCATTGCAAACGACGGCAGACCTCTTCCAAAAGGAGCTTCACGCCTACACAATCACCCACGCCATCGAAGACAGCAACGTCCTCCGCTTCCATGTTGACTATTACAAGCCCGAGGGCAAAGGCGCACCCAAAAGGGGCGAGGTCCTCGAAAAGAAAGCAATCATCGAGGCCATCCTAGCCAAGCACGCCGCCGCCACTGGCGGGCGCAAGTTTAATGCCCTGCTCGCCACTGCCTCTATCAACGACGCTATCGAATACCAGCGCCTGTTCGCAGACATTCAGACGGAAAAGCAGGCTGCCGACCCCAGCTTCCAACGGCTCAATATCGCCTGCGTCTTCTCGCCGCCTGCGGAGGGCAATCCCGATGTGAAGCAGATCCAAGAAGACCTCCCGCAGGAAAAAGCGGACAACCAGCAGGAGCCCGAGAAGAAAAAAGAAGCCCTTAAAGTCATCCTCGCCGACTACAACACCCGCTACGGCACCAATCACACCATCAGCGAGTTCGACCTCTACTATCAGGACGTGCAAAAGCGCATCAAGGACCAGCAGTGGCCCAACGCGGACCTGCCCCATGCGCAAAAAATCGACATCACCCTCGTGGTGGACATGCTCCTCACGGGCTTCGATTCCAAATAC
>JAQGOV010000278.1 GCA_028293425.1 Verrucomicrobiales bacterium
GGAGGAGGAAGCATCGCCAGGTTGGATCCACCAGTCTCGCGCGGGAGCGTGGTTTGGTCAGGAGGATTCCCGGCCTGATTCGTGTTGTAAGAAACCAAGCTTCCGTTGCTCAGCGAAGAAACGATGACGCCTGCGGCCTGTCCTGCCCCAGCGACGTTCGCCATTCGCAAGGGAGCAGAAACCGCAGCAAAGTTCGTTGAATCCGCAAGCATGTTTGTCCAGGTTGCTCCCGGACCGTTGGTCATATTCTCGGGTCTGGGTCCACGAGGTCCGGCCCTGGGCGGCATGATGATGGTGCGAGGGTTGTTCGTGCCTTCGGCAGAGTCAGGGCTCCCCAAATCCACCAGGTTTACCAGAATCACCCGACGCGAATCCCAATGCTCACCAGATTGGAGCATGCCTTTTGTCTCGACATCGATTGGCCCACCAGCAGAAGCGACAACTTCGCCCGATGCGTTCAGCAAGGCAATCGCACTCAGCTCACCTGATTTAAAGAGATCGGCGTCCCTGGGAAGCTTCGAAAGATTGGTGGCGGCATGAGCGTTCAGCTCACGCGATTTCACGAGTTCCTTCAGGGCGGACTCCAACCGGTCCTGGGAAACAACGCCAAATCGCCGTTGGGACCGAATCACCAAGCCCAAGGTTGTGGTGATGTCGCGCGACCGATTCAGGAGCGCGGCGCGAGCGGACCTGCGGACGCGCTGGTGTTCATACGTTTGCCAGATGGCAATCAAGGCCAGAGCCCCGATCAGCAACGCATAAACAAGCCTGGTCCGACGCGTCGTCATCTTAGGTTTGCCGGACAGAATTCCGGCCTGGAAAATTATTTTTTCTTGTTCTCGGATTTGACATCACTTTTGTCCTTGGTGGGAAGAGTGTCAAGATAGCGGTTGATCTCTTCCTCGGTGAAGGCTTTGGGAGCGAGCTGGGTATTGCTCCGTTCCTTTGCCGTCATACTGGCTAATTGCGTGGCTTCACCCACAATTTGAGGAGTCAAAAAGATAATCAGCTCGGTTTTGGTGTCATTCCGGGATTTCCGTTTGAAAAGGTTTCCAAGTATTGGGATATCCCCCAGAAATGGAACTTTGCTATCTGTCGATGCTTTGTTGTTCTGCATCAAACCGCCGATGATGACCGTTTGTCTGTCCGGCGTCACCACGACGGTATCCGCCGCGCGTTTAGCAATCACCGGCACGCTGACACCGGTCGAAATTGCCACCGTCTGATCCGTGAGCGAGGAGATTTCCGGGGCCACAATCATTTCAACCATTCCATCGGGATGAATAAACGGGGTGACCCGCAGGATGATTCCAACGTCAGTGTATTGAACCGAGTTGATGGCATTTCCAAACGTGTCATAGCGCACATTTGTGATCAAAGGAACGGATTGGCCGACCGTGATGGTGGCAGGCTGGTTGTTCCGCGCCAGGATCGATGGACGGGAGAGGACCTCAGTCTTGCCAGCGGTGGCAATGGCCCGGAGTGTTGCCTGATAATCCGTGCTCATGATTTGATAAAGCCCAGCACCCGGAGGCGTCGGCACAAAACTACTGATGGGTTGGCCAATCGGGTTGGCCGTTTGTCCCGCGGCGGAGCTGCCGAGTCCGGACAATCCGAACACATTCGCCACGGCTGAAGTTGTGGAGTTCCCGAGGTTCCTCCGGAACCCGCCCTCAATTCCGATGTCCAGGCTGTTGTTGTAGGTCACTTCCAGGAACACCACTTTGATCAAGACCTGCGGCTTTGGCCGATCCAGGTTCGTGACCACCTGGCTGACGTACTGGCCCGTTTCTTCGTCGGTGATTACAATGATCCGCCGCGACTCAGGATCGCTGGAGATCATGGCCTCTCCGACCATTCCGTTGCCATAATATTGGCGTGTCGAACCGCCGCTGGTGCCTCCCGCCCGGTTCGCTCCGCCTCCACCGCCTCCTCCACCGCCCCCAAATCCGCCACCACCGGTGCCACGTTGGAATTGAGCTTGCGCCTGCGTGGCGCAGAGAACAACCATCAGCCAAGCCAACAGGTTTACCGTCCCAAAATTTTTCTGAATCATTTGTGCCCTTATTCTGATTAAATGGTTTACCTTCTGTATGCTGCCCGCTCAGGGAAATGTGCTCCCGCCGATCGACCCACCACCCCGCTGGCCTCCCAAGCCGGAGTTGCCGAGCCCTGAACCACCGACTCCGGTTACCCCGGAACCGTTCTGGCTCGCGGTGCTGCGCGTGGTGAGGGCGCTGTTCTGATTGTTGTTATTGCGATTAGCCTGGGTGGTCGTCCGCTCGAACATCCCCTTCAGGAGTTTCTCCACTTCCTGTGGATCCGCGTTTTGCAGGTTGTAAACGAAAACCTTCTGCTTCCGAGCCGGGCTGGAATCAAGCTGGGCAATCATTTCATCGATCTGCGGCATCAAGTCCTTCGCGGCAGTCACAATAATCGACGATGTCCGCTGGTCGGGCACCGCGAGCACGCGGCCCATTTTTTTCATCCGCTCGCTATCGGTCTGACTCGCCGAGGCGATTCGGTTGTTCCCGCCGCCGAAGCCAGGAAATGCCCCACCTCCGAAGCGAAAGCCCCGGTTTTGATTCTGATCATTATTGCTGCGCGTTTCATCCGGGAACAGTTGAGCAAATAAATCCGCCATTTCAACCGGGTCCGCGTTGCGCAAATGAAACACACGCAGTTCGGTGATGTCGTTCACCGGCTGGTCGATTTTTTGGACGATTTCCTTGTCGATGCTTTCCATGATGTCGTCCGGAGCGGCCACCACCAGGGAATTGCTCCGCTCATCGGCCACAGCCATGACTTTTGCATTGGCATTGCCGCCGCTGGTTGCACCCCCTCGATTGCCACCCCCGCCCTGCCCGCCGCCGCCTGGGAATCCTCCGGCTCCTCCTCCTCCAGGGCCGCCTCCGCCAAAGAAGTTTCGGAATCCTCCTCCTGCTCCCCCGCCCCGATTTCCGCCCTGCTGCTGAGTTGTGCTTGTATAGAGTTCCTTGATCACCGTGGCCAGTTCCTTGGCATCCGCAAATTTAAGGGCGAACACCTTGATCACAGACGTACCGGAGATGGACTCATCCAATGCATTGACGATCTCGGACATGCGCCGCACATCTGTCTCGGTGGCGGTAATCACAAGCGAATTCGCGCTCTCGTTGGCGCTCATTTCCGCGTAAGTGCCCAGCAACGGTTGCAGGTTCGCGGTTAACTGCGCCACGTTCGCATGCTTCACTGGGATAATCTGCGTCACCATGCCGTCGGACTTGGCAATCTTTTCCGGGTCTGATCCCGTTCGCACGGGGATATTGCGCTTCTTCGCATCCTCACGACTGACGATGGTCAGCGTGCGGCCGTTGCGGATGGCGGCCAGGTTGTTCTTGTTCAGGATGGAATTCAGCAGATCCACCGATTCCTCTTTTGTCAGCGGTTGATTGCTCCACACGTCCACCTTTCCTTCGGGCCTGGCTTCCAGCACGATGATAAATCCCGCGGCATCGCTCAGGTAATTCAGCACCGTTTCAAGAGAAACACCGCGAAAATTTAAGCGCAAACCCTTCTCTCCATCAGCACCGGCCGTTGCGGGCGGGCTGGGAAGGGACTCCGCGGAAGGGACAGGCGCGGCAGGCGCTGCGTCCTTGTTCTCCGGCGTCGTGGGCGCGGCGGGGGCAGGAGCTCCCGGCTGGGCTGGCGCCGCTTGTCCGTTCGCGGGCGCTGGAACTGCAGCAGGGCTCGGTGTCGGGTTGTTATTCGGTGGGTTCGTGTTTTGGCCCGAAGCGGTAGCTAACAGCACCGCCAGCAAACCCATGGTTGCACTGATTGCTCTTACAGTTCTCATTTATTTATTTCCTGTTCCCGTTTTTCCAACAATTTCTTCAAGATATCATCCGCGCCGCCACTTGCTCCTGATTCCGGCTTCTCGGCCTTCAAAGGCTTTTCAGCGCTTGGCACATTCTCGGTGTTTGGCTGCAGCACAACAGCGGCTGCTGGCGCGGTTTCCGTGCTGGGAGCAGCCTGAGGTGTTCCATTGTCGTCCCGTTGCTGCATGAGCCGTTTCAACACTTCGCTGTCTTCAGGCCCGGAACTCCGGCTGCTGCTGCTGGTGGTGCGGGAGCTTGAAGAAGAGGAACTTGCGTAGTTTCTCGATGTGTCCACTCTTTCCGAAAGCTTCCATTCACCTTCATCCTGGCGCTTAAGCTGCATGCCCACTGGCAGTTCCACCGGCTGGTTGTTCGTGGATGTCGCCGCCAATTTCACAGAGTTCGGCGTCACATCGGTGATCTTGAAGCCTCCAATGGTGTCTGAAGTCTTCAGCACCTGGTTAAACTGCGAGCTGGAGCCTTCGAAAAAGGCGAACCTCCCTTTTTCGTAACTCATAGTACCGACGAGGGCGAACGACTCTGTCCGCACGTAACGTTTCTCGGGCTCCACTTTCCGGGGCTCTTCATTTGCGTGACCCCTGGAACGGTTCGCGTTGAAGATATTCCGTTCCGAAATTAAACGGAATGAAGGGTAATCCAACCGGGATAGCGCGTTGGTCGCGTCTGCTCCCCAAGAGCATGCGGCGGTCAAGAGCAATGGTATAGCTACTGCGAGTTTGTTCATGGTTCCTGCGGGTTCAAAAGCAAACCGCTCACCTGTACGGCGAGCGAAAGCTGGCGTCCATCATTATCGTGAGAACTGATTTCGACGAGGTCCACTTTCAAGGCCATTGGGTCCTGTTCAATATCATAGAGGAAGCGGGTCAAAGCCTGGATGCTCCCAAAGGCATCCGCCCGGCACTCAAGCGTCATGTAATCCTCTCCAGTTCGCTTCCATTGAGGCCGGATGGAATTGATGCTGATGTGACTGTCCTGGGACCACCGTTCAAATGCTTTCAGCACCTCGTTTTCCGCGACGGATGTTTCCACCGGAAGCGTGTTTGTCCGCATGCTGTCCCAGCGCGCGTGGATTGGGCGTTCCCGTTCCATCATGGCTTTGCCCTGCACGACCGATTTCCTAAGCTCGACGATTTTGGCCGAGCGCTCTTTCCACAGGTTTGTCAGCGGCGTGATTACGATTCTGTCCCCTGCCCAAATGCCTACAACCACAAGGGCGAGGATCGAGAGAAGCTTTTGCCGATTTGTAATATTCATTGCTGGGCTCCTTTTTCGCCCCAATGGAAGTTGAAAGTAAATTGCAGCGGCGATTTGCCCCGAATTTGATCCACCTTAACGTCGCCGATTTCCTTGATCGCCCGAAGTTGGTCGAGCGTTCTCAAGAGCGCCTGGTTGTCCCGCGCGGTGCCTGTGCAACTCACGTTGGCCAGCTCACGAATTTCAATCGTCTTGGCAGTGACAGTTCCTTCCTCAGGAAAAGCCTCCGTCAGCCGCCGCAACACGCTCAGGTTGCGCATGGAATTATCGAACCACGGACGGAACCGGCGGATCTGCTGCTGGATATCGTTCAGATCATTTACCTTGGGGGATAGCTGGGCCCACTCCGATTGCAATTGGGAGAGCTGCCAGTGCTGATAAAAGAACAGGCCACCAACCACCAGCAGGACAGCCGCGGCTGCTCCACCAGCCCAGGCGAGCTTGCGCGAGGAGTAGCGAGCAGAAAACTGCTGCCAGGGATTTACCTTGGGCGGCAGGAATTCGAGGCCGTTGCTGCGTCCGGCGAGCAATCGTGCCGCCAGCGCAAAGGCCGGAGAGATGGGGGCATCCGGAGGAGGTTTGACCCCCAGTTCTTCAGCGGAGGATTGGCCGACCTGCCTCAACTTGAATCCCTGCGCTTCGACGCGGCTCCGAAGCT
>JAQGOV010000280.1 GCA_028293425.1 Verrucomicrobiales bacterium
GGAATATTGAATTGCGGCACATGGCTGGCCAGATCGAAAAACTGTGTGATTTCGTTGCTGCCCTTCGGCCGGAAACCAACCAAGGGTGAAAGCTGGTCCATGATCAGCACCACGGCCACTCCGAGCAGGAACCCGGTCATCACCGCGTGCGAAACGAAGCGCACTAAACGGCCCAGCCGCAGCAATCCAAAAATGACTAGAAAGAGTCCTACCAGCATGACCAAAAGAAAAAGCGCCTGGTCGCGTTCCTCTTTCGGATAGGGGCCAATCGCCTGCGCGGCTACCAGAGCCGAGGCGCTGGTCGTGGAGATCTGCATCAATTGCGCGCTCACCACCAGACTGCCGCTAATCGAGGCCGAGATGGTGGTGTAGAGTCCGTAAACAGGGTTCACCCCCGCCAGCGCCGCAGAGGCCAACCCGTCCGGAATGCTGACCACGCCGTTGATAATGCCAGCCGCTGTATCTTTCCTCAGCCGGCTTGCCCAGGATTCGCCCGGCGGTTTGGTTCGCGTGGCCGGAATGATCGCACTCATGACGGGCACCCTTCCCCTGCGGGCTGGACATTTGGGTCTTCCCCACTGTGGGCCACCATCCAGCCTTCCGCTTCCGCATGTGCGGCCCGAGTGGATTGTCCCCGGATGGAAGTGGCTTCGAAAATGCGCAGGGGTCCAGTGAGCCGCAGCTCGCGCAACCGGGTCAGCTCGGCGTGTGCTTGTTGGCTCAGGCCGGTGAGGTAAAGTCGGCCGTTCACCTCCTTGAGCTTGGCGATGTAGCGAAACAGCACTTGCGCCAAGGTAGCGCCAAGCGTACCTCGGCCCCGCAGCCGCAAAATAACAATCGAGTTCTGGCTGCCTTCCGGCGATGGAAGAAGCCTTTCCAGGGTTCTGGCTCCGGCAAAAAAGAGGGGCCCATAGACATCCAGCATTGTCACGGCGTTCGTCGGCAAGCGACTGGGCGCGGGGTATTCCTCGACCTGCCCGTCCGGCCGTTCTTTCAATTCAATTAGGGAAACATCACTGGCTGCTTCGCTGACATACAGCAGTGTGGAAACGGCCACCCCTAGTGCAATCGCAAGCTGAATGGGCAACAGGAGCATGGCAACGAGAGTGCTGATGGCTGCCAATCGAGCGGCCCAGCCAGCTTCCCAAACCGTCTGCAAATCGGTCATGTGGATGCTTCGGAAGCCTGCCAGGATGATAAGAGCCCCAAGCGCGGGCATGGCCACATAACCAATCAGGCCCGGCAACGCGATCAGAATCACCGCCGTCCATAGCCCGCTAAAGATGCCTCCCCAGCGTCGCGTCGCTCCGGACATCACGTTGAGGGCGGTGGAACTGACGGACCCACCCACAGGAAGACCTCGGAACAAGCCGGAAGCAACATTGGCCAGCCCCTGGGCAATGAAATCCTGGGAGATCCTCCGTGTGGATCCGTCTGGATTAGGGACGCTCTGGCTGACTCCCGCCCCTTGCACCAGCACGATCACCACCACTGCCAGTGCCCCACCGGCGACCTCCAGCAGGCGAGCGAATGATGGCAGCGCGGGCGCCGGGAGGCCTTGCGGAATTTCACCCAAGCTCCGCACCAGTTCCACTGGCTCAAGATTAAAGCCGGCCACCAATGCGGAAGGAATGGCAATGGCCAGCAATCCAGCGAAACCTCGCAAGGGCGTCCGTTCAAACAGCAGGGCAAATCCGAGCGTCGACAGGCCCACAAGGACCGATGCGACATCCCACCGGGGGATGTTCCGGAGCAGCTCAACCACTTGCGTAATGCGATTGGAACCCTCCACTTGGTGCCCTGCCAGGGTGGGGAGCTGGCTCAGAATCAGGATCAAGGCAATCCCTGTGATAAACCCGGTCATCACGGAATGGGAAACAAAGCGCGTCAGGCGTCCCAACCGAAACAGGCCAAAGACGGTTGCAAACACCCCAGCCAGCGTCACCATGAGGAACAAAGCGTGGTCTCGTTCCTGCGGGGAGAATCCCACCAGTGACTGTCCAGCGACCAGCGAGACCGCGCTAGTGTTCTGGATGACCATGAGCTTCGTGCTGGAAAAAATGCCGCCAACCACCGCCCCGAAAAGATTGGCATAAAGTCCGTAAATGGGGTTGGTCCCCGCGAGCAGCCCGCCGGCCATCCCCTCCGGCACTGCGCTGATGGCAACGGTCAGGCCGGCCACGCCGTCTTTGCGCACTGCCGAGCCGCTTGGGATGATCCGCCGACCGTACTTGGAAACGATCCTGCGCAGCTCGTCCAAGCCCGGCAGGTGAACCTCCGGCGCCAAGTCGGAGGTTTCCGCTGAATCGTTTTCGGCAGGCTTAGCCATCGAACAGGCCCGAACCTTTCGGCGTGAGATGGTGGTGGTTAGCGCGGAGCATGCCAGGTGGCCCCATGGCGAGCCGTTGCGCCCGCCGCTGTTTCCGTTCTAAATTTGACCTCGCGCGTGCCGAACAGATCCAGGTCAAAAGGCGCTCGATCCTCGCCGATTTCCTCCAGCACAAGCTGGTGCAATTTTGAGAGCATCTTCGTAACTAAACTCTCGTCGTAGCGGGGGTGGTCCGGGTTACCGATGTTTTCCAGCTCACCGGGGTCGTTCACGAGGTCATACAGGCCGACATCGCTGTGGGCATGCAAATCTTGCAGGGTGGCTGGGTTGCCATAGTCGTCCGGGCTGAACCAGCGCACGAGCTTGTAACGTCCGTCTACAATCGCCCGAAAAAACGTTCGCTTGCTGAAGTCAGGTGCCCCGTACTTCCTGCCCGCTTCCTTTAGCTTCTCCTCCCGGCCGGCCTCTGCGCCATGGGGCCCGGAGTCGCCCAGTTCGGTGAGTTCCTGCAGCGCCCCGGTGATGGCCCAGTCTTTGTCGAGCGAGTGCAAACCATCCCAGCAATAGAGGGCGCCGTCCCCGGGCGCCTGCGCGCTGCCCCGTGGGCCGGGCTGCTCAGGCTCCATGATGGCTCCCTTGAGGCTGCGGCCCTTCAGGTGCGGGTATCGTGCGCGCATTTCCCCTTCACTCATTCCAGCAAAGCTCAAAAGGGTTGGTGCCAAATCCAGTTGTGAGCCTACGGCGGAGGAGGTCTGGCCCTGCGGCCCTCCCGGCACACACACGGTCAAGTTCACGACGGCGGCCTCGTCGAATGTGATCGCACCCTTTTGGGCCATGTGATGCGCCCCGTTCATTTCTCCATGATCGCCGGTAAAAATCACGATCGTGTTCTTCCAGAGATCCAGGCGCTCGAGCGCATCCAGCACTTTCATGAACTGCGCATCCACCAGCCGCATGCAATTAATCAGATAGTTCCGCCGTTCCAGCCAAAGGTCTGGGCGGTCCTCCGGAATCCGGCCATAATTCAGCTCAATCAGCTCTTTGTAGTGCTTCACTCCATGTGGCTGGAGGGTTAAATCGTCGTCGAAATTTTCCGGCAAACGGACATCCCACCTCTGTTCGAACCAGCCCAGCTGCTGCACGGTGGTTTGGAGCCCGGCCATCGCGCCGTTGGGGTGAGGTGTTTCTACCGGATCGGTTTGTAGAAACATGATGTCATGCGGATTGATCAGGCTACAGACGAGCAACCAGGGCTGGTCCAGGCTCGGGCCCTTGTGTTCCAGCCAGTCCACGGTTTCAAAGGCTACCGTGCCATCGAGTTGTTCACCCTGGAGTGGCCCCCCAAACATATCGCCCCATTGCTGGTAATCCGAAAATCCGTAGAGTTCGAGGGCCTCTTCGGCGTGCGGCGGCTCCGAGCAGTGCCATTTTCCCTTAAACGCCGTGTAATAGCCTTGCTCACGCAGGAGGTGCCCTACCGTCGGAATCTCCGAAGACAGTTCATGGATCCAGGCGAAGTTGGTGTTGTCCCACAGCCCGGTGTCCTTGGCGTGGACCCCCGTCCACATGGACGCGCGCGAGGGTGTGCAGATGGGAACCGTGCAGTATTGCTTTTCGAAGGTTATCCCTCGGGCCTGCAGCCGTTCCAGCGCTGGGAACCGGACCTCGCTGGGAACCTGCATGTGCGTGTCCCATTGATCCATGCACAGGATTAAAATGTTTGGTCGCTCCAAGCGGTGCGGTTTTTGTTGTGTGCTCATAAATACCCGTTTGTTGAGTGAAACCATTTGCAAGGCTGTTCACAGGACCGCACGCTTGGCAGCGCGTTCGCGCAACGTGCGCGCGATGGGGAAAAGCATCGTCAGCCCCACGAGAGATGCGGTTACCACCATCACAAGGACTCTAGGATCGGCAAACCCCTGGGTGGCCACGACCGTGGCGGCACCGATATTGCGTTGAGCGGTGCCCAGGCCCAGAACCCCGCGGATTCCCGGATCCTCGCCCCCCATCCAGTAGCCGAGCAGGAACGCGCTTCCGACGAGCAAAAACGCCGCTAGGATAGCTCCGCTGCCAAAAAGATTTAAAATTTCTCCAAGGTTGGCTAGAACCGTTCCCCCTACCAGCACCACCAACGCAACGCTGGATGCCTTGCCCAAGGGAGGACGAAGGCGCTCGGCCCATGAATCAAAACGCTCCTTGATCAGGAGCCCCACCGCGAGAGGTGCCAACATGGTCAGTACAAGAGGTCGGGCAATCGCCCATGCGCTCACCGTGGCGTGGGGCAGAGTCAAGGGAACAACGAGGGGCATGTAAACGACCGTGGCCGGCAGCAGGAGCACCAGCAGGGAAGCGCTCAGCCCAACGTCATGCTCCGCGTGTTGCGTTAACTTAACCAGAAAGGGAGCGCCCGCCGCCATTGAGACAAGGAGCAGGCCAGTTTCCAGGAAGGGATCCAGCGAGATGAGCCGGGTCACGGCAAAACCCACCAGCGGGACCAAAATGAAGTTGGCAGCCAGTGCGCGGAGGACTCCGGGCGCATGACTGAGCGGGCCGATAATTTCCCGCACTGTGTACCCGAGCCCTACCGAAAGCATGCTGGTAACGGCAAAAACGAGCACGGCCAAACTTGCGAGCGTTGCTAAAAAGTCATTCATGAACAGAACCTCTCAGGACGCACCGGAAGCCAATATGGCACGCCGAAGTATCCACCGCCTGACCTTGGCGTGCTGCGGGACGATAGCGCAGGCAGTAGTTCGGGGCGCAGAGATGGGAGCCGCCTTTCAGCACTTTTCTCGGAATTGGCTCAGGGACAAGACCCGCTTCGTGAGTTTGTGATACGGACGTAACCCGTGGGTTGCACGGCACGCAACAGGCTTTCCTGGCCTCGTGGGGGTGCCGGGCGCGATAAAAGTCGCTGGTCCATTCCCACACATTGCCTGCCATGTCGTGCAGCCCGTAACCGTTCGGCGGAAATGCACGCACGGGGGAGGTGCCTTCGTAGCCATCCAGCTTCAGGTTTTGCCAGGGGAACTCCCCTTGCCATGTATTGGCCATCACGCGACCTTCGGGAGTAACATCGTTGCCCCACACAAATCGAGCGGCCTCCAACCCTCCGCGGGCAGCAAACTCCCACTCTGCCTCCGTGGGCAGGGACTTGCCTGCCCAGAGCGCATAAGCCTCGGCATCCTCATTCGCGATGTGCACCACCGGATGCTCCTCTCGTCCAGCCAGATCACTCTCAGGTCCTTCCGTGTGCTTCCAGCATGCGCCCGAAACATACCCCCACCAGGCGCGGTAATCCCGCAGGGACACACGAGTTCGGGGCATCTGGAAAACCAATGACCCCGGCATCAAACATGCCGGATCGATTCCGGGATAATGGGCTGGATCGGGCACGCGTTCTGCCACTGTTTTGTAACCCGTGGATTCCACAAACTGGCGGAATTGCCTGTTCGTCACCAGACATTGGTCCATCCAAAATCCGTCCACCGTCACCCGATGAACCGGCCGCTCTTCGGGATAAAAATCGTCGGACCCCATCAGGAATGTCCCACCAGGAATCCAACTCATATGGGTGACAGGCGTTTGCACGGCGCGAATTAACTGGTGGCATGCTTCGAGTGAAGGTTGCGCATTCTTGCCTCCAGTTATCCTTCTCTCGTTCCCTCCATCGCGCCAATCAAGGTTTTCACCTAAGGGCCTGTCAGGAAAGAATGCACCTTGCGAACGGTAGCGCCTTTGCCACCGGATTAATCGGCTGGACCAACCGGCTTGCCGTTGCCCAACTTATCTCTTAAAATGTTCTTCCGCTCGCAATGGGCAGCCGCCACCCGCGGCGAATGGCCAGGAACCGGAGACTGAAACAAAGGATCGCCCCCACCACCATCGCGGTGAGTGAGGACCAATGCAATTGTCGGCCAATCACCACCACGGTCGCGCCAGCCAGCGCGGCCACCGCGTAAAGCTCCGAGCGCAATACCGCCGGGATCTCGGCAACAAGGATGTCCCGAGCCATGCCGCCTCCAATGCCGGTCAACATTCCGAGCAAGACAGCGGCTACAGGGCCAAGCTGAAATGCAAGCGCCTTATCGGCGCCCGACACTGCAAAAAGGGCCAGCCCCATGGCATCGAACAATTGCACCGGGCTACGCAGCCGCTCGATGAGCGCATGGCGATAGAATGTAATACCGCCCGCCAGCACGGAAACCGCAAGGTAACGCCACTCGTTGATTGCCAGCGGCGGAATGGCCCCGATCAAGACATCGCGGATGATCCCGCCCGAGTTGGCAGCCACGAAGGAAAGGACAAGGACTCCGAAAATATCGAGCTTGTGCTTTACCCCGGCCATGGCTCCGCTTAATGCAAAAAAGAACGTGCCGGCCAGGTCAAGCGTCAGATTAACTGCTACCATAAAAGACTTCCAACCTGCCAGTGGCGCATCGTTATCCAGGACTCAGCCAGGCTTTTGCCGCCACCACCAGGGTTTCCACGCCCGTTTCCAAGGTCGGATGGAGGACGGGCGCAAAGGTTGGATTGTGATTGGTCGGAAGATCTGCCAGTCGCCCGGCTTTTTTCGCCTTGGTGTATTGCCCAGGATCCGTCCCCCCAACAAACCAGAACACCGAAGGCACGTGCCATTCGCTTCCAAAACAACCAAAATCCTCGCTCGCCATCGATGGTTTAGTCATTTGAATTTGGCTGGCCGGGAAGTTTTTGCGAAATGCTTCCACCACCCGGTCGGTCGCCGCCGGGTCATTCGTGACGAGGGAATACCTATCCAGTGGTGTAATTTCCGGCAATCTGGGAGCCCCAGCCGCCGCTGCCTCGGCGTTTATTATCCGCGTGATCGCAGCGAGCACCCGTTTCCGAACTCCTTGGTCGAACGTGCGCACGTTCAGCTTTATCATCGCTTCGTCTGGAATAACGTTCTCCTTGGTGCCGGCTTGCAGCACCCCAATCGTAACCACCGCGGCGTCGGTCGCCGCGACTTCACGGGAAACGATGGTTTGGAGCCGCAGCACTGTCGAAGCCGCCATCACTACGGGATCAATGCTGGCCTCTGGCATTGACCCGTGCGCGCCGCGCCCAAACATTCGGATTTGCAGACTGTCCGCAGCAGAGGTGATGACGCCCGGACGGCCACTGAGCATTCCAGCCGGCCCTTTCATCACGTGTTGCCCCAGCACCACCTCGGGTTTTGGAAAACGCTTGAAAAGCCCATCCTCAATCATTGCTTGCGCGCCTTCTGCCGTTTCCTCTCCCGGCTGGAACACCGCCATCAATGTCCCCTTCCACGTGTCCCGCTCTTGGGCAAGGCAGGCAGTTGCGCCCGTGAGCCAAGTCACATGCATGTCGTGGCCGCAGGCGTGCATCACCGGCACTTTCTTTCCTGCCTGGTCGGTCGCAATTGCCCGGCTGGCATAGGGTAGTCCGGTCGCCTCTTGGACCGGCAGGGCATCCATGTCCGCCCGCAGCATGACCACCGGCCCTTCTCCATTTTGCAGCAGGCCCACCACGCCGGTTTTTCCAACTCCAGTTGTCACTTTGTAGCCTGCCGCCCGGAGCCGCGACGCTGCCAGGCCTGCCGTCCGGGTTTCGTGCATGGAAAGTTCAGGGTGTGCATGAATGTCCTTGTAAAGTGCCTCCAAGCCTGGCAAGGACTTCTGAAGTCTACCTCGAAGTGGATGGGTCGATTGAGCAGTTCTGGAATTACCAGGTTTGGATGGTTCTTTTTTCATATTTGTCATCCTTTCTCTTGGGTTGCATCTCACCTTTGTGCTGGGTATCCGGATCTTGAGTGTGGGAACAGGAAGTGCCAGCGGTCATTTTTCCAGAATGCCTCCAAGCTCATGAAACCCTTATCACCTCTGCCTTCAGCCCCTGCGGCTGGACCAATCCTTTCGAGTGTGGCGAGCCGCCAAATGAATGATCCTCGTTGAAGACCCTGCCAAATTCAACCGGGGCCGCAGCGAGAAATTGTCGGGATGTTCCCGACCATCCTCACTCCGAGTCCTTACCTGGCAACGGTGCGCGCTCGGTTCTGCAAATCAAACACGCCCCGCTCAGCGCGGGCGGGCTTTCTCCTCCCGGCGAATCTCCTTCACTTCCGGCATCTCAGCCAGGCTGGCCAGAAACTCCCGGTGATTCCGGTAGCCGTGGCAATAGGTCATGCGCGCTTCCAGTAAATTATCCCCTGCCAATCGTAATTCTGTTGGGCGCGCGCTAACCTCATGCACATCGAGCGCTTCCTCAATTTTTATCAAGGTTTTCCCTCCCGCAGGCTCGAACACGATGTGGACCTCCGTAAACTCGCACCGGTTAATCAGGTGCTTTTGCAGCCGCGACACCACCCTCAATACTATTAGGACAAAAAGGCTCAACGCCACCGCGGCTCCCCCGTAGCCGGTGCCGGCCACCATGCCAATGGCTGCCATAGCCCAAATCGCTGCGGCCGTGGCGGTACCTTTGATGTCGCCGGTTCCCCTTAGAATCACACCCGCACCCAAAAAGCCGATGCCGGTCACCACCTGCGCAGCCACCCTCGATGAATCACTTTCTTTTCCCTGGAAAACATAGGAAACCATCGTGAAAACGGCTGCGCCCAGGGATACCAAAGTGAGCGTCAGCATCCCGGCAGGCTTTTCCTTCTGCTCACGTTCCAGCCCCACGATGGAGCCGCACAAGACGGCCGTCAGGGCGAAAGCCACATTCGCCCAGGGCTGCGGAATCAACTGCCGCCAATCTGCAATGAGCCAATCCACGTTGCCGTTTGGTTAATCTCCTCCCCTGTCTCTCAAAGCCATCGCCCCTCTTCCCGGCTGGCGCAAGGGGAATTCGGTGTCATCCATTGGTTCGCAGCGCAGCCACCAGGGCTATCTTCGGGGCCAGGAGGAAAGCTTATCAGAGCAACCGCATCGCTTTGAGCACCAGCCTGAGGATTGTTAGATTTCAGCCGATTACAGAGTCGTAGAGTTGGCGGCGGATTTGCGTGCGGCGCGCCGCGGCATCGTCCACGGTTTTGTGGCCGAGCGAAATGACGGCCTCGGTCAACGTGACTCCAACTTCAGCTTCACCAGAGACTACGAAATCCGCGCCAGCCAGGCTCAAAGCCGCGGCCTGGCGCAGATGCGCGCAGCGGGCCAGAACGCGCAGATCCGGATTGAGCTGCAAGGCGTGCTTGACGATATCCGCGGCGTCTTCAATGTCTGCGCTTATGACCAACGTTTCAGTGGTTTCGATGCCCGCTTCCACCAGCGTTCCCGGCTGCCGAACATCGCCGTAAATAGCGCTTTGGCCTGCGTTGCGCAGTTGGCGCACGCTGTCCAGATTCAACTCGACGACGATAATTTCCCCGCCCGTGGCAACCAGCAATTCGTGCACGATTCTTCCTACCGGTCCGAACCCTACAAGAATGCAACGTTTCGGTTGAATCTTCTTGCGCGGAACAGCAACCGCCGGCGTGGAGCTTCCATTTCTCGGCCTGACCAGGTTGCGCGCGAGACGATACACGTAGGGGTTCACAGCGATTGAGATGATTGACGCGGCGACCAGCGCGTTCCATCCCGTGTCGTTGATCAGTCCCAGCCCGAGCGCCACAGTCCCAAGGATGTAACTAAACTCGCCGACTTGAGAAAACGCGGCGCCGATCGGCAGGGCTCTTGACCACGGCTCGCCGAGCAATCGCACGGTCAAGGCAGCAGCCAGCGGCTTAACTAGAATCACGACGAGCAGAACCAATCCAATGATGTGGGGAATGGCGCCCAGGCTTCTCGGGTCGAAAAGCATACCGACTGAAACAAAGAACAGGACGGCGAAGGCATCGCGCATAGGGAGAGCGTCGTTGGCCGCGCGGGTAGCGAACTCGGAGCGGCTGACGGCCAGCCCGGCAAGAAACGCGCCCAAAGCCATCGAAACACCAAAGAACCTGGCCGACCCAACGGCAATGCCGACGGCCAGCACCAGGACCGTCAATGTGAACAGCTCCCGTGAGCCAGTCCGGGCTATCTTTTCCATGGCCCAGGGAATCCCCCATTTCCCCAGCACCACAACAATCGCAACCAAGGCCACGATCTTAAGGCCCGCAACACCCAGGACTGCGCCGATGCTTTGTCCATCCGCCGCTACGGGTCCCGAAACAATGGGTAGCAACAGGAGTAAGGCGACAGTCAGAATGTCCTCCACGACAGTCCAACCAATCGCAATGTGGCCAATTCTGGCGTGCAGGTCGCGCCACTCGGCCAGCACCAAGGCCATGACCACCGTGCTGGCAACCGAAATGGCCATTCCCAAAATCAGTCCCGAGGTCCAGGTCCAGCCCAGCAGATGAAGGCCTCCGGCAAGCGCCACCGTTGAAACCGTGCTTTGGATGAGTGCGCCGGGTAATGCAATTCGCCACACGGCGAGCAGCTCGTGCAAATGAAAACGCAACCCAATCCCAAACAGCAGCAGAATGACGCCAATCTCCGCAAACTGTTCGGCCACCTTGTGATCAACCACCACCCCCGGTGTGAATGGCCCCACTGCCACGCCGGCCAGCAGGTAACCAATGATGGGCGAGATCTTGAGGCGAACCGCGATGTAACCGAACAGCAGCGCCCCGGCTAAGCCGACCGCGAAGGTGATCAGAACGTTCAGGTTGTGCATTCGAGACCGAATCTACGTTTGGAACATCCTGCCAGCAAACGAAATTGGTCAATCGTCCCACTGGTCGCGTCTAATGTCCCGGCAGCGCTCGCATGGCGTGTGATCGATTGGCCACGATCTGCGAGTCTCCATTTATCCATGTGCCGGCCAGCGACTCGTCCGCCAGAGTTGTTCGCCTGTCGCGCAAGCCTCACCTCCCTGATCCGGTTGCTCGTGTTCCTTCCTTGGGTCCAATGCGCGCGCGCCGAACAGTCCCGGTCATCCGCCTTTTCATGCCCCTCGCTCGTTGCTGATGCTTCTGCGGCTCACGAACAATCGTGACCGGCACATCGGCGGTGCGCACGATCGCTTCGGCCACGCTTCCCAAAAATAACCGGCGAATTCCTTTTCGCCCCGCACTACCCATGATGATCGAGTCGCTGCCGGTTCGTTTTGCCGCCTCCAGAATCTTCTCTCCGGCCACTCCCTCCAGCAGCCATGCTTTGATCGGCACTTCAGCGGTAGTCCGTTCCTGGGCTAGCTTCTCCAATCGCCGTTTCACATCGCGTCGAACTTCCACCTTCAACGACTGCAACTCCGCCGTCTCATACCGTGACGGCCCCACCAGCGGCTGTAGCACGTGCAAAAGGATAATCGCCGCCCCCGTTTCTCCCGCGCGCTCGGTTGCATAATCCAAGGCCCTCAAGGACGCGCTCGAAAAATCAACCGGCACAAGAAGTCGACGAACTCGACTCCGAGGCCTTCGATTAATGGCCGCGCGTGGCCGGGGTGTGCTTACCGGAGTGGTCCTCCGGACCCGGTTCCTGTCAGCGACGTTAGAAGCCCCGAGGAGTTCTCTCCGTGGTTTCATATTTTTGACTTATCTTGGAAAAGCATGGCCGCGTGAAAAACGTCAGCCCCCACCCCAGGGACCGCTCAACTGACGAGCGTTCACCGGATACTCCCTGGGCTGATGTTGGATAGTAATCCAGTGATTAGTTGTGAACGCGTCCACTGCCCACCGGCCGCTAAACCTTCCTATGCCGGAATTCTTTTCGCCTCGACGCCACCGTCCACCTATCAGCATTTGTGCAAAATCGGAGTAATGCGCCGGGGCGTGCGTCATCTTCCTTGATTCCATGAGTGCAACCATAAAGATCCTTTCAATTGGTGCGCAATGTCGTAACGCGACCCATTCTGACGTTCCGGCACCATTCAACCTATGCCAACGGGGTCTTGGCCCCGTCCAGCAGTGAGAAAACAGTGATCTCACAGATATTCAAAAATAAGTGTGTTCGATGAAGGCTTCCCCACAGCCTGACGCATGTTAGGGTCACAACGCTCTTGTGGGGCCAATGCGGGGGTGCGAGAGTCGCCAAGACACAGCGTCATTCAGATTTTCTGCTTGGAGGCAAGGAACGAAAAAGGCATCCCAAACGATCATTCAAGGAGGATTTATGGGAATTGATGGAAAAGTGGCATTGGTGACGGGCGCAGGACAAGGCATCGGCCGGGCCATTGCACTCCGCCTGGCACAGGACGGCGCGAATATCGCCATCATCGATGTTAAGGAAGATAAGATGACGGCCGTCTCTGACGAGGTACGCCAAATCGGCCGCAATGCGACGTTTTTCCTCGCTGACATCAGCAAACGAGATGACGTCTATGCAGCGGTGGAGCACACCGAGCGCGAGCTGGGCGGATTTGATATCATGGTCAACAATGCTGGCATTGCTCAGGTGCAGCCCATCGCGGAGGTCACGCCCGAGCAAGTTAAGAAAATTTTCAAGGTGAACATCGAAGGCGTGCTCTGGGGCATCCAAGCCGCGGCGAAAAAATTCAATCAGCGAAACCAAAAGGGCAAGATCATAAGCGCCTCCTCCATTGCCGGGCATGAAGGCATGCCGCTGTTAAGTGTGTATTCGGCAACGAAGTTCGCGGTGCGTGCCCTGACACAGGCGGCCGCCAAGGAATTCGCCCGCGCTGGCATTACCGTCAACGCTTATTGTCCCGGGATCGTGGGGACCGACATGTGGGTAGAGATTGACCGCCGCATGGCAGAGCTGACGGGAATGCCGATCGGAGCCAATTACAAAAAGTATGTGGAAGGTATCGCGCTCGGTCGCCCCGAAACAGCCGAGGATGTCGCCAGCTTCGTGTCTTACCTGGCGAGTCCCGACTCCGACTACATGACTGGCCAGGCTCCATTGATCGATGGAGGCTTAGTGTATCGCTAAACCCGATGTCCTTTAGAAATTGAGGCATAAACCTCGCCTACAGAATATCCCAACAGGTCTTTTTTATAGCTGTGTTTTCGAAGCAGCGGCCGACTTTTAACCTTTTGTCGCACCGCTCTTTGCCAGGATCGGAACCCGCGCCTAGAGCCATTTCAGCAATTTTTTGCAGTGCACGGGACACCAGCAGGCGCACCCCTGCCCGCGTCAATAGTTCCAGAAAGCATCACAAGACTTGCACCGCCTCAAGCGTTTTTAAAAACTAATCTGCAAGACTCCCACTTCTTCCACCGCCGCGGCCTCAACCCGGTAATTGACCAAGATTGCATAGGCCAGAGTGAGCGTTACAATTTCGTGAATAGCCGTTTAACGCGTGTGGCTCTGCAGGCAAGGGTCGAGCGTAGATCCACTTTTAAATCTCTAGAAAAAAGTTCCCGCGCTGGATGCGCTCTATGATCCATGAGGTGGTCCACAAACCGGAGCCAATCTCCACCAGAGCGCTGCCCCTTCCCGTCATCCTGGTTTCGCCTTATTTCCCCGAGACCTTCTCGTAGCCCTTACCGGCCATTGCCACCGGTACGTTATCAGAAGCCTGAACATCACTCCAGGTCCACCGTGCTTGCGGACGAGTTGTTGCCGCGGCATTTTAGAGTAACGTAAATAATGGAGACCGTGGAGAAGCGGGATGCCTTTATTGAAAGGGCAACCCTTACGAAAAAGCAGTAACTGTTATGGAAACCCAACTTAGAACAAAACCAGGCCAAAAATCGAGGAGAACTGGCATCCGCACAAGCCAACGGCGTCCCCCGGGCTCAGTCCTCAAGCCCACGATAGTCAAACAAATCCTCGCGACTACCGATTTTTCCGCAGGATCAAAAAATGCTTTGACCTATGCCGCTGCCATGGCGAAGCGTTTGGGGAGCAAGGTCGCTCTATTAAATGTTGTGGAGCCGCCACCGCGCTTGGCTGGGCTTGAGAGCGTCGTCATTATGCAATTTGGGGACGCCGCGGTGGGACGGGCCTACCAATTGTTGGACGCCGTCAAAGAGCAGATTTTCGAGTCCTCTTTGAGGGTGCGTACGCACGTCCGCACCGGTAAACCCCACCTTCAAATCGCCAAAGCATCTGCGGAGTTGGACGCTGGTTTGCTCATCATGGCCACTCATGGTTATAGCGGCTGGAAACATACCCTTCTTGGCAGCACGACGGAGCGGGTGCTGCGGCATGCCCCTTGTTCGGTGCTCGTTGTGCGGGCAAAAAGAGAGCAGGCGAAAAGCAATTTGGATTTTCCACGCATCCTGTTTGCCACTGATTTATCAGACGCCTGTCCCGAAGCTCTTTCGCTTGTTCAAATGCTTGCAGCGCACTTTGGAAGCACGGTCTCTCTGATGCATGTAATAGAACGCTTTCCGATCAGTTCCATGATGCCAAAAAGCACAACCCGTTCCACCGCGGCTGCTCTGAGCAAACGAGCAGACGCTTTGCTGACCGACCTATCTCGCGCGCTCCAGCATCGGCAAATCAGCGTTAACTCACTGGTAAAGTTTGGAACACCGTATGTCGAAATCACCAAAGCCGCCAAGACCCTCGATGCGTCTCTGGTGGTCGTGGGCACACACGGCAATACGGGTCTAAAGCGCATCTACCTCGGCAGCGTGGCAGAGCGTGTTGTGCGCCACGCACCCTGCCCTGTGCTCGTGGCACGTGAGCGGAGGCCTTGACCTGGGTTTCCTGTCCATGAGATCTGAATTTTGCCTGCCCGCCGTAGAAAAGGCAGTAACACGGCCGATGGAACACGAATGGAGCTGGCCATCGTTCGAACAGCCATAGAACGCATGGAAGGCCGCGTAGGGGTTGAGCCTGGACCGAGAGCCGAGTGCGAAAGGGGACGAGGGCTGAAGCCTCGCTCTACTCATTTGGAACACTCGACTTCAAACGCATTTAAGGTTTCTCATCTTTACCTTATGTGTTTCTTTGCGCCGCCTCCACCCAGGGCAACATCAGCACCGGACGGGGTGCATGGCGAATGACCTCCTCGACCGTGCTGCCCACCCTAAGCGACGTGCGTTTTCTGAGTGCTTCCCTGTTTGGCCTGGCTCATAACGCTTCGCCTCAAGGGAAACCTCCTCGCTCGCAAACTGTTGATTATTGTAGCCGCAAACCGACCCATCCGATGCACTGGGGAAGAACGTACCACTCGCCGTATTCGAAATCTTGCATCCGGTGTAGAAATGGTTTTACGCTGGTGTATCCACGCGCGACCGACCTTGCTCGGGAAAGATTTCCGTCCTTAAGCCCCTTGGGCACAGCAATCCTGGGCTATCAGGCGGAGGAGTTTATTAACTGGGGGGATCCTCTATGGTGTGCGACGACTCAGAATCGTCCAGGTCGAAGATCAACCGGAGGCCCAGGACATTTTCATCTGTAATGTGACTCATTCCCCGCCCCTTTCA
>JAQGOV010000705.1 GCA_028293425.1 Verrucomicrobiales bacterium
GCGAGTTGCTCGAAAATCACGGCCTCACCGCCGCGCACGTGACGTTCGATGATGACGCCCTGCTGACGGTGATCCGCGAGTACACCGCCGAGGCGGGCGTCCGCAACCTCGAGCGCAAGCTGGCCACGATCCTCCGGAAGATCGCCCGCAAAGTGGCCAGCGGCGCGGAGGAGGCTTCCTACACGGTGGAGAGTTCCGAGCTGGAGTCATACCTCGGGCTCCCGTCGTACGAGCACGAATTCGCGGAACGGCATCCTGAGGTCGGCGTCGCGACCGGTCTCGCCTGGACGCAGTTCGGCGGAGAGATCATGTTCATCGAAGCGACCCGGATGGGCGGAAGCGGCCGCACGACGGTCACCGGTCAGCTCGGCGATGTGATGCGTGAGTCGGTGACGGCGGCGTATTCGTACGTCCGCTCGAACGCGAAGACGCTCGACATCGACGACAAGAAGTTCACCGAGAACGACATCCACATCCATTTCCCTGCCGGCGCGATTCCGAAGGACGGCCCTTCCGCCGGCGTCGCGATCGCCACCTGCATCGCCTCCGTGATGGGAGACCGCCCGGTGCGACACGATGTGGCCATGACGGGCGAGATCACCCTTCGCGGTAAAGTGCTCTCCGTCGGTGGAATCAAAGAGAAGGTGATGGCGGCTCAGCGGGCGAACATCAAGACCGTGGTGCTGCCGGAAGGGAACCGCAGGGACCTCACCGAGGTGCCGGACGAAGTGAAGAAAGGGCTTAATTTCATTTTCGCCGAGCGCGTCGAGGCTGTCTGGAAAGAGACCCTGATTCCGGTCGTGGTGGAGCGTCCCAACGCCCGCAAATACGACGACGCGGAGTACAAAGCCGAACATCACAGCGACCGTCCGGAACAACGATGAGCGAAACGGTCAAAGGCGGCTGGCTGGGACACATTCTGTTCGCCGCGCTCGTGCTGCTCACGTTCGGCGTGAGCACCTACGTCTGCTTCAACTTTTTCATACGAGGGCGATCGGTTTCGACGCCGAACCTGATCGGGCGCCCCCTCGAGAAGGCAAAGGAAATCTGTTCGGACCTCGGCATCAGCCTCATCGTCGATCCTGGCACACGCAACTCCGACAAGATCGACACCGGCAACGTGGTGTGGCAGAACCGCACGCCGGGCGCGACGAATCTGGTCAAACGCGGCACCGATCTTCACGTCGAGTTGAGCGCCGGACCGCTGGTTCTGCAGGTGCCCGATCTCAACGGTCAAACAGCGCGCACCGCGCTGCTCCGGCTCAGCCAGCAGAATCTGAAGCTCGGCAGCGTCGCGCGTGTCGAGAGCGCGATGCTGCAGGGCATCATGTCCGAGGAGCCGCCGAAGGGGACGGTGGTCGCCGCGCAGACGGCGGTATCGCTTCTCATCGGCGAGCAGCCGCCGCCACTTCCGTATGTGATGCCCGACCTCATCGATCGTCCGCTGGACACGGTCCGCCCCGCGCTGGAAAGCCGGGGACTGAACGTTTCGAACGTGAAGTTCGAATCGTATCCGGGCATCGCGGACGGCATTATCATCCGCCAGTTTCCGCTGCGGGGCGCGCCGGTCAGCGGCCGGGATCCGATCACGGTCGTGGTCAGCCGGCAGGCTGAAGGTGGCATCATCGAGCAGCCGGCTGCCCTTGCTCCGGCCAGCGCCCTGACCACCACTCAATGACGAAGATTCTGATCGCGCCGTCGCTTCTCTCCGCCGATTTTTCGCGGCTCGGCGACGAATTGCGCGACATCGAAGAGGGGGGCGCGGACCTGGTCCATCTCGACGTCATGGATGGCCACTTCGTTCCGAACCTGACCATCGGTCCGGCCGTCGTCAAGGCTTGCCGTGCCCGCACGAAGCTGGGGTTCGACTGTCATCTGATGATCTCGGAGCCGCAGCGCTACATCGATGCGTTTCTCAAAGCGGGTGCGAACATGATCTCCATCCACCAGGAAGCGGAGCCGCATCTGCAGCGGGCGTTGCAGATGATCCGCGACGGCGGCGCGAAGGCCGGCATCGCCATCAACCCGGCCACCTCCGCGGAATCGCTGAGCACGGCCATCGAGTTCTGCGACTTTGTTCTGGTGATGACGGTCAACCCTGGCTTCGGGGGACAGACCTTCATCGAACCTGTGGTGGGGAAGATCCGTCATATCGCACAGATGATCAGAGAGAGAGGAGTCGCGGCCGACATCGAGGTCGACGGAGGCATCGACGCGGCCACGGCGCCGCTGGCCGTGGCGGCCGGCGCGCGTATCCTCGTGGCCGGATCGGCTGTCTTCGGACAGCCCGACCGTAAAGCGGCAATGGAAGCGATCCGGAACAGCGTTGTGGTGAAAACGTAGTCGATTCGTGGTTCAGTGGATTCGTGATTCGTAGGTTCGTGGATCGGTAGATTAGCGGGTCGGTGGAGCAGCAGATCAGTGATCGGGACGATGCTCGAAGCCCGTTTCCTGATCTACGAATCCACTGATCTACGAATCCACTAATCTACGAATCCACTCATCTTCCACCGGAGGAATTTTGAAAAAGACATTGACCCTGATCGCGGTCCTGGCGATCACGCTCGCCGGCTGCCGGCATACCTTCCGCGGCAACGCAGGCGCCACGAGCAGCAGCAGCGCCACGCGCTCGGCCCTGCGCACGAGCTTCGACCCATCGCTGGTGAAGATGAGCAAGGAACAGGTCTTCCAGCTCGGCGAGGATCAGTTCGCGAAGAAAAAGTACGCAAAAGCGCGCCAGTACTACTCCCACGTCTACGAGACGTTCCCGAACGACCCGCTCGGCCGCCGGGCGCTGCTGCGCGTGGCCGACACGTACTACCAGCAGGGCGACGCGGTAAACCTGGTGGAGGCGCAGTACAAGTACCGCGACTTCATCAACCGGTATCCCGGCAGCGACCGCGCCGATTACGCGATGCTGCAGGTGGCCATGTGCTCGTACAAGCAGATGGAGCGCCCCGACCGCGATCAGGAGAAAACGCGCGAGGCGCTCGACAAGTTCAACGATGCTGTGAAGAGCTATCCACGCAGCCCGCTCCGTCCCGACATGGACAAGCGCATGCAGGATGTGCTCGACCGTCTGGCCAAGCACGACCACATCATCGCCCGCTACTACATCAAGCGTAAGAGCTACAACTCGGCCGTGCAGCGGCTGAACGGAATCGTCGAGCTGTATCCGAACTACAGCGAGCGCGACGGCGTCTTCTTCGATCTCGCCAGCGCACTCTCCGGTCTGGGAAGGACGGCGGAGGCGCGGCTCTACTATGACCGCGTGGTCACGGAGTATCCGAAGAGTCCGTACGCCAGCAAGGCCAAGCAGAAGCTCGGGCCCACGAAGACAGCATGAAGAGACTGGCGGCGGCCATCATTCTCCTGGCGTTGGTGACGTCCTGCGCCACCAGGAAAACCGACGACAACGACGTACCGTCCCTTGTGCCGCCGCCCGAGACCTCTTCGGCCGCCGCGGCGAACGCCGCCTCGGATGCGCGTCTGGCGGAGATGCAGACGTCGATGACGGAGCTGCTCGAGCGCATCGATGTGCTCAACGCGCGCATTGCCCGCCTCGAGGCGGCGCCGCCGGCCGAAACGCGGGTTGCGGCGCAGACGCCGCCTCGCGTCGTCGAACAGGCCCCTCGGGCCGCCCTGGAACCGGCTCGCGCTTCCGCGCAGCCTCGCGCCACGCCGCCGGTGAGCGGCCCGCTCCAGAACGCCGCCATCGCCGACAGCTATCACGCCGCGCTGATCCTCTTCGGCAAAGGACGCATGGCCGATGCGCGCATCGCTCTGCAGCAGGTTTTCGACGCCGACCCGTCGGGCGAGCTGGCCGACAATGCCCTCTACTGGATCGGGGAGACATACTACGCCGCCTCCGATTTCACGAACGCAATGCGTGCCTACGAGCGCGTGACGAAGGAGTATCCGGAACAGAACAAGGCGCCTGACGCCATGTTCAAGATCGGGCTCACCTTCGAAAAGACCGGCGACCTGGGCATGGCCCGCAAGACGTTCAACGAAGTGCTTCGCCGCTATCCGTACTCGACCGCGGCGTCGTCGGCCAAGCTCGAGCTGAAGCGCGTAAAGTACTGATCGTCACCGCGAAGGACCGCCGCGAGCGAGGTCAACCATTGCTCGCGCGCTCGTATCGCGACAGGTATACGAGTCATTTTGAGCGCGAACGAGGTTTGAACGTCATTCGCTCCACGCGTTCACGCGTCAGCCTCACGCGTTAACGCGTCAGCCTCACGCGTTAACGCGTCAGCCTCCAGGCGTTCACGCGTCAGCCTCCAGGCGTTCACGCGTCAGCCTCACGCGTTAACGCGTCAGCCTCACGCGTTCACGCGTCAGCGCCTGACGTGAATATTAGGGGCGTGTGACGTTCCTATCGGACGCCAGATATTGAATATCAGGAGCGCCTGACACTCACGCGCCAGCGTCTGACAGGAACGTCAGAGCGTGTAATCCACTGGGAACGTCAGACCTGTCATGTCAGGACGTGGTGACATTCACGCCTCGGGCTGAAATCGCATCAATATCCGCGGTCTCTCCCATTCGTGCCAGGAATGGCCGTTTGGGAGGATGAAACGATTCTCGATGATGTCAACGCGGGGGCTCTCGCCGCGCGCCCCACACCCGATACAATCGCACTCCCATGGCTGACGAAAACGAAAGCGGGGCATCCCTTCTGGCCCGGCGCGAATATGCGCGCGCCGTTCCGCTCCTCAAGCGCGATCTCGACAAGTACCAGTCCAATCCCCGCATCCGCCTTCAGTACGCCGACGCGCTGGCCGGCTCGGGGCAGCATGAAGAGGCCATCGCGCAATACGAGCACACGGCCAGGTACTACGAGGACAACGGACTGACCGTGCAGGCCATCGCGGTCGCGAAAAAAGGGGAGAAGCTGCGCGGCCAGCTCGCCGCGCCGAAGCCGCAGGAGACGACGGCGGGGAAAAGCGATCCGCTGTTCACGCGTCCCGTTCCGAAGTCGCCGCTCTTCGAAGTGCTGACCGTGGAAGAGCGCGACGCCCTGGTGCGGGAGATGGAGCTCGAGTCGCATGACGAGGGCAGCGTCATCATCAGCGAAGGGCAGCCCGGCGCGTCGATGTACATCATCGCCAGCGGGGAGGTGAAGGTCTTCACCAACGGCGCGGCAGGCTCCACCCTCTACCTGGCCCGCCTCGGCGAGGGCGATTTCTTCGGCGAGGTGAGCATGCTCACCGGCAAGCCGCGCACCGCCACCATCACCGCCTCGCAACGTACGGAACTGCTCCGTCTCGACAAGGACAAACTCGACAACGCGCTGGCAACGTATCCGGGAATCCGTAACGTGCTCAACGACTTTTATCAACGCCGCGCCGAGCACACGGTCGAGGCGATGATCGAGAGTCTGAAGAGGAAGTAGATTCGTGGATGAGTAGATTAGTGGATTAGTGGATTAGTGGATCAGAGAGCGGTGATCAGTAGACCACCGTGGATTGGTGGATTCGTGAGATCGGTTGGCTTCCTGACTCAGTCTCTTTGGGAGACGTCAACCTTGCTGCTCGCTGATCGACTAAATCCACTAATCGACTAATCCACTGCTTCACCAATCCACTGCTCCACTAATCGACTAATCCACTGCTTCACCAATCCACTGACCGACCAATCCGAACCACAGGAGTCATCCGTTGTCCGTTCTTCCCATCGTCAAGTATGGCGATCCCGTTTTACGCAATCCGACCCGGCCGGTCGGCGGCATCGACGCGCCGCTGCAGAAGTTGATCGACGATATGGTCGACACGATGTATGCCGCGCCGGGCGTGGGGCTGGCTGCCAACCAGGTCGGCGTCTCCCGCCGCCTGGCGGTGATCGATCTCACGGTCGGCAAGAAGCCCGGCAATCTGCACATCTTCATCAATCCCGAGCTTGTGGAGATGGAAGGGCAGATCACGGAAGAAGAGGGATGCCTCTCCATTCCGGACTTTGTCGAGACGGTCACCCGGCCGGAGCGCGTGAAGGTCCGCTTCACCGACCGCAACGGGCAACAGCGCGAAATCCGCGGGGAAGGGCTGATGGCGCGCGCGCTCTGCCACGAAATCGATCATCTCAACGGAGGCCTCTTCA
>JAQGOV010000291.1 GCA_028293425.1 Verrucomicrobiales bacterium
CGTGCATTCGTCATCGCCTCCGAAGATTTTGATTACGACGATGTGGCGCTGATCCGTGGGGGTTACGGCGGCTCGGGTTGGGTAGACCCGTGGTCTGGAAATTGTTTTATCACCCCCGGTTCTTTGAAATTTGCCAACCTGGCGCACTACGGAAACAAACTAACCACCAGCGGAGAACAGACCGGGCCAGAATTGGTCAAATGCTCCTTCCGCACGATCTCTCCTGAAGGAAATGAAAAGGTGATGGAGAATGGACATCTCGGCAAAGACAACACAACTGTTTGGATTGGGTTCCTCGTCAATGTTCCCGCGCCAACACCGATCAGCGGCTATGGCGGCTTGTCACTCTATGATGTCAACCGTCAGCAGGTCTTTTTGGGCGACACAGGCGCGTCGAATGTCTGGGCCTTTGAACGAACCGGCCAGTTGCAGAAATTCAGCAACGCGCTTGCTGCTGAGAAAGTTTGTTTCCTGGTCTACCGGATTCAATTCCTGGAGGGCGATGACGAGATCACCATGTGGGTGAACCCCGAGCCAGGCACACGACCACCTCCTGAAGATGCGGCCGCCGTTGAACCTACCATGGTGCGAGATTTCCGTTTCAACCGCATCCGATTCTGCTCCGCCCCTACCCCGATGAGCTTCGATGCCTTGCGATTTGGCACAAGCTATGCCGATATCGCTCCAATAGACGGACCAAAAAATAGGGCGACAGAAAAATAAGAGCCGGTTCTTGCAGAATGTCGCGAGGGAGACGAAGCGGAGCGGGACGATCGGATACGTCACTTCAGCCGCATGCTGCTGATCTTGTCGGAGGCAATCAGCGCTTCAAGTTTGGGGCGGAGGTCGGCGCAGAGTATGTCGAGGGTTTCGTGGGTTTTGACTTCAGAAAGCTGGAGGGGCCGGGTAGCGGCGTGAACGAAGCCGCCCAGCGCTTGCCGGGCGTAGTGCATGAGGCCCTGCCGGACAGGAATGGAATACAGGGCAAGGGTCACGCCGTAGACCAGGGTATGCCAACCTTGGGCCTGGTTCTGTTCCACGGCCTGGAGATAACGCTGAACCAGACGCTCGTAACGAAGTGGTTTGAGGCGGGCCAATTGCGCGCTGCCGACACGGTGGCTGGCGGAGACAAATTCCTTAAGGATCGGCAGCTTTCCGATTTGCACATCCAGCGCAATGAGCTCGCGGGTTTCGCCACGGCAGGCATGTTGATGGGCGCGGTAAATGGCGGGCAGTTCCAGCGGCAGCAGGATGCGCGACTGATAGACTTTCAGAAAGCGGACCAGCGATTCGAAGCTGTCCACCGGCTCACGACGCAAGGAATTGGTGGCCGACGAAAGCGTCACCAGTCCTTGAATGGAGCCCAGTTGCTCAAGGAGCGGATGGGGCTCCGCCAACTGCTCGAGCATCTCACTGGGTATTCTGTCTATGTTTTCCAGCATCTCTGTTTACGTTGCACCCAAGCAAAGAGTGGCAACAGATTTTCACAGTAGATGCTATATCCGCATTCACAGGTGTGCCAACAGGAAAACCGCTTATTGCAAAAATATTGTTTTCCAAAGGCAGTTGACTTTCCGTTGGAATGAGCGGGAAGGGACACAAGCTGGCAACCTCTTGCAGAGGATCCTTGCTCGCGGCGATAACCTGGGGAACAGCCTCCTTACCTCGGCTGCTACTGGATGCGGAGAGCGTGACACGGTCCGAAAAATTTAACCGGCCAGGCCGAGGTTCTTCAGAATGCGCGTGGTGGAGTTAACCTTGTTCAGAGTGTAGAAATGGATGCCGGTCACGCCCTCTTTAAGAAGTTCCTCGCACTGGCGGGTGGCATATTCGATACCGTATTCCGTGACGGCCGCATCGTCGTCTCCGAGTTCCTCAAGGCGGGCCAGCATCTTCTGCGGAATGCGCGCCCCACAGAGGGTAGTAAACTTTTTGATCTGAGAACCGCTCAGAATCGGGAGCACTCCCGGACAGAACGGGATTTGCACGCTCATTTTGCGAGACATGAAATCGCGGAACTCCAAAAAATCGGTGTTATCGAAGAAAAGCTGGGTGATGACAAAGTCAGCGCCACAATCGATCTTCTCCTTCAGGCGTCGCCAATCCACGTACTTCCCTTCCTTGCACGCAATATGCCCTTCGGGAAAGCCGGCCGTGCCGATGCAGAAACCGCCGACCTCACGCAGAAATTGGACGAGCTGGTAAGAGTATTCGAACCCGCCTTCGGTCTTTTGAAAATCAGTGCCTACATTGGGCGGGTCACCCCGGAGCGCCAGGATATTTTTAATTCCAAGCGCCTTGGCTTGCGCCAAAACTTCTCCGAGCTGCTCTTGAGTGGAATTAACGCAGGTGAGGTGGGCCATTGCGGTCAACCCATGCTGACGCTGAATGCGATCCACAATCCCCAAAGTCTTTTCCCGGGTACTGCCGCCCGCGCCGTAGGTCACCGAACAATAATCCGGCTTGAGCGACATGAGTGCCGGGATGGTCTTCTCGAGGAGATTACGGTCCCCCTCCTCGGTTCTCGGTGGAAAGAACTCGAAAGAGATCACGGGACGGTTTTCCCGTTTGCGGGCTGTATGTATGTCGCGAATAAATTGCATGACCGGCTATTCGTGAAATCGGCAAAACTGTAAATATCTGAAGGTGCGGTGCATCGTCTATACAGTGCTTTCCTACCAGCCTACGGAAGTTTGCCCGACAGGCAACGAATTAAAAGCAGTCAACCCGTGCCTCCTCCTTGATTCCATTACCAGTTTCGGCTGAAAACTCTTGAGTTCGCTAGCTTGGATGCCACAGTTGGGTATTCCATGAACCTCTCACGAACCGCTATGCTTTGGAACTGCCTCCGCTCTTTCTATGCGGTCATATTCCTCGGCGGAGGTTTACTGGTCATGGAGCCGTCCGTCCTCGCGGCCATCAGCATCGTCTCGGACGGAACCTGGCGTATCACGAGCCCCGCCCCGCCCGCTGGTTAGAACACAGCCGTCACTTTTGACGACTCGGATGCTGCCGGTTGGGAATATGCCTTTAAATCCCCGTCTGGAAATAACATTTGGATGCGTAGCAACCTGAGCGCCTCGTCTCCCAGCCAGGTGTGGTCCCGGCACGTTTTCACCCTGCCGGCGCTGCCCACCTCTGCCAGCGGATCTTTCAGCTTCGATGACGACGGCCAGGTTTATGTGAATGGTATTTTAGTCGTGAATGATACCGGAGGTGGCGCGACCAGCTTCAACCTGCAACTGGCTACCAATCGGTTCGTGGTGGGAGAAAATCTCATCGCGGTGCATGGCATCAACACGGTTGCCCCGTATAATAATTTTAGTGTCGACCTGGCATTGGATGTGCCGTCCGAGACGACCTTGGTGGCAACGGGTTCGGTTTGGAAGTACCTGGATAACGGATCCGATCAGCAGTCCGCCTGGCGCACTCTCGCCTTTGACGACACAGTCTGGCTTTCGGGCCCTGCCCAACTCGGTTATGGCGATGGCGACGAAGCGACTACCAACAGTTTCGGTCCCGATCCCGCCAACAAGTACGCGACAACCTATTACCGGCATTCCTTCGTTATCAGCAATGCTTCCTTTTTCACAAATCTCCAGCTCCGCTTGCTTCGCGATGATGGCGCGATTGTCTACTTAAACGGCTTCGAGGTTTATCGGTGCAATCTTCCCACGGGAGCCGTGAGCTATGCCACCTTCGCGCAGTCGGCCGTGCTGGATGATGGCACAATTTGGATCCCGGCCGATCTCCCAGTGGCCGCGTTGCGGAGCGGGACGAACGTGGTCGCAGTCGAGATGCACCAAAACTCTGGAGCCAGCACAGACCTCAGTTTCGACCTCGCCCTCATCGGGAACTTTCTAAATGCCCCGGCGAAGGTGAACTTTTCGCACTGGCCAGCGACTCTTGGCGGCAACGACCATTATTATGAATCGGTGTCCGTGCCATCCGGCATCACTTGGGACGCAGCCAGCACTGCCGCCACCAATCGCGGCGGATACCTCGCAACCATTACGTCGGAGCAGGAAAATGCGGTGCTGTTCCAATTAATCAAAGGTCGGCCTGAACTTTGGGCACATCGCCCAAGCGGCGATGCCTGGGGACCCTGGATCGGTGGGCTGCAACCCGTCGGGTCCGTGGAGCCAGGAGGCGGGTGGAGTTGGATCACGGGCGAGCCATTCACCTACACAAACTGGGGATCGGGCGAGCCCAGCAACACCTCCCCAGGCGAAGATCGTCTGCATTTTATTGGAAAGAAAGCAGCCGTGGGGGACTCTTGGAATGACAAATCCCACCTCGATAATATTGTAGTGAGCTATGTCGTGGAATACGAACAGGATATCAACCCCACTCCGATTCTGGAATTCAAGTTCGATGAAACCGGCACCAACGCGCCCAGCACCGGTCTCGCAACGAATGCAGCGACATTTCTTTCCGGCGCTGCCGTCCGTCGTGATTTTCACTCGTCGGATGCGCAGGGCGTTTCGGGACGACCGGGTGACCGCGCCTTCGATAACTCACTTTCCAGCGGGATGGGCAGCAACGGGAGCGGCGGTCGTGCCACCATAGCTTCGGATGATCAGGCGGCGGACGGCCTCCTGTCGCTCACGCTCCAAGGCTGGTTTCGCGCCGACGGGGTAGCGATCGATAACCTGTCCCGGTTGATTACGAAGCAACTTGGAAGCACTGGCTTTCTGTTGCTGGGCACAGGCGGGAACCTGGATCTCGAAATCAATAATGTAGGCAGCACGAGCACCGGCGCGTATTACGCGGATGTGGGCGTTTGGGTCTTCTTCGCGGTCACCTACGATGGGACTGCCACGAACAACAACGTTCGGTTCTACCGAGGGCTCCGCACGAACAGTGTTAACTTGAGGGAAACTCGCACCCTCAACCAGGGGCGCATTCTTGCGAATAGCGGATCGATTACGATCGGAAACGCGAACAGTGACGGGAGCCTGATGCGGCCCTTCGCCGGCTGGCTGGATAATGTCCGGGTTTTCGGCAATAAAACAAACTCCAGCGGCGCGTTGCCTCTGCAACAGTTGGAATGGCTCCGCGCCAAAGACGTGCAAAACCTCTCCGAGCCCGAGACGCTATCCGTGACGCAGGCTGGCCTTTCGGCCCAACTCCAGTGGCCCGCGTATCCCGGCGGATTTCATCTCGAAACCACGGCTGCGTTCACGCCCATTCCAACCTGGACCGTTGTTACGAACCCCGTTCAGAACGACTTCAAGCAAAACACGGTCACGATCCCAACTTCCGATCCGAATCGTTTCTTTCGCCTGGCCCGTTGATCGGATTGACGTTCTACGCGGCCTGGGCGAGTTGGGAAAACGCGAACGTCGTTTTCATCTTTTCGCAACAACCCAGTTTGGATGACAAGCATGCTGGAATGCACGGTTTTTTCACTGTGCTTTGCACTATTGCAGCGTGGTTTTACTCGGAAGGTTTTGCCGAAGCGGGGCGACCATGATTACTTAAATAAGCAGGGGTGGAGATTTCGGCAATGGCGTTGATGGGGAGTGGCATTCGGTTGGGCTGGAAGCATGAAGACGCGCAGACGCATTGACCACGGATACTCGGATGAACACAGATGGGATTTTGTACCACGAAGACACGAAGGAGCACGAAAGTTTTAACGACGAATAAAATGATCACTTTACCTCCAGCAGCCAAGAGTTTTTTCTCCCGGTAGCAGCCAGCGCAGGCGCATGCCCTTGTGGGGCTGTAACTAAGCGCAGCGACAACGCGGGAGAAAAAAAGAACTGCTGCTGGAGGGGGTATGACAGTATTTGTCATACCCCCCTGCTAATATCGTCCGCAGAGATTGTGAAAGTATTCAACTCATGCTCGAAAGCGAGGGGGTTGGAAAGGACGCCAGCCGGAATCACCAGGGACGAATCAGGCCGAATCAAACTCACGGTCCATTCGAATTTATATTAAAACTCAAAAATCCCCAAGGTGGAGGGTTGGGAATCCAGCGCATTTCGTCGGGCCTTTCTTACCACCTGAGGGCCACCGGTGTTATCGAGTAGTTGCAGCGGCTTCTATTTAAGAAAACACCACCTTGGCTTGTGCAAAGCCTTCTCACCCCAGATAAGCCGGCCTAGCGCACGCCTGCCAGGCCGGCCCTGCAACACCGTCTCAGTTATTTCTAGTCGTCTTTATCGTCTTTGCCTCTCCCCGAACCTATCGCTTTCAGAGCCCCAAGCAGTCCGTTTTCTTCATCGTTGGGCCCGGCGGTAAAATAGAGTTCGTCATCCTCCTCACCGAAGGCCAGACCCCAGAGTCCATCGATGCAGATGGGATCTCCTGATGGCTCGGTGAGTTGGCCCAGAAAAGCGCCGGTTTTGAGATTGTAGGCGTTGATCCGTCCGTCGCCAAAATTCCCCACCATCAATGCTCCCCCAAACTTGCCAAACTCACGCGGAGCGAGCGCCAGACCCCACGGCGCATTTAAAGGTCCCTGGGAGGCAAAGCGCCTCACAAAATCGCCGTTTAGATCAAATTCCACCACGTAGCCCAATCCAGGACCTGCCGTTTCGTCCGTATCACCGGGCGAAGCCTTAAAAGCATAGGTTACAAACAACTTGTCCCGGATCACCTCTATCCCAAATGGAACAAAGGAAGCCTGCGACAGCCCGGGATCAGTGAAGGTTCGCACCCGCTCCCAATCCTTATTGTAAATCTCGACCACACCGACTCCAAAATTGGCCGTATACAGCCGCGGTCCATGGGATGTCTGAGCAATAGCCAGTCCCTTATAAATCGCTCCGTCCGCCGAGTGATTCACAACAATCAGCGCATCCTTTTTATCCACGTCAGGATTCCAAGCCGCCAGGGTTCCTTCTTCCGTGGCGAAGATGAGAATGCTTTCGGCATGGCGCCGGCCGCTGCAAACAATAAAGCTCCTCTCGTTGTCATTGAGCACCAATCCGGTCGGAGCCCCTGGCCCCCCGTCCGGCGCGGGTACGTTGATTGTAAAGTCAAATGGGCGCCCGTTTTCCTTGTAGAACGTCCCCAATCCGGTTCCGTTGTCCGCCACGATCAGCTTCCCCTCTGGCCCAATCACGAGCCCCCAGGCATTCACCAGCCTTTCGTCCTGGAATCGCGCGACACCGGCCACATCAGACACGAGGTTGATCTGCGTATAGCCGTTCTTTTTATCCGCTTGGGCTGAGACGGTGAGCATCCCCAGGATATACCCTATCATCAGCGCTGTTCTCCACGGTTTATTCGTCAATGAGGTCATGATTTTTTCCCTGTTTATTGGTTGTGGATCTTCCTCCTCGCGAGGAGCCTCCGTGGACGCGAGGTGATGATGCCGTCGCGGCCATGGACCCGGTTGCTTTGGCAACTGCCCCCTCTACGGCTTGGGTTGTCACAAGCGGCAAGACTATCAAACCTCACAGTGGTGTCTATCAGGGAAAGGAGAGCTTCCTTCGGGAAAGATCATGACACACATGCTCACGCTCACCATACCTTCATGGAGCGAAACAACCCTCCTTTTCAGTCCACAAGCCATCTCATGAATAGGAGCAGATGGCTTGTAAAAGAAAACCTGTTGGGGCCTCAAGTGGGCGCATCTCACCAGTCCCACCATGGTTCAACAGGGCAGGAGCGCCCATCGGAACGGGGACAGCTTGTCACTTTCCACCTCCCAAAAGCGCATCCCTCGCAGTCACCAGGATATTGCGGCGGATTTCTTCGCCTTGCGCAAAGAACACTCCGGCACACGCTGGGTCTTCAGCGAAGCCCGCAAGGCGCTGAACCCTCCCGGCCATTGCGACATTGCTTGGGCCGGTGCCCTTGCCAGCCATGCTCATTCCGAAAATAAGTGCAGCGCAGGCGCAGCCATCATCCTCGAGGATGGCTCCGTTGTTGCCGGCGAACAACTCGTGGCCGCCCGAAACGGCTCCGAAGCCGATCGCGTCCGCATTATGCTCAATTCGGATGACCCGCACATCTGGCACCACCTCCGCTGATCGTCTGGGATAAAAGCCAATATCGTCATGGTCAGCCGGGACGCGTTGGGACGGCTCTTGGGACGGGTTGAAACGCAAAAAGCCCAATGAAACCAACGGTTGGGACGCTGGGACGGCTTGCAGGGGATATGCCGAAACCTTTGTCCCCAGTACTGGTGACTGGTCAGCCACAGCCATTCGGCTATTCTGGAGTCGTGTTTAGGGTGTATTGAGTTCTCAAATACACCCGTGTGTGAAAAGGCCGGATGAGTGTCCGGCCCTTCTCTTTTTTAAGGACGGCTTTAACCGCCAATAACATGAATTCAAAGGGTGAGGTGTTTAGGGCGATGCATGAAACCCAAAGCCGGGTGGCGGAAAGATGCTTCCAAATGAGGGGGGAATTCTTTCGCCCTGGCGGGGCTCCGGCGCAACAGGCAGTTTTTCCAGAGTTGAAACTCTGGGCTATTCTCTTTCATCCCTGCGGGATTCGCTGAGACATGACGCGGAGGGACCCACCGATGAATCGGTGGGCTATTTTCGAGCGTCCCTATGGGACCCTCAGCGAACGGCCGAATGCCAAGGCAGTGATCATTCGAGCATTTCGTCATCGTATTCCATCCCGTGCTTTTTGAGGAACTGGATGACCTCGTCGCGGAAGGTCAGCTTGCGGTGGTGCTCGGGCTGGTTTGCGATGTATTTGAGAGTTTCATCCACGCCGGAGATGCCCAGGCTGAAAGCGCCGTAACCTTCTTGCCATCCGAAATCCCGATATTGCGGAAAGGTGTCATGCACCCATTTAGAGGAGTTGCCTTTGATGAGCTGAATGGCCTTGGATATAGCCAGAGTCGACGGAATTGAAATGAGCATGTGAACGTGGTCCTGGACACCACCGATGCCAAGTGCGCGCATTTTATTTTCACGCGCGATGCCGCCAAGATACGGCCGCAGGCGCTCTTGGCGGCCGGGCACCATCAATGGCCTTCGTTCCTTAGTGGCGAATACACAATGCATGAGACAGCTAACAAATGAGTGCATAAGGGGTTCAAGGTTGGGTTTGTCCCGGGAGGGACGTTCGAAAATAGCCCACCGTTTCAACGGTGGGTAGGTTGGGTGAGAGAAATCATGAGCCCCGGAGGGGCGGCAGAACGGTTGGTGAGATTCCGCAGGATTCAGGGTGGATGGATGCGCGATTCGGATGAATTCTTTCGCCCCGGCGGGGCTTGGGCGCGAGAGCGAGAAGGGGCGGTTCTCCCAGAGTTGAAACTCTGGGCTATTTTCTTCCATCCCTGCGGGATTCTCCGAGAAAAAGAAAACCACGTTGCTCAGTTAACGACATTCGCGGGTTTGCCTTTGAGGAAGGCTTCCACATTGGCCACGGCGGTGGCCATGAGGCGGCTGCGGGCGGCGTGGGTGGCCCAGGCGATGTGAGGGGTGACCAGGCAGTTCTTCGCCTGGAGCAAGGGATTCGTGGCAACCGGTGGTTCCACGGCCAGAACATCCAGCCCGGCCCCGGCAATGCGGCCGGTGTTCAAGGCTTCCGCCAGGGCGGCTTCATCGATCAACGGGCCCCGGCTCGTGTTCAGGAGAAACGCACTGCTCTTCATCCAGGAAAGGCGCTGAGCGTTGATAATGTGTTTCGTTTCAGGCGTGAGCGGGCAGTGCAGGCTGACGACGTCGCTCGTTCTAAAGAGCGTTTCCTCGTTCACCGACTGGATTCCTGGCAGGTTGGTTTGGGAGCGCGTCAGGGCTTGAACTTTCATGCCGAACGCGAGGGCGAGTTCAGCCACGGCCCGGCCGATCCGGCCCAGTCCAACAATGCCCATGGTTAAACCGTCCAGCTCGATGAGCGGGTAATCCCAATAAGAAAAATCAGGGCATTGAGCCCAGCGTCCCTCGCGAACCGTTTGCGCGTGGTGCCCCGCATGCTGCGTGAGTTCGAGGAGAAGGGCAAAAGTCATCTGGGCCACAGAGCGCGTTCCATAGGCCGGGATGTTGGTGACTGGAATGTTCCGCTCGCGGGCGGCGGCTGTGTCCACAATGTTGAAACCCGTGGCGAGGACACCGATGTATTTCAAGCGCGGCAGCTTTGAAATCTGGTCACGGGTGACCGGGACTTTGTTCGTTAGAACAATTTCGGCTTCAGCAGAGATCGGCACTACCTGATCGTGCGGGATGCGGTCGTGGATAACACACGGGCCAAGCTGCTTGAGGTTTTCCCAGCTCAGGTCACCCGGGTTCAATGTGTAGCCATCCAGAACGACGATGTTCATGGGGATTTCAGCTCAGTATTTTGCCACGGCACCCTTGTTTCCCAGTCCGAGCTGGCGAGCAACTTCCTGGGCCTTGTTGAGCATAAAGCCTGCTTCGCTGGCGACAGCGATAAACTGAAAGCCCTCGGCGACGCGGCGCTGCGCGGCTGCCGCATCAATGACATGAATGCCGGCCGCAATGTTGTTCTTGCGAGCTGTTTTCAGGATATGCGCCACCGCGTCCACGAATTCCTTATGCTCACTGTCAAAGGCGGGCGCTTTGCCCAAGGAGTTGTGCAAATCATTCGGCCCGATAAACACGGCATCGATGCCGGGAACGCTGAGGATGTCCTCCGCGGCTTCGATGGCTTCAATGTGCTCGGCCATGATCACCACCAGGATCTCGTCATTGGCTTTGGCGTAATAAGTGCCAGGATCCGTTCCGAAATTGACCGCATGCATTTGCCCCCCGATGGAACGCTTTCCCAAGGGCGCATAACGAGCGGCATTCACGACAGCCTCGGCTTCCGCGCGGGAGTTCACCATCGGCACCACGATGCCGTAAGCGCCTGTATCGAGAACACGCTTGATGTTTTCGCCCGTATTCCAAGGGACACGAGCCAATGGCACAACCCCGCTGGCTGCGATGATGGCGAAGCTTTGGGCGGCGGTTTCGAAAGTGACGGGCGTATGTTCCAGTTCCACGGTCAGCCAATCGAACCCGACGGCTGCCATGAGCTGGGCGGAGGTGGTATCCGGAAGTGTGAGCCAGGTGCCGATGCTCGGTTCACCACGTTGGAGTTTCGCGCGGACGTTGTTTTTCTTCATAAATCAGACCTTCAATTTGGCCCGGAGCGCTGAGCTGTCGTAAACATCCGGGTTTACGACCCAACGGGGCTTGCGTCCGTTCATCAGCTCCACAATAGCTTCCGCGGCCGCCATGCTGACCCGTTCGCCGGTTTCCCGTGCGAAGGACGCGAGGTGAGGCGTGAGCAGCACGTTGGGTGCTTTGCGGAGCGGGTGGTCGGCCGGCAACGGCTCAACGACAAAGGCGTCCAAGGCGGCTCCAGCAATTCGATTTTCCTGCAGGACCTTGGCCAGAGCAGTTTCGTCGACGAGGGCACCACGAGCCGTGTTGATGAGGTAACTTGTCGGTTTCATCTTGCGCAACTGGGTTTCGCCGAGAAGTCCGCGATTTTGGGGAGTCAAAGCCGCATGGATGGATACGAAGTCGCTTTGGGCCAGCAGTTCGTCGAGTGATACAAACGTAATCCCCATCTTCTCTGCCTCGGGATTAGGGACCACATCATAAGCAAGCAGGCGCATGTTGAAACCAGAGGCACGCCGTGCCATGGCCATGCCGATACGGCCGCAACCGAGAAGGCCCAGGGTTTTGCCGTGCACATCGTGGCCCCAGGCTGCCTGCCAGAGTCCGGCGCTCATGGTTTGATGACCGATGTGAATGCGGCGGGCAATGCTCAACAGCAGCGCAAAGGCGCAATCTGCCACCGTCTCATTAAGCATCCCAGGCGTATAGGCAACCACCACGCCCTGGCTGGTTGCCGTGGGAATGTCAATTGCATCGTAACCAACGCCCCAACGCGAAATAAGTTTTAGTTGCGAGGCCTCTGGCGAGGACAGGACTTGGGGGGTGAACTTGTCCATGCTGGCAAACACCGCATCCATGCCTTTGAGCAGGGGTTGTAGCTCCTCCGCGGGCAAAGGGCCGAACCGGGGCGGGTTCACCAGCTCGCAGCCAGCGTCTTTAAGCATTTGAACAGCTGAAGTGCCGACTTCGTTCAGGGTTCGTGCAGTAATCAAGACTTTCCAGGACATGGCTGGTGAGTTTACCGAGGTATGGTCCGCAAGCAAGCGCGGTTCGTGCGTGGCAACCAACCTCTATGCACATGAAAAGAAAAAGGAAAAGGACACGAGCAGTGGGCATCCGCTTTCCGGCAGGGGAAATGGGAACCCGATAGTGTGGCTTCCTCGCGCCCCCTCGGTCGGCCCTCAACGGGCCTTCGCTGCTGCGAATCCTTCTTGTCGCTTCCCAACCGGCTCAAATCCGCCCTCATCCGGCTGCGCCACCTTCTCGCCCAGAAGCAGGGACGCGGGTGAGGGAGAACCATCCGCCGCATCAAGTGGCTATGTCGGTGTAGCACATCCCACAGTCTCCTCAGTAAGCCAGGACTTGAGCTGAGGACTGAACTCGGAGGTTAGAGGTCAGAATGGACAAAGTGGGTAGATGAAGAGGAATCGGAATAAAAAACCGAGATTAGGTGAGAGAGGAAGGCAGGGCCGAACAAGGGATTAAATAAAAGATTAAGAGGGGGAGACGAAGACGAGCCGGGAAGCAGCGTCGAAGGCCCTCTATTTATCCACAGCTTCAAAGGTGGCGACTATGGGGCGATGGTCCGAGGCCACTCCCCAATTCGGCAGGGATAGGACATAAGTTTCTTCCGGGTCCCACTCCCGGGCCATTCCGCGACTCAGCAAAATATAATCAATCCGGCTAAATGAGTCATCGACGGCGTAATAATAGGTCCAGGTGACCCTGGGAGCTGCGTAACGCGGATTGGGATTGGGTTGGTCATCCCCATTCTTTTCCGCAGGCCGGGTATCGACGAGCGCCAGCTTTTGGCGTCCGGTAAGTGTTTTGAGGGTTTTGGAATCTTTGATGTCGTTGAAGTCGCCCAGCACAACCAGGTTTGCCTTCGGTTTTGCGGACAGAATGGCATCTACCTTTTCTTTCAAGATGAGGGCCTCTTGTTCCCGGATATCGGTTTCATCGCCGTCCGGCACTGGCAACCGGGATTTCAGGTGCACGCCAATCAGGGTAAACGAATAATTGGAATTCACCTGGATATCGACCTCTGAAAAGCCGCGACTCACCTGGAACCGCTTGCCAAAGAACAAAAAGGAATCGTTGGTATGAGGCCGGCGCCCTGTAATTGGAAACCGGCTTAAAACCGCCACATGAATGTTGGTGTCGGCGCCTTGAACGTGGTCCCAATAAGGGTAATTCAAACCTTCGCCGTTTAGCGCATCACGCAGTTCCAGGAGCGCATTGGTGCTGCCGACCTCCTCAAGGCTTACAACATCCGCTTTTAAGGCTTGCAGGCTTTCCCGGATTTTGGCTTTTGAGGCCGCGCTCTTGAGGGGACGGTTCCCGGAAGCTTCCGTGAGGTAATTGTTCAGGTTGAAGCAGGCCACGCGGAATCTTTCCGCAACGCTGATGTTGGAAGACAGAAAGAGGAGCACAATGGGAAAGGTAATGGTGCCGGGTCGTGCTAAAATGCGCATTATTGCCGGTATCATGATGGTAAACTTTGCGAATTTTAGCCAGTTTTGCCAAAAAACGGGCTTTTGCAATAACTTTTGCAAATCCGATCCCTCCTGATACCTTTGGGCATGCTGAAAGTGAGCGAAGTTGGGCAGCCTTCTCCAGCAAAAGATCCGGTGAGCAAATCCAAACTGCACGATAAGCAGAGCGAAAGGGACACACGTGAACTCCGCATCGACAAAGTCGGTGTCCGGGGATTGCGCTTTCCTATCCAGATTCGGGACAAGGCGCATGTGGTGCAAAACACGGTGGCCACCATCGGCATGTTTGTTGACCTGCCCAAGGAGTTCAAAGGCACCCATATGAGCCGCTTTATCGAGGTGCTTAATGCTCATGGCAGCATGGTTCATGTTGAGAACATTGAAGACATTCTCTTTGCCATGCAGAAAAAACTGCATTCGGATTGCAGCCACCTGGAGATGGAGTTTCCCTTCTTTCTGACCAAGAAGGCGCCTGTTTCCGGCCGGGAAAGCGTGTTGGATTACACTGCCCGCTTTGATGCGTCTGCCTGCGGGAAGGAAATCGATTTCGTGCTCACGGTAAAGGTTGGAGTCACTACCCTTTGTCCCTGTTCCAAAGCGATCAGCTCCTACGGAGCCCATAACCAGCGTGGCGAGGTGTCCGTTCAGATCCGGTCCAAAAAGGCCATTTGGATTGAAGACCTCATTGCTTTGGTGGAGAGCTCGGCCAGTTCCGAGCTGTTTGCCCTGCTGAAGCGGGAAGATGAGAAGGCCGTTACCGAACGGGCTTATGAAAACCCGGTTTTTGTCGAAGATCTCGTGCGAAATGTGGCCGTGAAGCTGAATGCTCATCCCGATGTGACCTGGTACAAGGTTGAAGCGGAGAATTACGAAAGCATTCATAATCACAATGCCTACGCGTGCATTGAGAAAGGCTAATCCTTCAATTGTTAAGAAGCGCTGTCCCCCGTGCAAAATTTCTGAAAATTTCTCTGGCTTAATTCCTTGCCTTTGATAAATTCGCGAGCTCTTAAAACGGTGAAAGGGTTGTGATTTTAAGGCTCAGAATCTACGGTTAACCGAGTAAAGTGTAAGTTTACGTGACGACTAATAAGAAAATCGCAAAGAAGTCTGGTCCAGCACCGGTGCTTGCAAAGCCCGTTGCCGCCAAACAACGCCAATCCGCCACCGCTGCCTCCATTCTAGGGCTTGGAGTGAATAATCATGGCTTCAACCCATCCAGACCGGCCAAAATCAAGGCCGAATGGCAAAAGTTTTATGACAATCTGCTGGATCTGCGGGAGCGTCTGATGCACCAGATGAGTGGCTTAGCCAAGGAATCCGCCGAGGAAATGTCCAGCTACAGCCTTCATATGGCTGATTCCGGCACTGACAATTTCGACCGTGACTTTGCCTTGAGCCTGCTCTCTTCCGACCAGGATGCTATTTACGAAATCGAAGAAGCCCTGAAGCGGATTGAGAAGGACACCTACGGAGTGTGCGAGCTGACAGGCAAGAAAATCCCCCAGGCTCGTCTCCAAGCCATTCCCTGGACCCGGTTCACGGTGGAAGCGCAGGCCCAACTCGAGCGCGAAGGCGCTCTTCGTCAACGCCGGCTTGGCGCTCTTGGATCGGTGGATAGCGTCGGCGCTGTTGACTCCGAATCCGATGACGATGAGGCTGAAGAGAAGCCCGCTAAAGAAAAAGAATAACGTTTTATGCCCAGAGAAATCATCACTATCGAGTGCACTGAATCCCGGAAGGAAGGCAAAACTCCCTCCCGTTACACTACCACTCGCAATAAGAAACTGAAGACCGAGAAGCTGGAGATTAAGAAATACAATCCCTTTCTCCGCCGGCACACTGTTCACCGCGAAATTAAGTAATTGTTATGCCTCGTAAAACGAATATCGAAAAGGACCGGAAAGGTCGTGGAAAAGGTCCGGGAACGGAAAAGCGCACGCCGCGCCCCAAGCCCAAAATTGATTTCACCGTGGACGCTCTGGATTACAAGAACGTGAACCTGCTCCGCCAGTTCGTTACGGACCAGGGCCGTATTCTTCCGCGCAAGTATACGGGCCTGCCCGCGCACTACCAGCGCGCGCTGAACCGCTCAATCAAACGCGCCCGCCAGATGCTGTTGATGCGCTAGCCCGCTTTTTCTGATCATCCCGCGCTTCTCGGCGCGGGATTTTTTTTGCCTGGGTATTGCAAACGATTTGCAATAAGATTACACTTAAACTATGAGGGTGACTTGCCAACTCTTGTTGGCGCTTGTTCTGACTTTCACAAGCCATGGAGCTGAGCCGCCCGGCGGTAAGAAGCTGCGTATCCTCACTACCTTCCTGCCGCTTTATTGTTTTGCCCTTAACGTTGGAGGGGACCTTGCTGAGGTGGAAAACCTGCTGCCATCCAACATCAGCCCCCACGACTATCAGTTCTCTCGTCGCGATTTGCAGAAGGTGCAGCGGGCGGATGTTATCGTCCGCAACGGCGCAGGCATGGACATCTGGCTGGAGAAACTCCTTCTCACGGCAGGAAGAGATAAGAAGATCGTGGTCGCGACTTCGGGGATGGACAAAGATTTTATTTGGGGCGTGACTCCATTGGATGGGTTTTCCAGAGGCCGCGAGCAGAACAAAGGCGTGCCTAATCCTCATGTGTGGCTCGATCCAAAGCTGGCCCAGCAAATGGTGACAAATATCCTTATTGCCCTGGTGGATTTGGACCCAACGCATCAGGACACCTACCGGGCCAATGCCGCCGAGTTTTTGGCCTCATTGCAGAAGCTGCATGCGGATTTTGAGAATGGTTTGGGTCCGCTGCGCGGGCAGGCACTGGTGACGCTCCATGACGCTTTTCCCTACCTGGTGCGACGGTATGGACTGAGGCTTGCCGGGGTGCTGGAACAGGTTCCTGATGTGGATCCATCCGCCCGTTACCTGCAGGCCTTCCAGGATGCGCTCCGGAAAGAAAAAATTCCGGTGCTTTTTGTTGAGCCGCAATACTCTTCCAGGTTGGTGCGGCAGATTGCCAAAGACCTGAACCTGAAAGTCGCCGAGCTGGACACTTTGGAGACCGGTCCTTTGAAAAAGGACGCTTATGAAAGAACCATGCGACGCAACCTGCAAAGCTTGTGCGGATCGCTGACTCCTGCTTCCCATGCATCCGAAACACAAAGTCAGTGACAACAACCTGGTAATCGAAGCACGGGATATCCGGGTGCAACTCGGCGGCCTGGAAGTCTTGAGAGGGGTAGATCTCAAAGTTCCCGCCGGAGAACTGGTGGCCTTAATCGGGCCTAACGGTTCCGGCAAGACCACGTTGCTAAGAGCGCTGCTTGGATTACAAAAAATTACGGCTGGAGAAATCAAGCTATTCGGTGCCTCCAACCTCCGGACGGTTCTTCCGCGAGTTGGTTATGTGCCGCAAAAATTGAATCTTGAGCGCAGCTTTATCCTGAGCGTAAGGGAATTCCTCGCTTTACGGCTGCATAAAACACGCAATTGGTTTTGGCAATCGCGACGCAAGACAGACTCACTGATCAGCGAGACATTCGCGGAGATTGGCGTCGAGGCCTTGCTCGATAGGCCAGTCGCCCAGCTTTCTGGCGGACAACTCCAACGGGTGATGATCGCCTTCAGCTTGCTGGGAAAGCCGGAGCTGCTCCTCCTGGATGAACCGACTGCCGGAGTGGATACGCCCGGGGAGCTTTCTTTTTATGATCTGATTGCCGAAATCCAAAGGCGCCATCACCTGACGGTGATCCTTGTTTCGCATGACCTGTCGATGGTTTATCGACACGCTTCGTGGGTTTACGCCTTGAATGGCGTGATTTGCTGTGAAGGCTCACCTGAGCACGTGATGAACGCGGAGTCCCTGAAGCAGGCGTATGGAATTCACGTGTCCCCTTATCATCACGACCACTCGCATGTTCATTGAACCTTTTATGGTCCGCGCCCTGATTGCCGCGGTGCTGCTTGGCCCGCTCTGCGGCTTGCTCGGTGTTTTTGCCACGGCGCGCCGGATGGCCTTCTTTAGCGACACTGTTTCACATGGCGCGCTGGCTGGCATTGCCCTGGGGCTTTGGATTGGGCTGGCCAACCCAACAATTTCTTTGGTGGCGGTCAGCCTGCTAATAGGAGCGGCCATGCTCTGGTTGAAGGAAAACACCGAACTGCTCAGTGACACGATTATGGCTCTCCTTTTGTCCGGCTCGGTTGCGATCGGGATCATCATTCTTAGCCTGCTGGAAAGCCGGCCGGGGGATATTCACCGCTACCTTTTCGGCGATATCCTGGCAATTGGCTGGTCCGAGGTTTGGCAATCCGGCGTCCTGGCGGTTGTGGCTGGAACCGCCTTGATGCTACGGCTCCGGGAATTGACTCTCGTCACAGCCAACGAAGATCTTGCCCATGTTTGTGGAATATCGCTGAAAAGGTACAATTTGATATTTGTGCTCGCGTTAACTTTAACAGTAGCCATGACCATTCGGTTGCTTGGAATCGTCCTGGTTACTTCCCTCTTGGTTATTCCCCCGGCGGCGGCCCGGAACGTAAGTAAAAACTTGCGACAACATCTCATTCTGAGCTTTTGCATTGGGTTTCTTGGGAGCCTGGGGGGAGTGATTTTATCGTATTTTGTGAACGTACCTTGTGGCCCGGCCATTGTGGTAAGTTGTATCGGAATGTTCGTCCTCAGCCTGATTGTGGGACGGCTTCAACAGAAGGCTTCTCCTGTGTTGGCAAAAATATGAAAGGCCACTCACATTCACACGAGTCCCCTGGCCTGCCGGAACTAACGGAGCGCCTCCGGAGCAAAATGCGCAAGGTGACCGGACCGCGTCAGGCGATTCTCGAGTTAATGCGACATCATGCGGGCCCGATGAGCATCAAGCAAATTCACCAGGGCTTGACGACCAGTGATTGTGACCTTGCCACCGTCTACCGCTCAATGCACCTGTTGGAGGAAATGGGCATGGTAAAGCGCTTCGACCTTGGAGATGGAGGAGCCCGGTTCGAGCTATTGGCCGAAGGGGACGATGGCCACCATCATCATCTGGTCTGCACGCGATGCTCGGATGTCGTGGAAATTGAGCAATGTTTTCCGAATGAACTGGAGAAGGATATCGCTACCCGCAACGGCTTTAAACAGGTGACTCATAAGCTGGAGTTTTTTGGGATTTGTCCGCGGTGTCAGTAGGCAAGTTGACATGCCTGTGTTGGGTCGATAAAAGGATCGTGCAGCTACCGTTCGCGGTCGATTTTCGGCTGCTGCTTTTGCTCGCCACAAAATTGTCATTGGTGTAAACATTGGGGCCATGACAACCTCGTTGAAAACCCGTTTAGTTCTCTTCCTTTTGCTCCTTACCGCGACTGCTGCTTCCGCTGCCGAGCGGCCGCCTGTTCCCGAGGAACCTATCGCAAAAAGGAAAGAGCTCCTGTTCTCGGATGACTTTGAAAGCCCAGAACCAGCAAAGGTGTGGCACAAGGTCGTTCCAACGTTCACGTTTGAGAAAGGAACGCTGAAAGGGACGCAGACTCGCGATCAAAACATTCCTGCTGCTGACGGCAAGCAAGCGGTCACACCGCACGCGGCTGTTCATGGCCTTGAGATCCCAACGAGGGACAGTGTGGTGGAAGTGAAGATCCGTTTCGAAGGCGCTTCCATGATCGATGTGGAGTTTGATGACCGAAAATACACCGGCGCCCACTACGGCCACCTTTGCCGGGCCCAGGTGCGCACGAATGGGGTAACCATCATCGACGAACGCGATGGAAGTATGCGCAACGACATCTACGAAATGAGCAAAGACCCATCCAAGAAAGCCGAGCGAAGCAAGCTTCTGACCGGCCGCCAGGTTACTTACCCTGCAAAGCTTGAAACAGGCAAATGGTACACGCTCGTTGTGGAAACCGTCGGCGATTCCATGCGTGTGAGCATTGATGGCAAACCGGCTGCCTTCCTCAAATCCTCCGGGATCGGACACGCGACAAAATCCAAGATAGAATTGGGCGTTGGTGGAAAGGATGGCTTTTTTGATGACATCAAGGTTTGGAATGCCGAACCGGCTAGCCTCTAAAGGCAGCGGTATAAAAAGACGTTGGATCCTGTCCTGAAAGGCCGTCGTGCTTCGTCTTATAGGTGACCGACAAGACGAATCGAATGACGCAGCTTATGAAATTTAAAATTACCCCGTGCCTTTGGTTTGACCATCAGGCTGAGGAGGCTGCCCGATGGTATACCGGAATTTTTAAGAACTCCAAAATCACTGCCATTTCGCATTATTCTGAGGCTGGGAAGGAGATACACGGAAAGGAGGCCGGCACAGTTCTGACTGTTGCTTTTGAATTGGATGGGCAATCTTTTACCGCGCTGAACGGGGGCCCCATTTTCAAATTCAATGAAGCTGTTTCCTTGCAGATTGATTGCGAGACGCAGGAGGAAGTGGATTATTATTGGAAGCGACTGTCCGAGGGCGGGCCTACCGAGGCACAGCAATGTGGCTGGCTCAAAGACAAGTTTGGTCTTTCCTGGCAGGTAGTCCCCACCATTTTGCCCGAGCTGCTCAGTCACTCCGACACCGCGAGATCCCAGCGAGTGTTTCAAGCCATGCTCCAGATGAAAAAGCTGGATATAAGACGTTTGAAGGACGCGTTCGAAGCTTAGCTCCGTTTCGCTCCTATACATTACTTAAAGCAATCGGGGAGAGTTGACCCCTGAAAAACGGGACATTATGCTCGGGGCACTCTGCAACTATGAAAAGATTCCCGATCTGGGTGGTATTGTTTTCGTCTCTGTGCGCCGGTTCAAGCTGGGGGAACGACTGGCCACAGTGGCGGGGCGCCAACCGCGATGGTCATGCCGTTGGGGAAGCAGCGCCAGGCAGTTTGCCGAAGGAAGTGAAGCCAGTATGGAAGCTTTCGATTGGAGGAGGGTTTTCATCCCCGATCGTTTCCGAGGGCAAGCTGGTTTATCTGGACGGGCAGGATGGAAAGGAAGTGGCGCATTTGGTAGACGCTGCAACTGGCAAGGAAGTGTGGCAGCAGGCTTATACTGAGATCTTCGGAGACGAATGGGGGGAAGGGCCAAGATCGACGCCGATGATCGATGGAGACCGGTTGTATGTGCAATCGTGTAACGGGGAAGTTCGCTGCTTTCAATTGGCCGATGGAAAAGAGCTTTGGAAACTGAGTTACGATAAAGATTTTGGGGTGAAGTTCCTTGGAAGCAAAGCCAAGGAAGGTACCGCGAGCCGGAGAGGCAATAATGGTTCAGGGGTGATCGTAGAGAATCGTTTAATTTTGCCCGTGGGAAATACGGATGGAGCTAGCCTGGTGTGCGTGGACAAGATGACAGGGAAGACGCTGTGGAAGTCGGGCACTGACGAGGCTGCCTATTCTTCGTTCCTTGGCGTGACATTGGCCGGGGAGAAGCAAGTGGTAGCCTTTACAGCGGATGCATTGCTCGGGGCTGACTTATCCGATGGGAAAATTCTTTGGCGCGTGCCGTTGAAGACAAATGCCAAACGGCATGCGGCATCTCCAGTGATCATTGGCGAAGATATGATTACGGTGAATTCGCATTCCTTTGGGCTCAGTTGCTACAAAATCAGCAAGGACAGCGGAGGTTGGAAAGCGAATGAGGCGTGGTCCAATAAGAACCTCAAGATCAACCTCGCAACCCCTGTGTCGGAGGGTGGACATCTTTATTGCCAAGGCGCGAACAGGGATTTCGTGTGTGTGGAAGCGGCAACAGGAAAACTGAAATGGTCCGAGCCGGGATTTGGAAAAGGACAGAAGGATTATTCTTCAACGTTGAGCGTAGGAGGCAAGCTGCTGGTCCTGACGGAAGATGGTACGCTGCTGCTGATCGCGCCCAACCCAGCTAAATACACGGAGCTTGGCCGTTTGCAGATCTGCGGGAATACGTGGAGTCACCCCGCATTCGCCAAAGGCAAGCTCTACGTGCGGGATGGCAGAAGTTTGCAGTGCCTGGACCTTGGACAGGAATAAGGTGAACTCGAGTGCAGCGTGGTGCCGACATCGCCAAGGGCTTTACGGCAGTCTCACACCGAACGGGGAGCACGTCGTGAGCAAATGAGTGCGTCGTAAGAGGCAGCAGCTCGGCTTTAACCGCCTTCGTGGCGATAAGCTTCGGCAAGGAGTGTGATGGGATGAACAACGCGCAGATCCTGGCCACTAGCGCGGACTCCATTTTGAATCTGGAGAAGGCAACCCGGGTTTCCGGTTGCGACCACGGCAGCGCCGGTGTTTTGGATATGCTTCACTTTCCGATCGAGCAGCGTGCCTGCCATTTCCGGTTGGATAAGGTTATAAATGCCCGCACTCCCGCAACACCAGGTGCTCTCAGGCAGTTCGACGAGCTTTAAATTAGGAATGGACTTCAAAACTTGCCGGGGTTGAGAGGTAATCTTCTGTCCATGGCAAAGATGGCAGGCCTCATGATAGGTAACGGTTTGAGCCGGGAGGCTCTTGGCCGCAGGGGCGGTGATGCCGATTTGGACCAGCCACTCGTGGATATCTTTGACTTTTTTATCCCACAGGCGCGCGCGTTCGGCATAGCGTGGATCATCTTTGAGAAGACCGTGATAGTGCTTCAGGTGTGAGCCGCATCCGGCCGCGTTGGTGATGATGGCATCGAACTGTTCGGGAGGGATACAATCCATCTGCCGACGAGCCATTTCGCGAGCGAGTTCGAGTTCGCCATTGTGGGCGTGGAGCGAACCGCAGCAGCCCTGGTGAGGTGGCGTGATTACGTCGCACCCGTTGCGAGCAAGAACCTCGGCAGTATCGACGTTTACGTTGCTGAAAATCAGATCCTGCGCGCAACCCGTGAGCAAGGCCACGCGGAAC
>JAQGOV010000334.1 GCA_028293425.1 Verrucomicrobiales bacterium
GATAAAAGGTGATCCTTTCATGGAGCAATTTGAAGAAGGTGCAGGGTTTAAAAAAGCGGGGATAAACCAGCAGGTCGGTGTCAGACTCTCTTAAGGCAATGGCATATTTGGCAAAGGCATGCTGAGGGAGGAAGGCAGAAGGGTTTCTATTTGTTTACAGCCGCACCTCTGAAGAAACCTAGTAATGCTAGATGGCTGCTTGCTGGGAACGGTTTCTCAGGCTTTCGAGGAGGACGGCGATGAAGATGACGGCGCTGATGACCATGGGGTAGAGGTAGGGATCGGCGTTGAGGATGACGAGGCCATTTTCGATGGTTTGGATGAGGATGGCGCCGAGGAAGGTTCCGGGCCAGACGTTGCCTCGGCCTCCAAAGAGGCTGGTGCCGCCGAGGACGGCGGCGGCGATGGCGGCGAATTCTTTCCCTTCACCAAACTTAGGGGAGACGGTGCCAAGTTGACCGAGGGAGACCATGGCTGCGATGGCGGCGCAGGCCCCGCTGATCAGGTAAACGGCGAATAGGATTCGGCTGGTTGGCAGGCCCGCTTTTTTTGCGGCATTGATGTCGTGTCCAACGGCGTAAACGTGGCGGCCGAAGGGAGTGCGGGTGAGCACGAGGTGAGAGATGAGCAGCGCGGCGGCGAAGAGCCAGCCGGGGAGCGGCACCTTGAGAAAAGTCCACGAGCCGAGCAGAAGGAAGCTATCTGGAAGATTAATGGCGCGAGTTTCGGTGATTTGCAGGGCGAGGCCTCGTCCGATGAAGAGGACGGCCAAGGTTACGATGAACGCGGAGACGCGGACGCGTGTGATGAAGAAGGCATTAAAAGCGCCCATGAGCAAACTGACTACGAACATGATGCCCAGAGCGAAGGGCAGGGGCCAGCCTGCCAATGCCATTTTGCCAGCGATGGCAGCTGCAATAAACATGATGGCGCCGACAGACAAGTCCACGCCGGCAGTGAGCAGGACGAACGTCATGCCTACCGCCACGATTCCGGTGGAGGAAGCCTGGACAAGGATGTTTACCAGGTTTTGGGGATCCAGAAACTTCCCGGATTGCAGTCCAAAAAAGGCCAGGGTGGCCGCAAACAAAAGGGCAGGGGCTGCGCGCAGGAGGGTTCGACGGGAGGCGGTCATGGCAGCGCCTCCGCGGAATTTGTTTCGCCGAGGGCGGCTCGGAGGATGGTTTCGGAATTGAATTGGGAGCGGGGCATTTCGCCGACGAGCGTGCCTTTTTTCATGATCAGGATGCGATCGCACAACCCGAGCAGTTCCTCCAATTCGGACGAGATGACAAGCACGCCCGCGCCGTTGTCGGCGAGTTCCTGAACAATGCGGTAAATCTCGAACCGGGCTCCCATATCGATGCCACGGGTCGGTTCATCCAAAATCAGAACGCGGGGCTGGCGCAGGAGCCATTTACCGAGCACGACCTTTTGTTGATTGCCGCCACTCAGAGTTCGCGCAGCCTGAGTGTCTCGCGATTTTGGATCCAGCCGAACCACTTCGCGGATGCGACGAACTGCTTCCTGAAGCGGACCTTTGCGCAGCCAGCCCGCACCGGTGCGAGTGTGCTCGGGAAGCGAGGGGAGGAGGAGGTTGTCGGCTACGCTGCCATCCAAACATAAACCTTCGGTCCGGCGATTCTCAGTGAGGAAGGCCATTCCAAGTTGAATACGCTGACGCGGAGAAAGGTGGGGCAGCGATTGGCCGTCGACGCGAATTTTTCCGGCGTCATGCTGGTCCAAGCCGAACAGAACACGGGCGAGTTCGGAACGGCCAGCGCCCATTAAGCCGGCAAGGCCAAGAACTTCACCGCGGCACAACGTGAAGGAGACGTCACGAACAACCCCTTTTCTTCCTAGGTCCTTCACCTCCAGCAAAGGGTTGGTGGAGGGCTGGTTGCGCCGGGTTGGGAATAGCTGTTCGAGAGGCCGACCGACCATCAGGGAGATGAGTTGGCTTGGGGTAAACGATTCGGTGGCACCAGCACCAACCACTTCGCCATCGCGCAGAATGACAATGCTGGAGCAAAGCTGAAAAACATGGGAGAGCGTGTGCGAGATATAAATCATCGCGATACCACGATCTCGCAAACGGGCGATGAGCGCGAACAAGCGCTCGATCTCGGGCTGGCTCAACGAGGTGGTTGGCTCATCGAAGATGATCAGGCGCGCATCGGTGTTGAGAGCGCGGGCGATTTCAACCAGTTGCCGTTCGCCGGAGGAGAGTGTCTCGACCAATCGATGCGGCGGAATTCGGAGGCCTACCTCCTGAAGCAACTTCGCCGCGCGCTCGTGGAGGGCTTTACGCGCGATGAACGGAGAGCCTTTACCGCGAGGGAGGTGAGCGAGAAAGAGGTTCTCGGCAATGGTGAGGTTGGGAAAAAGGTTGAGCTCCTGATGGATGAACGCAATGCCGGAACGTTCCGCGTCTTTTGGGCTCGTCGGAGCGTACGGGACTCCGTTAAGCCGCAAGTGACCGACATCCGCGTCCAGATTCCCTCCGAGGATGTTCATGAGGGTGGATTTGCCCGCACCATTTTCGCCGACGAGGCCCACCATGCCGGCTTGTGGAACGGAGAAGCTCACGCCTTTCAGCACCTTCACTCCGAAGAAGGCTTTCTCCACGGACTCGAATGCAAGGAGCGGGTGGGTCATGCGTCTCGCCCAGAAAAGCGTTGGCGTGTGGCGTCGAGCACCGCGGCCAGCAGGATGACTGAGCCTTTGACGATGGTGATGAAGAAATGCGAGAGGCTCAAAAGATTCAAAGTGTTGTCCAGCAGAGTCAGAAACAACACGCCGAAAAGGGTCCAGGTGATCTTGCCTTTGCCGCCGAATAAACTGGTTCCGCCGACGACGGTTGCGCCGATCACATCGAGGAGCATTTCGCGGCCGAGAACCGGGGAACCGGTTTCCAGGCGACCGGTTAGAATAACGGAGGCCACCGCGGCGCAGAAACCAGAGCACACATAAGCTGAGAAAACCACCGAGCGAGTGGGCACGCCGGATATGTGTGCGGCGGTCGCGTTTTGGCCCGTAGCGTAAAGCCAGCGGCCATAGAGAGTGCGGCGGAGTAGAAGGTGGGCGCAGATCGCAAGCGCCGCGCAGAGGGCGATCGTAATCGGCAATTGTTTGCCCAATGCGAGAAAGGGACCTGGCAAATTGTAGATGTTCTTCGATTGGGTAAACCAAACGGCAAAGCCGCTCAGAAACATCATGGAAGCCAGGGTGACGATAAAAGGCGGCAAGCGGAGCAGGGTAATAATGGCGCCGTTGGCAGCGCCGAGAACTGCGCCCAAAAGCAGCATGGCTCCAACCCCGAGCCATACAGAAGACCCGCCAGTCTGCTCGGTCATTATTTTAGCACCCACGACGCTGGTGAGGGCGATAATGGATGTGACAGAGAGGTCGATGCCGCCGGAGATCATTACGAGGGTCAGCCCAATCGCGACGATGAGCAAAGGCAGGACGAAGGAGAGGATGTTGAGCAGGGTTTCACCGCTGGCCAAGCCGGGGGTAAAGGGAGCGAAGCTGCAGAAGAGCAAGGCTGTCAGCCCGAGCACCAGGTAATCCGAGACAAACCAATGACTCCAAAATCCGGCCTTAATTGGGCTATTGGTGGTGCCAGCGGAAGGAGTCATGGAGCAGCTTACTTCTTAACATTGGCGCCCCACATGCGAGGCGACATTTCCGTGAGGTTGGATTGATGGATGACGAAGCCTGGGTCCAGGATGAGTTCGTCCACAGGTTTACCGGCCAATTTATCGAGCACTGCCTGAACCGAAGCCTGAGCCTCAAAGTAAACATCCTGCACACCAGTCGCATCCAGGTATTTATCGCGGAGCATTTGATAAGCGGTGGAGTCCCCATCGAAACCGCCAAGGATGACATGGCCTTCTTCGCCGGACTTTTTGTAACGACCGGAGGCTTTGAGAGCCGAAGTGATGGAGGGGAGGAGGAAGTCCGAGGAGGTAAAGATAAAGTCGATTTGAGGATTCGCCTGAAGCGCGTTCACAACACCGGCCTGGGCTTTTTCCTGGTTCCACTCCGAAGGGACCCTGGCAACTACATCGACAATGTCTTCGTGGCCTTTGATGGCTTGGTCAAAGCCGTCACGCCGGCCAATGGCGTTGATGTCGCCCAGGTCGCCCAGGACAACCATGGCCTTGTGCTTGCGGCCATCCTTTTTGGCCTGCTCGATCATATAGGTAACGGTATCACGACTGAGTTTCACGTTATCTGCAACGATGGCGGTAGATTGAGCGTCTGTTTTGTCCGAAGGACGGTTAAAGAGCACGATGGGGATCTTGGCTTCGTTGGCAGCCCGGATCATGGGGATGCAGGTTTTTGCGTCCTTGGGCACCATGATGATGCCGTCGACATGGCGGGCGATGAAGATTTTGACCTGCTGCAATTGTCGACTGGCATCCTGGTCGGCGATGGCTTCGACCATGTTGATATCGCGCTTCTTCAATTCCGCTTTGATGGCTTCGAAGCCGGCGACCCAGTATTCGGTTTGGAGCGTTTCGAAAGCGACACCGATGGTTTGTTTCTTGTTGCTGGCGCTGCCTTCGGGTTTGTTACAGGAACAGAAGAGCACAGCCAGCAGGAGCAGACTGAGATAACGGACATTAATTTTCATAGGTGCTCAGCGGAATGGATTTTAAGTAATTCAGACTTTGTACAGCCCAAGCGGCTTCCTTGGCAATGGTTTCATGGAGCTGAG
>JAQGOV010000726.1 GCA_028293425.1 Verrucomicrobiales bacterium
GCTCTGCGACCATGCGATAGCGCTGCCCAACAACCATGTGCTGGTCGGCCTGATGGCGCCAGTAGTTGGAAGCAGGGACGAGGCTTTCGCCGTCCCACTGGTACATGATCGGCGGGGCAAGGTCGTCCATCAGCCAGCCCTCAAGTAGCTGCCAAGCCGCTCGGCAAGGCGCAGAATTTCAAGGCGGTCATCGAACAGTTTCAGCAGCCGGGCGCGCTCGGGGCTCTCGTCCGCAAACTCGGCGCAATGGTCACCCCAAGCGGCCTGCAATTCGTCTGTGCTGCTGGCACCCCAGAGAGCGTCGGCGGCTACTGCTTCAAGGGCTCGGGTAAGCTGGATTTGCATCATGCGGCTTGCCTCGCAAAGTTCTCGTAGGTTCGGATAGAAGCGACGATGGAATCCAGTTCCTCGTTGAAGGCGTCGACGGCTTTGGCGAGCGTTGCGATATAGGGCTCGTCTCGATAGACGCGGTGAATGAACGGGGGCAGGCCGGGGCAATACGACATGAAATCCCAGTGCTCGCGCTCACTCACCCACAAGCTGCCCTGTACCTGGGCGACGTGTTCGGGCGGCAAGCGGCTCTTGAGCAGTCGGTCGATCTGCACCGAGGGGATGGCGCACTTGATTTCGAGCCCGCCCTTGGTCCCTACGAGGCTGTCAGGGCTCGCGCCCTTCCGGCCGTTGCGGATGAAGCCGACACGCTGCACAGGCTCATAGGTGAAGGCGTAGAGCGAACGGGCCTCGCCCTCCTGTTCGTGGCCCCTGTCCATATCGGCGTTGCGGTAGCCTTCCGGCGCCGGTTGGCCTGTCAGGATTTCGCCGGCCAGCTTCAGCAAGAGGTCGCGACGACCGACGCTGGCGCCGCCTTCCTTGCCTTGCGCCAGCACCTTGGCGAACGTGCTGGCCGTCACGAGACCGCAACGGGCCTCCAGCCACTCAGGCGAGTTCTGCTCGCAATCGAGGATTTCGACGGTCACTTTCCCGCCCCCATCTTCTTGCGGCGGTTGTCGATGATGGTGAGCGCGGCGGGCAAGTCCTTGGCCCTCAGGTCCGGTAGCGCGTCGATCCCAAAGTGTTCGCAGAAAGCCGCGGTGTCGCCCTTGGTCTCTTCGATCTGCTTGCGCAAATCGATAAGCTGCTCGGGCGTGATCGCCTTGGCCTCGACCGGCGGCGATGCGCCGTCTTTGTCGTCGCCCTGCTCGGCAAGCCCGCAGGCGGCCTTGAGCGACCCGCGCTCCAGGTAGGTGATGGCGCTCAGCCGAGCTTGAATGGCGTTCTTCGCGCCGCCTGTATCGGGAGGTCCGCCGATAGCAACCTTCTTGTTGCCGCCGAGCACATGTTCTATGGTGCAGGTGACTTCGATCCAGTCCTTTTCGTCCTTGGTGATGTTCCAAGAGGCGCTGAGGCCATGCTTCGAAAGCGCGGGCGTCACGGCGTCCACGAACGAGAACAGTTCGGCGTACTTCCGGCCCTTCAGCGGACCATCTGTGATCAGCCGGTTGCGAGCGATGGTGACGACTTCGGACTTGAAGGCGGCGAAGGCTTCGTTGAACGCCTTGCGCGCCTGGTTGGCTTCCCAACGCTCGTGCAGCACCATGAGCTTTTCGACCAACTCCATGCTGGCGCCGTTCGCTAGCGCGTTGTTGATCATGTCCATTGTGGAGACGGTCGTGCCGACATCCTTAGCCGGCAGGTTGTCGTTGCGTTCGGCAACAGCTTGAGCACTCATGGCTTCTTCCTTACTTGGTTGATGTCTACGGCTCCGGTAAGAGCTGCGAGGGAAAGCAGCAGAGCCAACAGTTTCGGATTGCTGGAGGTCATGGCGAGCGCTCTCCGAACAGGTCACCAACGGCGGCGCGTTCAATGAACAGCAGGCATTGCTCGTTTTCGAGATGGTCCTTGCTGCGCGGAATGAGCATGTGGAGGATGCTTTCCGCGTTGTTGCACAGCGGCTTGAAGGTCGAGCACGAATTTGGGCTCGTTGTTGTCCGCGGTCACAGTGATCGTGGCGCGCAGGGCCGGGGACGACCAGAGCGACTTCGGCAGCGAGGCGCGGACGAACATCTTGCGCTCGTCCCGGCCAATTCCCGGTTCGCGCACTGTCTGGCGCACCTTGCCGAAGCAGTCGAAGACCAGCCAGAAATCGTAGCCGTAATGCGTGGGTTTGTCGCTCATCTCACGCCACCATCGGCTTGGTGCATTCAAGGAGACCTTCAGGCTCGCTTTCGATGATGTCGGCGATTTGCTCGAACGTCGCGCCGTCGTGGTCGTTCATCCAAGCGAGGACCCTCCGACCGCCACCGTAGTAATATTCGCCGCTGTCCGTTCGCAGGCCGAGCCAGTCCCTCATCGGCGGGGAGAGATAGGCGTCTGAGTGGTAGTGCCCATCTATGACGGGCTGCGTGCCCTTCCACGTGACGATGTCGCTAACGTCGCAGGCGACACCGAGGCAGCAAAATGCGCCGTCATCCGTTTTCAGTCGGCTGCTTCCCTGCTGATACTTCCCGCTCCGCAGCGCCGTCGCCCAAATCTTGCGGTTGGCCTTCTGCTCTTCCGAGCTATAATAGGTCTTCATTCTGCAGCCTCAAGCTTGTCTGAAACATCGTTCTGAGATAGGATTTCGTCCGGCATACCGAGCGCTTTCGCGATCCTGTCGAGCACGTCCATTTTGCTCTCGGCAGTTACAGACGCGACGGTATGGGAGCCAGGACGGAACGAATTGTCCTCGTTGGCAAATGCGTGCCAGTAGCCGGGACCATCGTCCTCGGTAATATGCCGGACACTGATGGTGTCACCGAAGAACCGCTCGATCTGAGCATGTCTGTATTCGACGGCATCGAGGCGATGGGAGGGGTGGTGGAGCATTTAGGCGACCGTCTTGACCGAGAGGGCGGGCTCAGGCAGCGCCGCTAGGACAGCGTCACGAATGTCCTGAAATGCTGCCGACCTCGCTGCCGACCACGCTGCCGACTCCGCTGCCGACCTCGCTGCCGACCACGCTGCCGACCTCGCTGCCGACCACGCTGCCGACACCGCTGCCGACCTCGCTGCCGACCACGCTGCCGACTCCGCTGCCGACTCCGCTGCCGACCACGCTGCCGACCTCGCTGCCGACCATATTTCGTCGCTGATATCTTCGCCGCGACCGGCACGCTCATGAAGCTCAAGGACGTGCTGAACGACTTCCTTTGCCGACCCCGCCGTGCGATAAGAGATACGCAGAATGGCTGCATGGACGCGGTGTAGAGCGAAGTCCCAATCGAAGTCGGCGGGGAGCTTCGCCAACGTCTCGGCAAGCTGAACGTGCCACTTGCTATTTTCGCCCTGCGGCCCGTTCGGGAGCCCTTCGAAAATGGTGTCCTGCAAATAGGCCAGCCACGACGGATAGCCGTAGTGGTCGGCAACGAAGGCATGAACGCCGTTGGGGTACGACTGCTTGCGGGGCGCAATTTCATGCGCCAGACAGCCGACCGAGCAGCCCTTGAACTTCTTGCCCGAGCCGACGCCGTAAGTGCCCTTCATCAGCATGTCGGCAGCAAAGTGCGCCTTGGCGGCAATCACCATCTCGGCACGGCGTTCCAGTAGTTCCATTTCGTTCATCTCCCCGGCCGTCATAGGTGCGGCTACAGGAGATAGTATGGGAAATCCGTAATCATCCGTCAAGCGGAAAAACGGAAAATCCGTAGATTATCCGTTCGGGCATGCGAAGGCAGAGGCGATGCTAAAGTTCAGCGAGTCGGGCGGGGGAGGGGTTGCGGGCTCCAGCCGCCGAGCACGATGCCCTTGGCTATGGTGGTGGTTTCACCCTCCTGGCTGTCGATCGGGAACGGCTGCCAAGCGGGATTGGAGCTGTGGGGGACGAGGCATAATTTGCCTTTGCGTCTCTCCACGGCTTTGAGCGTCACTTCTATGAGCTGACCGGCCGCGCGGTGACGCTCCACGTGGACTATCAGGCCTTCTCCCAAAGAGAGACCACTATCTGCAAAATCTACACAGGTCACGATACTACCGTCAGGGTAGTCCAAGTCCATGCTGTCCCCAACGACGCGTAATGCATATTGCTTTGCGTGTGGAAATCTTTGGTCCCGTATGATCGGAACCATTTCTGTTTTTGCCTCTTCTTGGGCGTAGCCCAGTTCAAGCCAGTGCCCTGCTTGAATAGAGCCCAAAAGCGGGAGGCCTGCAACCTCAATATCGTACGGGACCGCACCATCCATTTGCGCATCACCCTTGCCGGTAAGTAGCCACTCCAAAGAGACCTTGAACTTTTTCGCATAGGTCTCGGCTACTTGAGCGCGTAGTCCGATGGATCCATTTTCATGCGAGTAGTACGTAGAAGGTCGCATCCCCAACGCGTTAGCCGCGTCAATGGCCTTTTCGTAGCCGGCTCGCTTGCGCGCCGTGGTTAAACGTTCGCTAATCTCAGACATGTCGGCGAACCATGTCATAGCGGGCTACGGAAAATCCGTTTGACTTTGCCGTACGGATTTCCCATAGTCGGACTATGGACGACCAAATCGACTTCGCCAAAGTGCGCAAAACCCTGGGGATCACCCAGACCGAACTTGCTCTGAAGCTCAAGGTTGCTCAGGGCGACATATCCAATTGGGAAGCCAAGAAGCACAGGCCTTCCAAGCTGGCCCGCAGGGCACTCGCCCCCGCAATCGCGCGACTTATCGAAGAGCACGAGGCTGAGGCGTCGAACCGCGAGAACGCCGCGTGACCGGGCCCACCGACATCGAGAAGGCCGTCCTAGCCGAACGTGAGCGCATCGCAGCGTGGCACGATCGGCAGGCCGAAGCGCTGGACCGCGCCATGCAGCGGATTGCGGAAGAGGGCGGCATGGTCGTCTCGCCGCGCTCGCTGGCTGAGCTTCACCGGTCATTTGCGAAAGCCATCCGAGAGGGTGCGGAATGACCGGCGGGTATCAAGCGTCGGCTCAGCGGGTCTTTTCCAAGGGCATTCAGAACGTGTCGGCAGGATGGGTAGACCAAGAACTGGTCACTATCCGCAAGATGGCCGCGGCGGGAGCGACCGCAAAGGAAATCGGGCTTGCCATTGGCAAGTCGGGAGCTACCGCGCGTAACCTGATCTATCGCAACAACATCGTGTGGAACCGTCGCGCCATAGCCGACCGCCATCTCATCGCCTCGGCTGGTGCCATAGGCGCTCATGAAAAGATGGGCCACGCCCAGTGGGTAAAGGAAGGCATCAGGCTTTACCAGAGCGGCATGTCGGTCCGGGATGTCGCCACTAAGCTCGGCGTTACACACGCCGCCGTTGCGACATACTTCAGCCGCCACGGGGTTAGGCCCGTTAAGCCGATCTGTCGCAAGCGCATGGCGAGCCGCCAAAAGATGCTGGCGCTGATCATCCGCTTGCATGTCGAGGAAGTCCTATCCGAAGGGCAGGTTCAAGCCGCTACCGGACTAGACCGCCCTGAGATTCGCCGCCTCTATGACGAAGCGCGCGCAGCATGATCCAATCCACCAATCACGATCAGCATAGGTCTGGAGAGCGAGCGGGCGGGGACACCCGGCTTGCGGCGGTTCCCGCTCTCCATACCCCTGCCGACCATGACAAGTCGCAGGGCCGGGGGCATGTGTTTCCGGTTGGCGTCTGCCGCTCCATCTCCCGGCGTGCGGACGCTGTTCTCCTCCCTGTCAGAACTGGCCGGGGCTTTAAGCGCTCCGGCCTCTTTTTCCGCAGCGGCTCCGGCCGCGCGATCATCAATAGTTGCGGGGCATATAGCGGCCACCGCACGCTTTTTCTCGACCTTCTTGAGCACGTCCGTCGCCAAACTGCCGATGCTCTTGAACGTCATTCCGTCTCTTCCTCTGCTCTCGGTCACGAACAAACCGAACTTAGCGAGAGGCGAATTTCGAATGTGCAAAACTCCTTTGCGTCTGGAGCAAGAAGTGTTTGAGGCTGAAGCAACCGTTGATGAGGCCGCAGAGTGGGCCAAGGCTCTCCTGCATCGTGCCTACTATGGCCCCGGGGATACCCTGGAAGCCGCGACCTACCGCGCCGAGCAGAAGTACGGCGTCCCGGCACAGACCTTTTGGGCTCTCCGCTATCGGAAGCCGAAGGCCATTCTAGCCAACATCTATCTTACCCTCAAAGCCGCTTACGAAGCCGAATGCGGACGGCAGGAAGCGAGACTTCGGCATGAACTGGAATTGGTTAAGGCGCTTCCCGTTACCCCGGCTCGTCAAGCTCTGGTGGCAGACGCGGAAGCTGCGCTCGGACAGGCTGAAAGCCGAACGGGAACTGCGGGATGACGCCGACTTGCTTGGCGCTTCGTTCCGACCTCCACCGACTAACGCGCATCCCGCGCAACGAAAGGACTGAGAGAAATGGCTATGATTGCTTACGAAGCGAACGTGAAAGCTCAACCGCCGCGCTCTGCCCCGGCCTTCACCGACCCGGTGAGCGACGCCAATGAGCAGATGACAACGCTCCTGACTCGCATCGAAAAGCTCGCTGACACGCTCTGCGGCAGCACCCCGACCGGCGAAGATGCAAACGGTCTGCGTCAGGTCTCCAATGGCGTGTTCGATCAAGTGGCCGAGCAGGGCAGGTCGATCATATCCAAAGCGACTGCCGCCATCGAGTGCATCAACCGTATCGAACGCTCGCTGCCCTGATATCGCAGCCTAAACCACTCGCCTCAGGGCGGCAATATGGGGGACGGGGAACATGAGCGGACCATACGAAGCGTTCGAGGACATGGAAGACGAGGACTGCCCGAACTGCGGCGGCGAAGGCGTCACCTATAGCTGTATCGACGGCTGTTGCGAGGACGCCGACGAGGGGTGCGACCTGTGCGCTCGGCGTTGCGACTGGTGCTCACCGTGGCCCTCCCCGAAGGACGATGGTTTGCGGCAAGTGCTGGCCGAAGCGCTCGACGCGATCAAGGTCAAGCCATGACCGCCCTCCGCAAGCACTCGATAGCCACTCGACTTCCGGGGAAGGCGTCTCGGGTGAGTAAGCAACTCCGCGATGAACTGCGCCGCGCCGAGACAGACCGGCTCTGCCTCGCTGCCGTCTCCCAAGCCCTGTTCTCCCCCAAGCAGATACAGAGGGAAGAATGACCGAAACCACCGCAGACCTTTTCGGGTCCGTCCTGACCGACATCGCCAATGGGCCGAAGATCACCGGCCACGCCGATCTTACCGGGGCGCTGTTGAGGCGTCTATCGGAGAAGGGGCTGACCCTCGACCAGTGCGCCGACCGGCGTGTCATGGCGCGATCCAGGCGCACCCTTGAGGCTCGAGCCAGGGCGGCCGGAGTGGCCTTTGCCGACTATGTGCCAATGGCCCTGCGAAAGGAAGCGAAGCTCATCCAGAGCGGCGACTTCTTCATGCTTGAGGGCGACCTTGTCGATGAGGTCGCTAACCTCTGCGACGTGGTTGTGACCACCACTCGGCAAGGCGTCCGCACCATCGGCTTCCCAATTCACACCATAGAGGAAACCCGAGATCAGCTTAAGGCCGCTTGGTACGTCGTCAAGCTCGTTCGTCAGAAGAAGGCCAAGATCCGGAGGGCGAAGCAGTGAGCAGGGCTGCAACCCTGAAGGACGTTCTATACGGCCTCGAATTCGACGGGCAACAGCTCTGTCGGTGGCCCGGTGGTGGCAAGGCGTGGTCACTTGAGCCGAGCGGAGCCAAGGTTCTGCCGCACGTTGCAGACAAGGCGCTAGCCTCCGGCTTCGTGGTCAACGCTCCGACCTCCAAATTCGGTGAGAGCCGCTATCAGTGGCAAGGCCGGGCCGCATGACCTCGCCAGCTTCATCCCCACCACCGGGAGAGGCGAGGGTCCTCAGCCAGAGCCTGTTTGAACTGGCCGATCTGTTGCAGCGCGAAGGGCTCACCCTTTCCGAGATTGCCGACACCCTCAACACCGGCCGGCAGAACGTCGTCAAGGCGCTCTATTGGGACCGCGTGATCGACTATTCGGAGCCCGTTGAAATTGAACCAGTCCGGCGGGCGTATGCCGGCGCACAGTAAAGGAGTGCTGACGATGACGGAAGAAGAACGAGATGTCCGAGATTGTAAAATCGAGCTTCTTTGGCTGGACGGCATGAAGCCTTCCGCGATTGCCACACAGGTGCGGCTCAAGGCCGACCGAGTGCGCCAAGTGCTCAAGGCCAAGGGCTACCGCGTCAACTTCCGCAAGCCCCAGGAGCCGTCGCATAGCGTTTGGGAAATGAGCGACATGGCCCGGAAGCGGAAGTTTTGGGAACGGGCTCGCAAGGCTGCGGCGGAAGCAAGAACGCAAGAGGCGGCGTGAGTTTCCCCCACTATCAACACAAGTCACAACGAACCCGTAAAGAATTGCATCTGCCGCTATTGCAGCCCTAGAACACCATAGCAAATCAGCGCACGGTTTTGGTGCGTTATCCACAGCGGGACAGCGAGATATATGCCCATCAGCGCAAACACATTGAAGCTCCTAATGGACGCCGGAGTCGAAGGCGACGACCTGGTGCGCGTTGTCGCGAGCATCGATGCTGACAATGGGCCGAAACCGCGTTCCAACAATGCCGAGCGACAAGCGCGTCTGAGGGCCAAACGGAAGGCGGAAAGCGTTACGAATAACGTTACAGATAACGCGACAAGTAACGTTACGGAGAGCGTTACGCCGCCTCGCGCTACGCACGTAGAGGAACTTACTACTACTCAGAAGATAGAACCTCAGGAAGTGAAACAAGAACCACGGCGTAACGACGCCAGCGAGTTCAAGGCCGAACTTTCTTCCCTCGATACCGAACGGCTCGATGCCCTCATCAAACACCGGCGGGCCAAGAAGGGTCAGATCACAGGCCATGCGGCACGGCTGTTCCGCCGTGACGCGGACGCTTGCGGTCTGACCCTTTCCCAAGCCGTCGATACCTGCATTTCCCGGAACTGGATCACGGTCAAACCCGAATGGTTGCAGGCACAGCAACGCGCCGGGCCGGGATCGTCAAAACCGCCGACAGCCTCGGAAATCCTCAAAACCAGACGTGAAAGTTTCACCGATGATGACGCCCCACCAAACCGCCCTTACCTCGCTCTTGCTCGGTAGCTTCCCGACATTCCAGTCCGGCGACGGCGCGGCGGCGCTCGGGGCCTACGAGTGGGTATTCTCGCAGGCCGACGAACGGGATCTTCAGCCAGGCATCGCAATCCTCGTCAACGGCCAGTATCCGGGCCATGACGGACGTTTCGCTCCGACAGCACCACAGCTCGCCACAGCCATCCGCATGGCCCGCGACAAGCGGCTAAACGGCGAGCGGCTGAACCAGCTTCGCTTGGCCCCTCCGCCAGTCGAGGAGATTTCAGAGGAGGAGCAGGCCCGCGTCAAAGCCGGTTTCGATCAACTCGTGAAAGACCTGTCCGCGAAGCTCCAAACCGACGACGCCGCAGCCGACGTTCGGCGCAAGGCGCTGTTCGATCGGACCAACGCGCGCTTCGCTCCCGACATGTCGCCGGAGGCCCAGCGCAAGCGTCTCGGGTTTGATGTTGGCGACCCGGAAGGGCAGGAGGATGCAGCGTGATTTGGTTTGCACTCGTACCGGTGGTGTTCTTTTTCGCCGTCCGGGAATTCATGTTCGACAGCTATATGGACGGGTTCCTCGACCGCTTCATGGGGTTCGTTATGAGCCTAGTAATTTCTTTGATTGCGGCGGGTATCAGTGCCGGTGCGGCGGTACTTTGTGGGCTAGCGTTCCAGTCATCCCCGGTCAAGGTCGGGGAGTATCCGCTTGTTGCGATCCGCACGAAGGACGGCATTGAAGGACAGTTCTTTCTCGGTACGGGATTCATCCAGAGCGATCAGTACTATTTCTGGTATCGGCAGTTGCCGAATGGCGGCTTTCAACCCGGAAAGACCTACGCTGGCTCGGGTGTGACGGTTTACGAGGAAGACCGAAAAGACGCTGTGATGGTGACGTGGCAGTGGCAGCTTAACCAGCCTTGGGCGTGGTGGGTGTCGATCCCAACCAGCGCGGGCGGCACGGCCAAGGAATTTCATGTTCCGACAGGAACGATCCTGAAGGGATATTCGATGTGACCCTCTCTCTCGACCACGAGGAACCAAGGAGCTACGGGAAACCGATCGAGGAAGTGGCGCGGGCGCTTGCCGGATACTCGGTAGGCCGGTCCGACGACTTCAGTTGGGAGGTTTGGCGCAACGAAGCTGAAGCTGCGCTCACCGCCCTCAAATCTCACGGCTGGCTAGACCTCTCGTGTCTTAAGGCAATGGATGAAGAGAGGGGTATGGAGAAATGACGATACCGAAATGCACGAGCTGGCTTGGGCACAAATTCGAGGGGCGGTTCTCCGAAGGCGCCCCGTGAAGCAGATGGATGACCACTGGCCGGCGATACAGGGCACCGTCGCAATCCCGAAAATCGTCACCGCCAGCAAGTCGAAAACCTATGAACGCGACGTGTGCATTCGGTGCGGAGAAACCATCGAAAAACCTAGGCCGCTCTAGGCATTTATGGTATGATAGAGTAATATTCTAGGAGGCGAAGTTGCCAGAAAGAATCGTGGATTGGATAGAGTCGGCCCGCGCCAGCGCGGTCAAGGAGTACGAGAGCTGGGCGAACATGAAGAACCGTTGCTACGTGGTATCGAATCCCAGCTTTGCCAACTATGGCGGGAGAGGCGTCAAAGTGTGTGATCGGTGGCTCGAAGCCTTCGAAAACTTTCTGTCCGACCTCGGGCCAAAGCCGAGCCCAAGGCATTCTTTGGATCGTATCGACAACAATGGTGATTATGAGCCGGGCAACTGCCGATGGGCTACGCGAAGTGAGCAGCAGTTCAATCGACGCAATGCGAGGTCACTGAACGGCAAAAGCCCTTCTACAGCAAGACCAAGAGGCGCGACTGCCCCTGGAACAATGTGGCTTTGCGGTGGTGCGGGCGTTCCTTATGCGGTTGTGAGTAGGGTCGACAGGCATCACCTTGAGATGCACGCCGGAACCGCCCCCTCAACTGTCGTGTCCACCAAAGAATTTTGGCGGCGGTTTGGCCCGTGGCCCGTGACTGCCTAACTTCAGAACAAGAGTCTGGAAAGCAAAGGAAATCGAGATGGCACAGCCCACTCATAGGCACAAAACCCGCGGTACCGAATACATTCTGATGGGCATTGGGAAAATGCAGGCAGAAGGGTGGTTGGCGCCGCTTACGAACGTCCCCGAGATGGCTTCCGCCGACATGCGAGAAGTCGCCATATATCGCTCAGCAACAGACCCGACCGAAATCTGGGTGCGGCCCCGCGATGAGTTCGAGGATGGCCGTTTCGAAAGCCTTCCGCGATGAGCAAGGCTGAGCGCTCGGTCAAGCAGGCCGGCAAGAATCCGAAATGGTCGCCACCGCCGGCATATGGTCCCAAGGCGTCAAAGCAGCGCATTCGAGGCGTCGTGCTGAACGCCAAACGCTAACCCCCTCCAACACGAAGGACCTATCCCATGAGCGAGAGAGCGGACGGACCGACAAATCAGCAATCCGACTTGCGGCCCATCGGGACACGATTTGTCACGCGCTTTCCGCCGAGTGCATTCAGCACAGACACGACTGCAACGATCACGACGTACGAAGTGGTCAGCTATTCACGGGTGGCGGACGCAGAAGGCGCGCCTTGGCGCTGGGCCGAAAGGATCAATGCAGTGGCCGTTCGGAAGCTCAGTCCGACCGGCATCTTTTGGCGGGACGGTGGCACCCACTACACGTTCGAGGATGGCTCCGAGTTTGTGAGGGGCGGCGATCATTGGTTGAAACTGCCGAACAACGTGCCAGAAACCACGAATAACGCAACCACTTCAACGGCTTGACCGTAACACAGGGGCATAGGGGCAATGAGCAGGAAACGAAAGACCGGCAAGCGAGAGCCGAATGGCAAGCTCTCGCGCCGCGTCGTGGACAAACAGGCCCGTCGCTCGATAGACGAGCAATCCGCCATGCAGGTCGCAAAAGAAGCCCGCCAGCGGCAGTTTGGAGTTCCCGCTGAAGCCAGTGGCACCGACCGCGCGGGTACGGTTGTCGGCCGGCTGGCGATGAAGGGGACGCTCACCACGGCGCAGCTCGAAGCCGCAAAGGCATTTGCGACGAGCTATTCGAAATACCAGCGCGCTCTCAATTCACCCCGGCCACCGAAAGCCGTTGAGATTGGCGGCGCCACGGGAAGGGGTGATGCATCCGATATTTCTCCCGAGCAGCATGTCAAAGCCCTCCGCGAATGGGACGCGGCCAAGATGTGCCTGTCGGAGGCAAACGGGTTTCACCGCCACGCCACGCTCTACGTCGCCTGTGACTACCTCGTCATCCGGGACGAATTGCAGGAGCACCTAGTTGGCGACCTCAAGCTGGCGCTGAACGCCCTGGTGCATTTCTACGGCCTGAATGCGATAGCAGCATGATCAGGTGGTTCCTTCGCCTCTTTCATCGTGCCCCGGCACAACCTGCCAAGCCGTGGCTGGTCGATCGTGACGGTCGGATTTACATGCCGTCCAAAAGGGTCGTGCTGAAAGCGAAGCTTCGGGAAACAACGAAATGACCTTGACCACGCCGACAAATCACTTTACGTCCTTTTGGATAAGGTCGGTAGAATTGACGCCGACCACGAATTTGCTGGCCGTTCGCGGTTCAGCTAGTCGTCTTGCTCCTCTCGTGTGCCGTGTCAAAGGCGGGGCGAAATAGGCGATTGCCCTCCTCCTGCGGGAATGGGCTCAAACAAGTCAGCTATAGATGTGTGACCGCTGCGCTTCCACCGGCTGGGTCTGCGAACAGCATCCCACCCAACCCTATGACCATCCATCCCACTCCTGCACATGTACAGTCGGACAACCCTGTCCTGACTGCAATGTGCTGGCACAAGCGACCAGAGACGTAAGCGACATGACCGGCGATCAGTTCCTCGAAGCGCTCAAGTCCGCAATCGCTCCCGCAACCATCGAGAGCATGAAGAACAACACTGCCGATCGCAACGGCGGCATCGATTTCCTATTGAGCGACGGACGCCGCTTCAACGCAAAGCGCCAGCGCATTCGCGACGCCAACGAAGACGAGATGAACGCATATGTCCAAAGCCTCGTTAGCTAAGGCGCCGGCCCCCCGAAACAACGGGGACAAAACGGCCAAGCCCATGCCGCCGGTCGAGCATCAGTTCAAACCCGGCAATCCTGGCAGGCCAAAGGGCGCACGCAACAAGCTCGGCGAGGCGTTCATCGAAGCCTTAGCCAACGATTTCGACCAGTTCGGCATTGAGGCCATCCAGACGGTTCGCGCCGACAAGCCAGATCAGTATCTGAAGGTCATCGCCATGCTGATGCCCAAGGATCTGAACATCAACGTCAACCAAATGGACGGCTTAACGGATGACGAGCTTATCGAGCGCATCCGCGCCCTCGACGCCACAATCCGACCTTTCATTGACCTTGAAAGAACGGGCTCAACTCGCAGCGGAGCTGGCAAGGCGACAGCGCACTAACCGCCTGAGGTTCTACGCTCCCTACGCCAAGCAGATCGAATTCCACCAGAAGGGCGCTACCTATCGTGAGCGCCTGTTCATGGCGGGCAACCAGCTCGGCAAGACCGTAGCCGGCGCGGCAGAAGCCGCAATGCACCTGACGGGACGCTATCCCGACTGGTGGACCGGCAAGCGCTTCGACCACGCCATTACCATGATGGCAGGCTCCGAAAGCTACGAGCTGACCCGAGACGGCGTTCAGCGCCTCTTGATCGGCCCTCCGATGACCGAAGAAGAGTGGGGCACCGGATACCTGCCGGGTGACGCCATACTCGACACCACGCGGCGTTCCGGTGTGTCCGGGGCACTGGACACGGTAACTGTCGCTCACGTCTCAGGCGGCGTTTCTACGCTCTTGCTGAAGGCATATGAGCAGGGCCGGGGAAAATGGCAGGCCAACACGGTCGATTTCGTGTGGTTTGACGAAGAACCGCCCGAGGACGTGTATTTCGAGGGCATCACCCGCACCAACGCCACGCAAGGCTTGATCGCGGTTACATTTACTCCGCTCAAGGGCATGTCGGCGGTTGTCGCTCGGTATCTCCTGGAGGACAGCCCGGACCGCGTCGTCATTACGATGACGATCCATGATGCGGAACACTACACCGAGGAACAGCGGGCAAAGATCATTGCCAGCTATCCGGCACATGAACGGGACGCACGAACCAAGGGCATTCCGTCGTTCGGCTCGGGGCTGATCTTCCCTGTCATCGAAGACGAGATCACCTGCAAGCCGTTCGAGATTCCCGACCATTGGGCGAGGATCGGCGGATTGGACTTCGGCTGGGACCATCCGACATCGGCGGTCGAGTTGGCGCATGATCGCGACACCGACATTGTCTATCTGACCAAGAACTACCGCAAGAGCCAGGCAACCCCGATCATTCATGCCGCGGCGATCAAGCCGTGGTCTACGTGGATGCAGTGGTCGTGGCCCCACGATGGCAACAACGACACGGCAGCCGGTGAGAACCTTGCGGCGCAGTACCGGGCTCAGGGGCTGAATATCTTGCCCAAGCGGGCAACGTTCGAGGACGGCAGCAACAGTGTCGAAGCCGGCCTGATGCAAATGCTGGACCGGATGCAGACGGGACGCTGGAAGGTGTTCACGACCTGCACCGAATGGCTTGAGGAACGCAGGCTCTACCATCGCAAGGACGGCGTGGTGGTGAAAGAGCGCGACGATACGATCTCGGCCTCCCGCTATGCGCTGATGATGCTCAGGTTTGCCTCGACGCGGCCATATGACGAAGACGAAGACGACCGGCAAGCCAACAGCACCCGCTCTGCAACGACAGGATACTAGATGATCGATCCCGTCGAAAGCGAGATGGAGCCCGCACCTGACGCGGAAACTCCCGCCGAGGATACCGCGGCCCAGCAGATGTCGCCAGCCGACGCGCTGATGAAGCTCATCAACGAGCCCAACATTGTAACTCGGCTGCCCCCCGAGAAGCTGAGCGAGATTGCTGACCGCGTTTGCAGCGAATACGAGATTGACGACAATTCCCGCGAAACATGGATGGACATCAACAAGTCCGCCATGGATCTCGCGATGCTGGTTGCCGGCGAGACCAAGACCTATCCGTTCGACAAGGCCTCGAACGTAAAATACCCGCTGCTCACCACTGCCGCGCTTCAGTTCAGCGCCAGGGCGTATCCGGCGATTGTGCCGGGTGAGCGTGTCGTCAAGTGCAAGACCAATGGCAAGGACCCGGACGGCAGCAAGGCAAAACGTGCCGAGCGCGTGAGCGAGTTCACCTCATGGCAGCTCCTCGAGGAAATGCCCGAGTGGGAGCCGGACACCGATAAGCTCCTGGTGATCCTGCCGATCGCTGGTTGCGTGTTCCGCAAGAAGTATTGGGACCCGGCGCTCGGCCGTCAGGTCTCGCGCCTCGTCACCGCTGATCGGCTGGTGGTCAACTACCGCGCCCGTTCGCTTGAGGATGCGCCGCGCGTCACTGAAAGGATGTGGCTCTATCCCTACGAGATTGCCGAGCGCATTCTTGATGGACGGTTCGCCACGTTCGAATACGGCGCCGCCAGCCCGAGTGAGGGTGACGACAAGGACCAGAACAACGCGTCCGACGATGATGCGCCGCACCTGTTCCTCGAACAGCACCGGCTTTGGGATTTGGACGGCGATGGCTATCCCGAGCCCTATATCGTAACGGTCCACAAAGAGAGTGCCACGGTCTGCCGCATCGTGGCGAACTACACCGCCGAGACGGTTCGCATGGACCCCGAAGGCACGAAGGTCATCTCCATTCGGAAGCGTGACTTCTATGTGAAGTACGGCTTTCTTCCGAGCCCGGATGGTGGGTTCTACGAGCTGGGTTTCGGCTGGCTGCTCAAGGACAACAACGAGGCCATCAACAGCACGTTGAACATGATGCTCGACGCCGGCCACGTTGCCAACGTCCAGGGCGGTTTCGTCTCGACGGCTCTCGGCATCAAAGAGAAGACCGTCAAGCTCAAGATGGGCGAATACAAGGTCATCAACACGCAGGGCGCCGACCTTCGTCAATCCATCATGCCGATCAATTTCCCCGGGCCGAGCGACACGCTGTTCAAGCTGCTCGGCCTCCTGGTCGAGATGGGAAAGGAAGTCGCCAGCATCAAGGACGTGCTGTCTGGCGAAGTTAAGCAGAACATGCAGCCGACGACGGTCCTGGCGCTGATCGACCAGGGCATGCAGTTCTTCACCGCCATCTATAAGCGCATCCATCGCTCCTTGAAGGCCGAGTTGCAGATCCATTCCCGACTCAATGCCGAGCACCTGACGCCCGAGACCTATAACGGCTTCTTCGATGGCGATGAGCAGTACGATCCGCAGACCGACTTCGCTGCCGACATGGCGATCACTCCCGCATCTGACCCGAGCGTGTCGAGCAAGATGCAGAAGCTCGCCAAGGCCGAATTCGTGCTGGCCTCGGCCAAGGATAACCCGATTGTCGACCAGGCCGAGGCGCTCAAACGCTATTATGAAGCCGCCGATATCGAGGACATCGACAAGCTGATCAAGCTGCCTCCGCCTCCTGACCCGCTAATGCAGATGCTGGGCGAGTTGGAAGCGCAGGAGAAGATGACCGGCATTACCGAAACGCTGACCAAGGCGCTGCTGAACATCGCCAATGCCGAGGCAGCGGAAGCCGGACAGCAACTGGGCATGTACGACATGTTCCTGAAATCGCTTCAGGCCGAAATAGGAGCACATCAGAGTGCAAACCCCGCTGACCCCGGACAAGGACAGCTTCCAACTATGGAAGGACAGCCCAGTGACCCGATGGGTGCTGGAGCGCCTGGCGGAGCGCAGCCGGGAGATGGAAGCGGGGCTGAAGGAATTCCTGTTCCGAGCAGCCCGCCACCACAACCCGGACCAGCCGTGGGCGTCCCTGCAGCCTAACGCGGCCTTCACGCAAGGCCAGTGCGATGCCTTCGACTTTCTCGTGAACTTGGAACTGGAGCAATTGATCGATGACGACAATAGCGTTTCGTGACGGTATTTTGGCCTCGGACAGCTTGGCGTCGTACGGAGAAACCAAAGTTCCGGGCGACATGCAGAAGCTATTCCGGCTCAGGGACGGCAGCGCGGCTGGCGTGACAGGCAGCGAGGGTGAGTGGCGCCGCGTCATTGCGTGGCTCGACGGGGATCGAGGAGCCCCGCAGCCGCAACCGATCGGTGAAAATAGGTCGTCGGTGATTGTCCTGCATATCGACGGCACGATTGAGATATTCGAGGATGGGTACCACTTCACCGAGTCCTCCAAATTCATGGCATGGGGCTCCGGTCAACCCGCCGCTCTTGGTGCTCTTCATGCGGGCATGTCGGCCGCAGATGCAGTTCGCATCGCCACAATGGTCGACAAAAGTTCTGGCGGTGCAGTTCAAACCATGCGCCCCGAGCCTAAGCTTGCGGTGGTCGCATGACGATCACACAGGAAGAAGCTGATGCGGCAGTTGCCAAGTACCTGAACCGCAACCCGAGCGGAATTCTACCCACTGAATTCAAAGTCCTGATCCTGCCCGACGAAGTGCAGGAAAAGATCGGGAGCATCTACGTCCCCGAGGAAACCAAGGCCAAAGAGAAATACGCCACCACGGACGGCACCATCGTTGCCATCTCGCATCTGGCGTTCACCTACGCATCCGCCGAGGAGTGGGGCGATCATAAGCCCAAGCCCGGCGATCGCGTTGCCTTCGCCAAATATGCCGGCGCTCGCCGCAAGGGCAGGGACGGCAAGGACTATCTGCTCGTGAATGACAAGGACGTTCTAGCAACCATAGAGGAATGACATGATTGACGAAGTAAGCGGAGAGGCCGCTGCTGTCGACACGACCACGACCGCCCCCGAGGCGGTTGTTTTGTCTCAGGACAAGGCCCCTGAGCGCAACTACGAAGCCGAAGCCGCCGACATGGGCTGGACGCCCAAGGATCAGTGGAAGGGCAACCCCGACAACTGGAAAGACGCCGAAACCTACGTCAAGCATGGCGAGGATATCGTTCGGGTCACCAAATCACAGTTGGCCCGGCAAGAGAAAGACTTCGCTGAACGTTTGGCGAAGATCGAAAAGGTCAACTCCAAGACCGTCGAGCAGCTCGAAAAGGCGCACGCCAAGGAATTGGCCGAAGCCAGAGCCGCAAAGACCGAAGCCGTCAAGGCCGGTGACGTGGCGGAAGTTGATCGCCTCGATACCGTGATTGACGACCTCAAGAACGACGCTCCGAAGGCGGATAAGCCGCTCACTGGCGCCGCACTCGAAAAGCACAACCAGAAGGTTCAGACTGACTGGGTTGGCAAACAGTCATGGTGGGATACTGACGAGGATATGACGGCCTATGCCATCGGCATCAGCCAGAACATCACCGCCAAGAACCCGACGATCACGATGGAAGACAATCTCGCCAAGGTCGAAGCGGCATTGGCGATAAAATACCCCGAGAAATTCGGAGGCAAGACGAAGCCGGCCGCGAATGCGCATGCGGCTGTCGATAGCGGCGGGGATTTCCCCGGTGCTGGTAAAGCCGATCCACTGGCAAAGCTCCCCGCAGAGGCGAGGGTTCAGGCCAAGACGGACATGGCGAAGTTTCCCAAGGTCTACCCCAACGCTCAGGCGTGGCTAGACGCATACAACTCGAAATAAGGAAGGAACGGACATGCCAAAAGGCATCCCGAACGCGCGCTCTGTGGAGACGCGTGCCGACGAAGTACGGCGAGAGCGCCGCATGAAGCCGGGCTCACTATCGGCCAACGGCATCAAGCTGGGTTTTGACGAGTCGAAGTTCGACCGCAAGCAGGTTCAGCTCCGCTGGGTTCGCGAAGAACGCGTACAGCAGCTCTATGCGCAGGACTGGGATTTGGTATCCGAAAAGGACGCCAAGAAGGACACGACCAGCCTTGGAACGATCCCCGAGGCGAATGGCGGCGTTGATGAAGCCGGCAAGCCTTACAAAATGGTCCTGATGAAGAAATTCAAGGATTGGTACGACGCCGACCAGGGCAAGAAAATGGAAAAGCTCAACAAGATCGATGAGCAGATCCGCCGCGGCAAGAATACCGATCCAGACGCCGCCAAGCTCGGCGCGACTTATACGCCCAACGGCGCAAACACCATCGAAAGCGTCTGACCTCAAGCCTAACCGCCTGATGGGACAGACCATCCCCTCACACTATCGGAGTTCCCCATCATGGCGAACGCTTATCGACCGGACGGGCTTAGCCCGGTCTCGGACCTCAACGGCCGTCCCTGGAATGGTGCCGGCCGCATCATGTCGACCACGACCGGCGACGGTACTGCTATCGGTATTGGCGATCCTGTTCTGGCTCTCGGCACCTCTACCACGTGGCCTGACGGCACCGTGACCAAGGACGTGAAGATCGCGGCCACCACCGATGTCATCGAAGGCGTCGTGATCGGCGTTCTTCCCGACACGCGCGACTCGACCATCTACCGCGCTGCCAGCACCGCCCGCCGGCTGCTCGTCTGTGACGATCCGAACGTCCTGTTCGAAATCTCGGACGGCAATTCGGGCACGCCCATCCCGGCGGCTGACATCGGGCTCAACTGCTCGCTCAGCATCGGCTCCCCGTCGACCACCACGGGTCGTTCGGGCTGCATCCTGAACAACACCACGCAGCAGACCACCAACACGCTGGCCGTCAGGATCATCGGCGCCGTTCCTCGCCCCGACAATGAAGTGGGCGCCCTTGCGCAGCGCTTCCTCGTTCGGATCAACCGTCACCGCTATGTCGACCAGGTCGCTGGCCTCTAAGGAGAACTCAAAATGGCTGGCGTAATCACAACCGGTAATAACCCCAAGCTTTTGTGGCCTGGGCTGGCGGGCCTGTTCGGCACCACCTACAACGACGTGAAGATGGCGTCCGATACCATCTTCGATCAGCGCACCTCCACCAAGCTCTATGAAGAAATTCAGGAGCTTGCTGGCTTCGGTCTGGCCTCGGTGAAAACCGAAGCCGGCGGCGTCACGTACACGTCGAGCACTCAGGGTCCGACGACCCGCGCGACCAACGTGGTCTACGGCCTTGGGTTCATCGAAACCCAGGAGTCCGTTGACGACAATCAGTACGAGGAAAAGGCGACCGACAAGACTATCGCGCTCGCCCGCTCCATGAAGCACACTCGCGAGACTGTGCTGATGAACGTGCTGAACCGCGCCTTCAGCGACTCGTATCTAGGCGGCGACGGCATTCGTCTCGTCAAGTCCTCGCATACGACCGTCAACGGCACGCAGTCCAACACGCTGACCGCCGATGCCGATCTGTCGGAAGCGTCCATCGAAGACATGCTGATCAACATCATGAACGCGACGGACTCGACTGGCCTGCACATTGGCCTCATGGCCAAGCGGCTCATCATCGCCCCCAACGAAGCGTTCAACGCGCAGCGCATTCTCAAGTCCACCGGTCAGAATGACACCGCGAACAACGCCATCAATGCGGTGAAGTCGATGGGTCTTCTGCAGGGCGATCCGATTGTCTCCCCGTTCCTGACCGACGCCGACGCCTGGTTCATCCAGACCGACGCCATGAAGGGCCTGACCGTCTTCAATCGCCGCGCCGCGAAGCTTGAGAAGGACGGCGACTTCGACACTGGCAACTACAAGCACAAGGCCACCGAACGCTACGTCCCGACTTGGGGCGATTGGCGCAATATCTTCGGCTCGGCCGGCGCCTAACACCACGCCGGACTATTGATCCGGTAGGGGGCGCGGCGCTTCGGTGCCCGCCCCAATCCTCCGAACTTGAAACTTCATTCCAACTCGGACGGCATTGCCGTTCAAGAGGAGCTTTTCTATGGCTGGTCCATCCAACTATCCCAACGGGTTTCCGCAGGGGGTCACCATCCGCGGTGTTCCGCTGACGATTACCAATCCCGGTCGCGTCTTCTGGGTATCGAACGCCACGACGCTGCAAACCGGTGACCTCGGCGGTTCTGACGGCAACCCCGGCACGTTCCAGAAGCCGCTCGCCACCATCTCCAAGGCCTCGACCCTGGCGACTGCCAGCCGCGGCGACATCGTCGTGGTCAAGCCGGGTCATGCGGAAACCATCACCGCTGCTGCCGGCATTGCACTCTCCAAGGCGGGCGTTGCCTTCATCGGCCTCGGCTATGGCTCGATGCGCCCCAAGATCACGTGGAGCACGGCGAACACTGCAACGCTCACCGTGTCGGCCGACAACATCAGTTTCACGAACTTCCAGTTCATCGGTAGCTTCCTGTCGATCGCCACGGCATTCTCGCTCTCGACCGCGAAGAACTTCACGCTGCAGAACTGCCCGTTTGCCGACGCTGGCGCCACGACCAACTTCCTGAGCTGCATCACGACCACCGGCGCTGCCAATACGGCGGATGGCCTGACCGTCACCAACTGCTCCTGGAACGGCCTCGGCACCACGTCGGTGGGCAGCTTCATCACGAGTGCCAACGACATCGACAGCGCGGTGTGGGTGGGTAGCAACGTCAAGCTGGCCCGTACTGCCACCGCGGCCATCTTCGCCACCATGTCGGCGGGCGTACTGACCAACCTGATCGCGACCGACAACGTCGCGATCAGCCAGCAGGTTGCGGATACTGGCGGCGCCTTCATCAACGTGGGCGGCACGACTTCGACCGGCGTTGTGGCCCGAAACCTCGTTGGCGATCTCAGCACGACCGATCTGTTCATGACGACGAACGTCGGCGTCACCTTCGACAACAACAAGAAGACCGGCGTCATCACGGCCTCGGGCTACCTGCTCCCGGCGACGGACTCTTGAGGAGTAGCTGATCATGAAAAAGCCAACCCCCAAGACAGCCGCACCGGTCGCGAAAGTACAGGCCGAACCGAAACTGGCCCTGCCGGGTATCGGAGACATCGCCATCGTCCACTTCGACACTGGCGACTATCCGATGATCGTCACTCGCTCCGGCGAGGAAGACTGCGACGGCCAAGCATTCCTCGACGGGACGCAGACGCGCTCCGTCCTGAACGCAACATATGGCGACGGCCTCGGCCAAATTGCCTCCCCCAACACTCATTCGAAGGAGGCTTAAATGGCCACCATGTCGTCTCGCTACTTCTCGGACGTTCGCTCCGGCAACGTCTTCATCGGCTCGACTGCTGCCGCAGGTACGGCGTTGCCGATCTCTACCGGTACTGCCGTCACGTTCGGTCTGTGGAACACCAGCACGGCCTATGACGCCGTCCTGATCGATATCGATATCGGCTACACCTCCGGCACCATCGCCATCGGTGAGTTCGGTATCGCGAACCAGTACTGCGGCTTCGCTATCGCCACCGCGGCGCCGTTGTCGACCTTTACCGATGGCACGCCAAAGAACGCCTACCTCGGACTCGGCAACGCCTCTGCCATGCGCTTCACGCCATCGGCGGCGACGCTCACGGCCGGCGGTACTGCGGCCAAGTGGCTTGGCGGCTCGAACGAAATCGCCACCGCGTCTCCTGGCGTTTCGAACATGCACTACGAGTTCAACGGCAAGCTTATCGTTCCGCCGGGCCAGCTCGTGTTCCTCTGCGGCTCCGTTGCTCAGACCGGCCTGTTCACCGCCTCCATGACCTGGGCGGAAGTCCTCCGCTCTTAAAGGAGACCGACGATGGCTGTTTCTCTGACGTCACAAAAGCTCGAATTCGGCCCTCGCAATGTCGCGTTCAACTTGACCTTGCTCGGAGACGGGCTGGGTCAACAGACCCTCGTCAAGATTGTCGACGCCACTACGCTCAACCCGGTCTCCACAAAACTCCGGGTTGAGCGGCTGAGCGGCACGGTCGACTATGGCGTGGTGCTGCTCTACTGGGATGCACAGGTGCCAAGCCTGTTCGCCGTTCTCAGTGGCCAGATCGACCTCGACTACAACCGTATCGGTGGCCTGACCAATACCCAGGCTCCTGGCTTTACCGGATCGATCCTGATGTCGACCCTCAGCTTTGAGGCCGGCTCCGCTTCAACGCTGCTTCTTGAGATGGTGAAGTAATGCCATCGAGGCAGCGGCGCGCCAATGGCGGGAGGCAGGGCACTAATTCCCTTGGCTCCCGCGTCAGCTCCAGGGGCTCTGGTCCGGCAGGAGAGGGCGGCGGCGGGCTAAATCTTCCGGCCCCTGACTTCCGTACTCAATGGGTGACCGATCCGGGCTTTGCCTCGGGCGGCTCCCATACGCTCAGCGGGTCAGGCCTCGGCACCAGCTCGGTCACTGGCGGCGTGCTGCAAATCACGTCGACCGACAATGTCTATTTCGAGCGTCCGACCTTCAGTACCGAGCCGTTGGTCGCCGGCACCTATACAGTGACCTTCACGATCCTCAACTACTCGACCGGTTCGATCTCGCTGGTCAGCAGCCCGAATACCAATCTCACCACATCGGCCATTCTCGGCACCATCCGTGCCGCGAACGGCACGTTCACCGAGAATATCGTTCTGGCCTCTGGCGGCTATATCGGCCTCTCCGGCCGAGGCTCGGCTGTCGTCAACTCCATGCAGATCGATAATCTGACGGTTCAGAGGGCGGCATGACCTACGTGTTCAAGGCTGGCGATCCGCCCGGCATTTGCATGATGTGTGGAGCGAAGCGCCGCGTTTCGCAGCTTCGCAAGACATGGCGCGGGACGCGGGTCTGTGCCGACACGTGCTGGGAGCCCCGAAACCAGCAGGATTTTGTGCGCGGCGTGCGTGACCCGCAATTGGTTCCCGGCGGCGCCGTGCCCGAGACAACCGACGTGTTCAAAAACCCCGCATCAACCTTGCCGAGTGACCTCTGATGGCTGTTTCGGGCTCGACCGACTTCAAGTCCGTCTCCGCGGAGATCATCGCGGATGCGCTGAGCCTGCTTGGCGTGCTTGCCGAGGAAGAACCCCTGCCGGCCTATGATCTCGTGCGCGGCATGCGCTTCCTGACCAAGATGCTGAAACAGTGGGAAGGCCTGGGCATCGGCTCCTGGCTCCGCACTGAAGGCACATTCGCCCTCGTCGCCTCGACGCCGTCCTATGTGTTCGGTTCAGGTGGGTCATTCACGACGGTCCCGTTCGATATCACCGACGCGCGGATCACTCGCAGCAGCATCGATTTGCCGATGGAACGCTTGACCCGCGAGGAATACTTTGCACTCCCGAACAAGACGACCACCGGCTATCCGACGCAGTATTTCTACGATCGGCAGCGCGACAACGGCACGCTCTATGTGTGGCCGTCGCCGGATACCACGGCAGGAACGTTCGGCTTCACCTATCGCCGCCGCATCATGGACATCGACGCGGCCACCGACAATTTCGATCTGCCGCCCGAGTGGGAAAAGGCGATCACCGATAACCTCGCATATGAGCTGATCGCAGTCTATGGCAAGGCCGGGTCTGAGGAAGCCAAAAAGGTTTCACGTGACGCGCCGATCTCGTTTGCCATCGTCCAGAACTTCGATGTTGGCGAGAGCGAGGGGTCAATCATGATCTCTCCCGACCGGGGCTAAGCATGGCCTCGGCTCCCAAGAACATCGAAGTGCCGTTCGCCATCCAGGAGGGCGATGCGGGCGCCACGCAGAACAGCCGCGAAACGCTGATCAATATGTACGCCGAGGTAACGACCTCCGGCATTGCCAAGATCATTCGGCGCCAGCGGCCGGGTCTCACGTCGGTCTACACGCTGGCCGGCGAAAAGCGCTGTATCGAAAAGCACAAGAGCAACCACTACCTGGTCGCCGGCTCGACGCTCTACAAGTTCGACGGCACTACCCTGACGACGCTCGGCATGCTGTCCTCGCAGACCGGCCGTTGCACGATGATCTTCAACGATAACGACCAGATCATGGTCTCGGATGGCGCGGTTGCCTATTATTGGAACGGCACGATCCTGCAAACGGTTACGCTGCCGGTCGGCGTGACGTGCGGTAACCTCGCCTATTTGGGTGGCTACGGGATCTTCAACCAGCCGGGAACGGGCGTCTTCTGGATCACGGCGGTCAACGATTTTTCAACGGTCGACGCGCTCGATTTCGCGACGGCAGAGAGTTCGCCGGACAACCTGGTAACGGTCTTTACCAACCACAACGAACTGTGGCTGGCTGGCACGGGCACCACGGAAATCTGGCAGCTCTCGGGCGGCACGGATTTTCCATTCACGCCATACTCCAATGCGCAGATCGAACGCGGGTGTTCGGCGGCGCTGTCCTATGGTTCGGAAGACAATACGCTGTTCTTCCTCGGGGAAGATCGGATCGCCTATCGCGCCGATGGATACCGGCCCATGCGGGTATCGAACGTGGCGGTCGAGAAAGCCATTGCGGCGGTTTCCGCATCGGGGCTCTCAATGACTTACTGCCACCTCTACACATGGCGCGGCAACAAGTTCCTGACGCTCACGTTCGGGTCGGAACTGACGCTGCAGTACAATATCGGGACGGGCCTGTGGAACCGGGCAAAGACCTTCGGCTATGACTATTGGAACGTCATCGGCTCGGCTGGGCATAAGAGCGATTATCTCCTGACGCCCAGCGGGATTTCACAGCTCGCACAGGTCAATAAGGACGAGGGCAGCACCCTCTACCGGGGCGGTATTTCGGCGCCTGGATATGCGAGCGGCAAGAGCCTGACGATCAGCGAGTTCTACCTTGACGCCGAGGTGGGGCGCGCGGCACAGGGGGTCACACCGCAGGTTATGCTCCGCTGCGCTCTCGACGGCGAGACCTTCGGGAACGAGCGGGTCAGAACGATGGGCACGACTGGCGCCTACAGCAACCGCGCGGTCTGGCGCGGTCTCGGGCAGGGCAGAAAACCCGTTCTTTCGGTCGGGGTAACCGATGACTTCGAATTCACGATCACGAGCGCCCGCGCGACTGTCTCGGTAGCGACGCGCTGATGGCAACCAATGTCGGGATCACGCAGAACACGGTTCTGATCGACATCAAGACCGGCCTGCCGACCCGCGACCTGTTCTTGCTGCTGAACTACCTGAGTACCGTCGCTGCCGATCTCTCAACCCTCGTGGTCGAAGACGCGATCAACAACGGCGTGACCACCAAGGCGCCGAGCGAAAACGCCGTCTACGATGCTCTGGCAACCCGTGACACGGCCATCGCCGCCGTTGTGGCTTCGGTTGCCTCGCTTACCACGACTGTCAACACCAAGATCAGCACGGCGCTGACGTTGACGGGGACGGCCACCTATGACCCGCCAAGCCTAGCGGACGGGGCGGGTACGACAACCACCGTTACCGTCACCGGAGCGGTGCTCGGGGATATGGCTCTCGCCTCGTTCTCGCTGACGACCTCGGGCATTACCATCACGGCCTGGGTGAGCGCGTCGGATACGGTCTCGGTCAGGTTCCAGAACGAGAGCGGCGGCGTGCTCGATATCGCCAGCGGTACGCTCAAGGCGGCGGTGCTTCGGTGACGCAAAGGCTGGCGACGGTTGAGGACATTCCAGCGCTGGTCGAGATGGGGCAGAAGTTCCACACGATGAGCCCGCACGCTTCGATGGGTGCCTATGACCCGGAAGCCGTGGCCCGAGTTATCGCGTTCATGATCGAAAGCCCGCAGTCGGTGGTGCTGACCAACGGCACCGGGGCAATCGGAGCGACGTATGCGCCGATCTTCTTCGGCCCGTCGCAGTGGCTGTGTGAAGAGAACTTCTTTTTCTCCGAAGGCCGCGGCGGCTTCGATCTCTTGGATGGGCTGATCGAGCACGCCCGAGGCTGGGGGGCATCTCACGTTTCCATGTCCACACTCGAGAACGCCAAGGCCCATGTCATCGACCGGCTCATGACCCGCAAGGGCTTCCGGTTCATCGAACGTCGCTATATCAAGGAGCTGCCAAAGTGATCGGTACCACCGCAGCAATTTTGGGCGCTGCCGCCATTGGGGCGGTTGGCGCCGTCGCGACCGGCGTCATGGGCGCCAATGCAGCCAACCAGGCTGCAACGACACAGGCAAACGCCGCGGATCGCGCCTATCAGCTTTCGGATGCGCAGTTCCAGCAGTCGCGAACCGACGCGCTCCCGTGGATTGAGCAGGGCCGCAGGGCCCTTGAGCAGTATTCCGGCGAACTTGGACTTTCGACCACGGGCGCGGACGGGAAGCCATTCAAGTCCGAATTCACCACGACGCCCGGCTATGACTTCGCGGTCAAGGAAGGCGAAAAGGGTGTAGTCGGGAATCTGGCAGCGCTCGGCATGAAGGGCTCCGGCGCTGCACTGAAGGCGCTCACGCGGTTCCGTCAAGGCCTGGCGGACCAGACCTACTCCAACTACCTGACCCGCCTCGACAACATGGCCACGGGCGGCCAGCAGGCTCAGCAGCAACTTTCGACGGCCGGGTCGAGCAACGTCATCAATCTCGGCAATAGCCTCGCGGACAGCGCCGCGGCGCGGGCCTCTGGCTACATCGGCTCGACCAATGCGCTGACGGGCGCCATTGGCGGGATAGCGAACACGGCCGGCAATGCTCTCGGCTGGGCAAGCGGCAACAAAGGGTGGGCGACAGCATAATGGCAAACGCCCTCATGGCCACCGGCCTTCAGCAGCCAAATATCGATACGATGGGCGCGTTTGCTCAGGGCGTGAACGCTCGGCAAACGACCGAGAACAACCAGATCGAATTGGCCCGCAAGGGCATGGAGAACATCGGCGCCATTGCGCTCGGTTCGATGGGCGGAAAACTCGACGGCCCGGTTGACCCTGAGAAGTTCAAGCAGGGCCTTGATCTGCTCGAACAGCAGGGCGTTGATGTCAGCAAGTTCCGCGATCATCCTGAGATCGCACCGATTGCCGCGCGGGCGTCGATGACGGCGTTGCAGCAGCTCAACGCTGCGCACGATCAGGCCAGTATGGATTTGGCGCTCAAGAACTTCGGCCTCGAACTGCGGAAGGCCAACGCTCCTCCGGCCGCACCGGCTCCGACCGATGATCAGCGCGAACTGTCGCAGATCAACACCGAGCGCAAGGCCGCTGGCAAGCCAGAGTTGGGGATGGAGGATTTCCTCGCTTCCAAGAAGGGCAACGGCATTACCATCACCAACCCGGACGGCACTACGACGCAGATCGGCGGTTCGGGGAACAAGGGGACGGACGCTTACGACGTAGAGACGAACAAGGGGCTTGCCAAACTTTCCGCCGACCTTGCCGACGCGGGACGCAACGCATCGTCACAGATCAGCAAGCTCGGGCAGATGAAAACTCTGCTCAGCAACGATCAGGTTTATACCGGCCCGGCAGCCGATCAGGTCCAGGCGCTCCAGCGTGCTGCGAAATCCTTTGGCGTCGATACCGGCGTTGAGAACACTGAGACGTTCAACGCTTTGACGAAGGCGGCGGTGCTCGACAAGATGGGCGGTTCTCTTGGGACGGGCGTATCGAACGCAGACCGAGACTATATCGACGGGCAGGTGCCGAACATGGCGAACACCAAAGACGGCAACCTTGCTCTGATCGATGTGATGGAAAAGGTCGCGCAGCGCAGCATCGATATCGCCAAGTTCGCGGCTGATTACAAGAAGGCCCATAACGGGCGGCTCGGTAGCAATTTCAACGATGAGTTGGCGACATGGGCTGAGCAAAACCCCATGTTCAAGGGCGCTCCCGCTGGCGGCGCAAGCCCCGCTCCGACTGAGACAGGCGTCGGCGGCGGCGCGGTGGTGCCTTGGGATGATCCAAGCCTTGAGTGGAGCGCTCCATGATTGTCACGCTTCCCGATGGTCGCAACGTCAAGTTCCCCGACGATATGCCGAAGGAAGAAATTCGCGCATTGATCGAGCACAAATTCCCGGACGCTGTTGCCTCGAAGCTAAAGAACGCGGCGCCGGCAACGAGCGCATACAAGCCCATCGATATCGGCGCGCAAGGTCTTGACGTTCCGGGCTCATCTCCCGATCCGGCGCATACCGTGCAGCCGGGAGAGGAGCATGTCGGCTTCCTCGCACCCGTAACGCACAATACCCGCACCGGTCAGTGGTCGCCATCGGTTCCCGGCGTTCTGACCGGCATTCGCGATAGCGTTGTCGATGCCGTGAAGCTTCCGGGTGACGTGGCGGCGGGCAAGTATCCCGAGATGGACCCACGCGTCAGCAAATCCGAACTTTCGCCCGACCTGATCGGACGCGGCCTCAATGCCGCAACGGCAATCGGTACAGGTGATGCGCCGGCAGCGCTCGGCAAAGTTCCCGGCAGCAATGCCTTGACGGCACCGGGTGCGAAGTCGGCTGGGGATTTCGGCATTCCGCTCACCCGCGGGCAGGCTGCCGGGGATCTGCAACAGATCACCAAAGAGGAGATGTTGCGCAACGGCGGCGGCTCGGCTCAGAACGTCATGCGCAACTTCGACGCCACGCAGCGCGATGCGATCGGCGGCGTGGCGGATACGATCGGCGCCGGCCTTGGCTCGAATGCCGAGAGCATGCCCGATCTCGTAACGACGGCCATCCGCGACAAGGTTGCCTTCCACAAGGATCAGGCCGCATCGCTCTATGAGATCGCGGCGGACGGTGGCGTTTCGATCAAGCCGGAGATGGTTGACGCGCTGCCCCAGGTTATTGCTCATTCGCTTGAGACCGGCGCTATCACGGTCGACCAGCAGCTCACGCCCGGCGCCACTGCGGCGATGAAGCTGATCAGCGAAGATACCGCCAAGATGACTTCGGCACTGGCTGACGCCGCCGCGAAGCCGGATGCGGTCAAGGGCTCAGGCGGCATTACGCTTCAGGGCGTTGAGCAAATCCGCAAGAAGCTGGTGAACTTGGGCGAGGGCGCCAACGCAACCGATGCCCGCGCCATTCGGGCGATCAAGAAATCCTTCGATGATTGGGCTCAGACCGCCGTCGACAACATGCTGGTGACCGGTGACGAGTCGGCGCTTCAAGCGCTGAAGAAAGCTCGCGCCGCTTCGGCCGACTATCTGTCGATCACCAATCCGCATGAAGGCGATGCTGCCGGCGCCGCGGTGGCCAAGATGCAAAAGGGCGATGCGACCGCGGAAGAGGTGGCCAACTGGCTCTATGGCGCCGACGTGGTTTCCCCGACGCTCAACGCTCCAAAGGTTGCCAGCCGCGTCAAGGGTCTCGTAGGAGCCGATAGCGCCGAATGGAAGGCCGTCCGCGCTGCAGCGTGGGACCGGCTGACCAAGGACATGGCGTCGGGCGACACGCGCTCCAACACCATGCTGGCAAAGCGGATCGAGACGTTTCTCAACGCCAAGGGCTCGTCGCTCTCGAAAGTGCTCTATTCGGACGATGAGCGGGCGCAGATGCAGAAGTTTGCCGATGCGCTGAAATCCACGATCACGCCGCGCGATGCGACTAACCCGAGCCGAACGGCCTTTACGCTGACCGCCGCCATGAACGGCATCACCCGCCTGTTGACGGGAACCGCCATTGGTAGCGTGGCAGGCCCGTGGGCTGGCGTTGGTGCTGCGATGGGTGTTCCTGTGTTCAAGAGCATCGGAGCCCGTAGGGCGGCAATTAGAGCCACCACGCAGGGGCCGGAGAAGGTTCCGGCTGCTTTGACCCCGATGGGCAGGGCTCTGCCGTCCAATGCGCTCCGCAGCGGTGCCAGCGGGACGATGGGGCAAAAGGTCGACAAGTTGCAGTCGGTGCCGATGAGCAACGTGCTCGGGATCGCGGCCGGCGCGGGGAGCAACCGGCTGGCTGCCTAGAAGCGGTCCACGTATTTGCCCACGATGTAGTAGAGGCCGAGGACGATACCGAGGGGCAGGGCCGCGATCACCATGACGGTCTGCGCACCAAGGACATGCGAGACTGGGAACCAGAACCAGATGAAGATCGCAATCCAGATGCCGCACAGCGTGAAGAGCACGTTGAAGAAGCGCTGGATCATTTGGCCAATCCACATTGGCGGAACCAGACTTCGTTCATAAATACCATGATCTCGCCCGGCGTGTCGTCCCCCAGGCGCGCCCCGGCAAAAAACACAGGACCCGACCAGCCGCTGTCGCAGTGAGAGAACCTCGTCACAGGTCCGGGCTCATCTGAACACCGAGTGACCAAGTCACCGGCGACCAGTTTCTTGCCGTCCAACGTCATCGGCCCGCTAGCAACAACATCATAGCCGGCATCGGTTTCCACTGCGTGAAGTCCTTCGCGGGCTCCGACGTAGACGCAAGTTTCGTCCGCTAAGGCGGGTGTGGCCAGAACGGCCAAGAGAACCAAGTAGCGCATGCCGCTAATATAGGACGCCCAATGGCCAGCACAATGACTATTACGCCCGAGGGCCAAGCGCTCTTGGACGTGATCGCCGGGACTGAGTCCAAGGGCGCTTACGACATCATCTATGGCGGCAGTCGGTTCGATGACTATACCGCGCATCCAAATCAGTACGTGGCCATTCCGAGCGGTCCGAACGCTGGCAAGTACAGCTCTGCGGCTGGCAAATATCAGTTCCTCAAAAGCACTTGGGATAGCGTAGCCAAAAAGTACGATCTGCCCGATTTTTCCCCGGCCTCGCAGGACAAGGCCGCGTGGCTACACGCTCAGGATGTTTACCGCGACCGTACGCACGGCCACGACCTGCAGGCAGACCTAAGCGCTGGCGGCACTGTCAATATGAAGCGCATCTCCAAGGCGCTTCATTCGGAATGGACCAGCCTGCCGGGCGGTATCGAACAAGGGCAGGGGCAGGGTCGGTTCCAGAAGACATACGATCGAGTTCTTGCCAATAATTCGGGCCATCCGGTCCCGTCCGTGGGCGTTCCAAATGGGGGGTCAAAGGGCAAAGGCGTCGATCTCCGCGCGATTGCCAGTCAGGTAGGTAATTCCGGCGCTGCGCTGAAGCCTCTACCCTTTCCGGGCAGACTTGGAGAGAAAGCGGCCCCGGCCGCGCTGACCAAACTCGGTCCTGCCGCCATGAACGGCGTGCGCCTTTCTCCCGGCCAACATGCTTCGCCTCCGCAGGTTCCTGTCGATGCGATGAAGCAGGCTATCCAGCAAGCAGAGGCCGGTGCTGGCGTCGTCAGCCCCTCCCTGCAAAGGATGCTGGCACCCGCCAAGTCGGTCACCGCATCGGGCAAGGCAACCGCAGTCCCGTCATCGGTCGGCGCCAACGGCCAGGCAGTCCTTCGCCCGACCTCAAAAGGCACCATCACAGCATCAGGCAATGCCGCCGCTGTCCCGTCATCCATAGGAGCAACGGCGCAGGCGAACCTCGTTGCGGCGCCGGCAGTGCCGCCCAAAACTATATCGCCCGCCCTCGCGAGTGCCTTTGCCCGCCTCGGTGCGGCAGTAGCAGGAAAGACAACGGCGACAGGAACGGCAAACCTCAGGGCGGCTGTTGCCGAGCCGGCTCCCGTGCCGCATCCATACCCGGTTGCCACCGCAGCGCCTCAGGCTGCCCCCGTGGCGGCGGTTAAGCCCCGCCCGCATGTCACGCCAGCAACACCCGAGGAGCGGGCTGCAGGCGGCGTTCTGGCGCCCGGCGCGATCAGTCCCGGCAAGAGCACGATCGTTGGCGGCATCGTCAAGGTCATGGCCTCCGATGCGGTTAAGAACGCGCTTCCGAATGTCAAACAGGCGATCAGCAACACCACGGCCGCCGTGCAGAAAAATGCGGCACAGGTTGGCGACAGTCTGGGCCACACCGCCTCGGATATCGGCAATTCGCTCGGCAAGACGTTCTCTGGGATCGGGAATTTTCTGGCACCAAGAGCCGCCGCCACACCATTGCCAGTCGCGTCGGGACCATCGCAGGCCCAATTGCTGGCATTGCGCGCTATCTCTGGCGCCGGGGCTGCCCGCACGGGTGCCACGGCGAGCGGTTCGGCGGCGTTGAAACCGTCCGGGGGTATTGCCGGCGCCGCGCTTGCCGCAACGGGTGGCATTAGTGGCATCGCGTCGAGAGTGGCCGGGGGGGTCTCCGGCGCGGTCTCGAAACCGACGCTTACGGCCACGGGCACGGCTCGCCCGAGCAGCGTTCCAACGGTCTCTCTGGCGCAGATCAACGCCCGTCAGGAAGCGCTCAAGCAGTACCAGGCACAGGTCGCCGCACAGCAGGCCGCAGCGGCGGCTAAGGCCAAGGCGGCGGCTGAAGCGCAAGCAGCGGCAAGGGCCTCACAGTTGCCGGGCACAAGTTACCTCAACGCGCAGGGCGTCAACACGCAGGGCCTGACCATCGGCCAGCAGGCGAACGAACTGAACAAGGCCATGTCGAGCAGTTCTCGCGACGATCGCGGCAATCGCAGCTTCGGGCCGGCCTGAGTCCTTCCACATCACCAAATCGCACAACCTCGTAAGGGGGCTCTAGCCTATGACCGAAATCTTCCGCCCGCCGTTCTTTCAGCCGGACGCGGTGACCGGCGCACCACTGGCCGGGGCATTGCTGTATTTCTACGCAGCAGGCACCACCACGCCGATCACCACCTACACCGACAGCGGCCTAGGCACGCCGCAGGCCAATCCGGTTGTTGCGGATGCATCGGGTATTTTCGCTCCGATCTTCGTCAACACTGCGACCTATAAGATCGTTCTCAAGACCTCGGCCGGCGTCACGGTCTACACCGCCGACAACATCGTCTCGACGGCCAGCAGCACGGCCGTTACCGACTCGACATTCCGCATTCAGGACGATCTTGACGCCACCCGGCAAATTGCCTTCCAGGCATCCGGCATTACTACGGGCACGACGCGGACGATCACAGTCCCGGACAAGTCTGGCACGCTGGCGATGCTTTCCGATCTCCCCAGCTCGACGCAGGGGACTGCTCCGGTCAACCTGGCTTTAGCCGCTGCAGTAGGTTCTTCCGCCCTCACGATCTCGCTCAAGGGTGTCGATGGCAATGATCCCTCGGCCACGAATCCAGTTTATATCCCGTTCCGCAACGTTACTGTGGCCACCGGCACTCCAAGCTATTTAACGATCACCGCAGCAACGTCGCTAGTGATTTCGTCTGGCTCTACACTGGGGTTCACGAGCGCGGTTGCAACAAGGCTCTGGATCGTTGCGTTCAACGACGCCGGCACGATCCGGCTCGGTGCAATCACATGCACCACGCTGGCGAGCGGGGCACTCCTACAATACCCGCTTGCGGCGCTCGGCATCGCCTCGTCAACGGCGGAAGGTGGCGCCGGTGCGGCCGACAGTGCCCAGACGTTCTACACTGGAGCGGCTGTTACGTCGAAAGCCTATACCGTCCTCGGCTACTTCTCGTTTGAGACCGGCGTGGCAACCGCCGGCACATGGGCAGCAGTCCCGACCCGCATTCAGTTATTCGACCCGAGCGTGCCACTGCCTGGTCGTGTCGTTCAGGCTCCTGGCAACGTCACCGGCGCCGTGGCTACCGGCACCACCCTCGTCCCGGAAGATGACACCATCCCTCAGAACACCGAGGGGGACCAGTACATGTCGCAGGCGATCACGCCATCCTCAGCCGCGAACCTGCTACGCACCGAAGCGCAGGCGAACCTCGCCAACAGCGTCAATGGTTACTACATGGCCGCCGCTCTATTCCAAGATAGCACCGCAAGCGCACTATCAGTCGTCAAAGGCTTTGTGGCGTCCACGGCGGGGCCGGTAAAATACGTCCTCGATCACACCATTATCGCCGGAACCACATCCGCTACGACCATGAAGTTGCGGGCCGGTGGCCGCGATGCCGGAACCACGACGTTCAACGGTCTTACGGGGACCAGGCAATACGGCGGCGTATTCAACAGCTTCATGCGAGTGTCGGAGATTGCAGCATGAGCACGATTAAACGCACGTTCACTCTCGATTTTCCCAACCGACCAGCACCGGAGGGCAGCGCCGTCGAGTATGTGGTTTCCGGCCTCTATGTGTGGTCCACGGACGGGGAGCCGAGTGAGGTAGAGGTTGCTGCATTTCTCGCCCCGGAGGTTGCTCCCGCACATCTCAACAACGGCGGTCTAGTGCGCTTCACGGGCACAGTTCCCGCGACCGTCCTTGAGGCAATACGCATGGCGGGCGTGACCCGCGTTGCCAAAGGTCGCTGGAGAGTGTCCCACGAGACAGCAATGCCTTCCGACCAATACAGCGTAACTCCGTCCGTGTTCGATGCCAACCCGCGCATTATACGCGTGACGGCAAGGACGGCAAACTATGTCGAAGTGCGTGTCACCGATCTGGCCGGCGCTGCTCAGGACGCCACAGAAGTCACCGTCAAAACCGAGCGAGTCATTCTATGAACGAGGATACTGAAATGTCACGATTTGTCGTCTACGGGCTCGATGGAGACCCCGGCGTTGTCGTCTATGGCAACTGCCAAAACACGGTCGATATGGGGCCGTATCTGGTGACCCTTGTTGGAGAAGGAAACCCTTGCTACGTCACCACGTCCCTGCCGTCCGTCATTGCTACGGCAGACGAGATTGGCGCCAATTTCAACGACGCCCCGCTGGTCTCTGCCGACTATCAGACCAACCGCCTGATGGCTGCTGCGCAAATCGCAGACCCCGTAGCGATGGGGGCAACGGACGATGGCACGAACAAGGTCTGGAAAGTTGCCTAGATCAGTTCTACGCGGTGGCCTGCCGCCGCTGCTGCCCGTGCTGAAGCCAGATTGTCCCGCTTCACTTCGGCACGGAAACTTCCGAACATCTCGCGAGCCATGCACAGCATTTGCTTCGCATAGCCTCGTCCGCGATGCAGCGGTGCGATCGTAAAGCTGATCTCGTCATCGTCCAGCCTGAATGTGCCAACCGGCTCGCCCTCGACCTCGGCAATGAACAGTTGCGGGTCGGCACGCTCTAACCGGGCGGTCAACCACGCGACGTGCGTATCCATCTCGACGTGGCCGACAGTCTTGGACATGGCCCGCGTCAGTAGGTCGTTGCGCCAATCGAGCAGGCGCTGAGCATCGTCCATCGTCGCGGGTCGAATGTGCATCCCGCCAGTCTAGCCCGCCGGCTGGCCCCCGACAACCATCACCTATCCCAGGAGACTGATAATGCTCGCAATTGATTTTGCGGCCGTCAAAGCCATGTTCGGCGGCAAGCTCACTCAGCCTCAGGTGGACGGCATCAACAGCGTCCTCGCGGCCTTCAACGCCCACGGCGACGGCTCCAAGGCGCATCTGGCCTATCTGCTCGCGACAGCGAAGCACGAGACCGCCAACACCATGCAGCCGATCTATGAGCGCGGCGTTCGGGCGTACTTCAACAAGTATGAGCCGGATACTGCGATCGGCAAACGGCTGGGGAACACGCACCCCGGCGACGGCTTCTTGTTCCGGGGCCGTGGCTATGTCCAACTCACCGGGCGCGCGAACTACGCCAAGTTCGGGCTTGAGGCAGATCCAGACAAGGCACTGGACCCGGCGACCGCCGCCGATGTGCTCGTGACCGGCTGCCTCAAGGGCATCTTCACCGGCAAGAAGCTCAGCGACTATCCCGACTTCCCCAACATGCGCCGGGTCATCAACGGCACCGACCGCGCGGACCTCATCGCAACCTACGCCAATTCGTTTCTGCGGAGCATCGCATGAACACGGTCCTCCACTTTTTCATGCGCCGCAAGGCACCGGCCACGCTGAAGCGAGAATTCTCCCTCGCCGCGTTTGCCATCTGGGTCACCGTCACCGTCCGGCTGTTCGCCAGCGGCAATCCTGAGTGGATCGCGGCGCAGGGGGTGAACTACGCAACACTCACCACGTCGGTATTCCTATTCATCACCGCCGCGGTCGGCATCCAGGCTTGGCAGAACAACCAGGACGCACAGCCACCCGCGCCGCCGGCCGAGATAACTATCGAAGATGCGGCGCGGAGCGTCACCTGATGCCCGCTCTGGCGTTCATCCTCGCCAACTGGCGCATCATCGCCGCGGTTGTCGGCGTCGTCGGGCTACTTGGCGGTGCGTTCGCCTACGTCGAGAAGGTGAAGCACGACGCCTACGTTGAAGGCTACCAGAAGGCCACGCTGGAATGGACCATCAAATACAACGCACGTGAGGCCGAGCTTAAGCAGCAGACCGCCGATGAACTGGCCCGCCAACAAGCCGCCAATGACGCTGCCAAGGCCGAGGAAGACGCCCAACTCGAAGCTGAGCGCAAACGGCAGATGGCGGCCATCGACCTCGCCATGACGCTTGCCGATGAAGCCGCTGCCGACCCCAACAAAGACAACGTCGCCCTCGATGCGGCGGCTGTCGATCGCCACAACCGGAGGATCAATTGAAAGCCCTCACCATCCTTGCCGTGCTGCTGCTCGCCGGCTGCTCGATTTCACCAAAGCCCGTCACCACGCCCCCACCGAAGCCTCATATCACCGCGCCGTCACTGACCGCCCTGGCCGATTGCGATGGGCCGGTGAAGCTCCGTGACGGCCCGCTCACCCAACAGCAGGCGGAAAACCTCTGGGGCGTCGATGACGACCGGCTGGTGGCTTGCGGGAAGCGTCACAAGATCCTCGCCAACTACATTCGCAAGCGTGATGCGGGACTGACCCGCTAACCCAAAGGAAACCACCATGAGTGTCTGGACCATCATCATCCTCTGCCTTGCCGCAGTGGGGCTCTACTACTTCTTTCCGAAGATGCCGCAGATTGCGCAGATCATCGTTGCCGTCATTGGTTGCGTGGTCTGTTTGCTCGTCATTGCGAACGCCTTCGGCATTTCAACTGGACTCCACTTCTAGCTCTGTTTGCGTCTCAGCGTCGGGACGCCCCTATTCTCTAACGACGGTATTGCAAATGACCGACCGGGACGATTCCGATGACGACCGCCGCCGAGCGGCGCGCAGTACCGCCGAACGCCTTCAATTGCTGGAGGGGGATACTCAACACCTAGCGGGAAACGTCGGCAAGCTATTGATGCTGGCTGACACGTTTTCACCTCAACAGCTCGGCCAACTCAGGTCCGTGCTCCGCGAGGAGCTTGGCGACGCCGGGCTTCGTATCGACGGCCCCGACCATATCGATGAGGCTAGGGCAGACTTTGTCTTCATGCGTAAAATCCGCAAGGGCGCCGAGGGCTACGCCAGCAAGATCGGCTGGTTCTTCATCGCGGCAATTCTCGGTGGCGTTGTCTGGCTGGTCACGGCCGGGCTGACGTTCTGGAAGACGCACTGATGGCATGGCGCACCGGGCTTATTGCGCTAGTTGCGCTAGTTGCTGTTATTGCGGCGTGCGCAACGGTGGTATTTTTTACGATTCCGGCACATGGTGGGGAGATGTGCGGCCGCGCATCCTACTATGGCGCCGAGAGCGGCAACCGCACCGCCAACGGGGAACATTTTACGGGGCGAGGAATGACCGCAGCCCATCGGTCAATGCCATTCGGCACGAAGCTGCGCGTTACCTATCGCGGCCGGTCGGTGGTGGTTCGGATCAATGACCGCGGGCCGTACATCAAAGGCCGTTTCTTGGACCTCAGTCGAGCCGCCGCGGCAAAGCTTGGGATGATCCCGGCGGGTGTTGCGCGCGTCTGTGTTGAACGGCTGTAGTTTCCTCCAAATATCTCCCCATACCCGAGAGAAGGGGTTAGGCCGCGTAGATCCCGCGTTCGGCATACCGTTTAATGGCGTCTGCCCGCGCCTGCGCCGCCGCAACAGATTGCCGAGGCTGCTTCAGCCGGTCGTCGCGTCCATTTAGCCAGCCGTGGATATAGGCTGCAGAACGGTTAGTCAGAGTCAGGGGCAGTGTATCCCGATCATCGGCCCTTCCGTCTCGATACCCCGCAACCATTTCGTCGTCAGTCGCGTCCATCTTCCATTCCTTCCATGTCACCTAGTAGGTTAGGCGCGCTCAACCTTGCCGTCAGGCCAGAATATCGTCACCGGCTTGCCCAGACTTCGCGCGTGCCGGATTGTGTACCAAGTCCCGCCGCGCGGTGTTTCCGGTCCCTTCGGCATTGCCAGCAGTTCGTCACACTCGGAAGCGATGTCGCGGTTGCGGTCCAGGTAGGGGCGCGGGTCGGACATGGTATCGAATGGGCAGTTCGCTCGCTTCGCGTCTTTGATCGGCGGGTGCCCGTGAATAGGCACTGCGGGCAGGACTTGGCGGACGATGACGTGAGCATCGCAGTCCGCGTGTACGCAGTCACCGTGCCGGAACTTGGTCATGCCACTCGTCGGGAGGAAACTGCGGAACGCCTTCCTCTGGGCAGAGGTAGTCCCTTCGCTTGTTCCAGTGAACCCAAAATCCGTCATCGGCCGGGCCACTTAGGTTCGATAAACCCCAGAGCGCGCCGCAAATCCGATGCTAAGTTATTGATTTCGTTGGTGGGCCCACCAGGACTCGAACCTGGAACCAGACCGTTATGAGCGGTCATCGCACCGACTCCAGCGGCACTTCCTCTAGATATCCCGAGGCGCCGCGGTAAGGCATCCACTCAATGGTGACGGTCGACGGCTTCGTTAGGTCCTCAACCGAAATGGCGCGTAGGGCCTCTATCGCTGCCTCATCGGGGACTGCGAACCATTCGCCACGATGGCGCGCCGCCTCAAACTGCTTGTGCAAAAGCGCTTCCGCTGCATCAGCGATTTTGGCGTTGTCAAACACACGGTAGGCGATCATCTCCAATTCAAACGGATTGCCGACCTGCAACGACATAAGGCGATGCTCTCGGTACCCGGCCACCCCGATCTTGAGGTACGCTTCACAGCGGATGAGATAGACGCTGGCCTTGCCTCCTCGACGCATCAGTTTCATTTTACACTGTCTCCGAATTCCTGTTGCGGTATGATGCGCCCTATAGGCATCGCCTGTAAAACGCTCGGTCGTAACGTCATGGTCTATCTAATGAATTCGCCGCGCCCCTCAGACTGGGGGACAAAGGGTCGCAGGTTCAAATCCTGTCACTCCGACCAACAATTCCGGGGCTTTCAGGCTCCTAGCGGCGGCGCCCATTTTACAGGGTAGCCGCCGTTTTACAATTTGCGCCTCGTTTTGTTCCCCAACTCAAGCTTGGTTATCGCCCCGTCTGTCTTCAGATAGTGCTTTTTGATGATGCGCTCAGCATCCTTTTCGGTGTGTCCCGACACCTCTGCAATTTCCTTGATCGATGCGCCGTCCCGAGATGCCAGGGTGATGAATGTTCCCCGCAGATCATGGAAGGTGACGCCCGTCACCTCGGCCGCTCGCATCGCTTTCCCCCACGACGATCCAAAGCCGCTCGCATAGGGCCGGCCCTCCCGGTTGGTGAGAATGGTCACCGCCGTGCGCTTCTGAGCGTCCAGCAGCGCCTTAAGCTCCGCAACGACCCTCACCCGGACATTGGCGCCAGTCTTCCCCTGTCTGAGAGAAATGTATTGCCCGTCATAGGCCGTCCATGTCAGGCGCAGGAGGTCGCCCTGGCGCTGTCCCGTCCATCTGGCCAGTTCCATAGCCAAGACCATGCGCGCGGGCGCTGTAGCCTTGAATTTGGCGACTTGCTCATCGGTCCAGATCATCTCCCGGCGCGAGCTGTCGGCCAGCTTCGAAACTTTCTCGAGCGGGTTACGGTCTATGTCCTCTCGGTCGACGCCGAAGGCGAGGATCATTCCGAACACCGCCACGATCAGGTCGGCGGCGCGCGGTGTCTCCGCGAAGTTCTCATCGCGCCAGCGCAGTACATCTTTGCGGAACCCCTTGCCGTTGACGATGCTCAGCGGGAGGTCGAGGTATTCCGCCTCTATCCTGTCGATCGCCCAGTCGTACCCCTTGCGGGTCGAGTCCTTGCGGCCCTTATAGGCTTCGCTGGCGACATAGGCCTGGATCAGCTCCCCGACCGTTCCCTTACCGGCCGATTCCGGCCTGGAGCGGGTCAGCCGCGCAAACTCGATGACAAAGGCGTCAGTGTCGGGCTTTGCCTTGATCCGCGGGCCGCCGCGCCAAGCGTAGTAGTAGGTTGCGGGATCTCCGTTGGCGAGCTTCGCCTTGACCTTATGAACGCCCATGAGCTTTACGAGCATCGCGCTGCGCCCTCCACGCCTCGATTGGCGACGGTGCTGCTACGGCCTCAATCTCGTCAACGGGAACGAAACGAGCTTCCCCGTCACGAATGACGAGGCCAAGGCGAACGCCGGCCGCTGCCGCACCCTTCAGGATGCGCGTCACGTCTCTCTGCCGGATGATCGCCGGACGGCTGCTCATCCCACCAGCCCCTTCCATACCCAAGCGACGACAGCGGAAATCTCATTGATCGCACCGACAATCAGCGCAACCGCCAGCAGTCCTATACATACCCCAGTGAATATCAGGCCGTTAAAGCGGGGGATCATGGCTACCACGACACGTCTTTGGTCAGGACGCATTTGCCCGTGTCGAGTTCGTAGCTCCAGTGATAGCTGTTCTTGCGGGCCACGCGCTGTAGAACAAGCCGCTCGTATTCGCTGAGCCTGTCGATGTCAGCCGGGTAGAGTACAATTGCTTCCCCAGCCTGAACAGCCTCGCTCAATGCCAGAGCGAAATTGCTCGGTTCGTCGGCGTCCGTCATTTCCCCACCCCATCGGATAGGTGAGTGTTCTGGAGGGCGGCTTCGAACTCCTTTTTGAGGTCGTAGATGCCTACCATCGCACCGTCGATTTCGACCTCGTACAGGTTCCAGTCGCTTGCTACGTCGGCAAGCTGCACCGCCTTTCGCACCGCGTCGGCCATCTCGTCTGGCACCCCCACCTTCGTAGCCGGTGGCGTGAGGGCGGCAAGCAGCCGAGCCGATTCCTCGGGGGTGTACGGCGTGCGCGGTGGCGCAGTTCCCTGTGGCGCCGCTCCGATAGATTGCTCCCCCGTCGAGGCCCTGATAGAAGGGGTGGAGAGGGCGGTGCGGCACAACTCCGCAATCTCGGCAAACGAAAACGAGGTGTACATCGCGCTCACCGCTCCGGGACCGTCCGACATCGGGCTGGGAAACTGCGAGAAGCCCTTTATCTCGTTCTCGCACTCGTCAAGCATTTGGCGAAAGCTCTGTCGGCGCGTCCATCGTACCTGCGGGGTTGGTCATGCTGGCTCCTTGCGATAGGCTTGTCGGGCTTCGTTCATGGTTGGGTATGGCTGTTCGCCTCCGCCACGATTTGCGCTACGGCAGTGGGCGACGTTGAAGCAAGCCGTGGCCCAGCCCTTGTCTATAGGTCGGCCGTTCTGCCATCCCTGCACCTTGAACGTTTTTGTCGCGCGACCGCATTCCCAACACGGGGGATTTGGTGACTGTCTGCGAGGGCCGCTCACGGTGTCATGCTCCTCTGGTTTTGAGGTTGAAGGGCGCGGCGGGAAGGGTCATTTTTGCTCCTTTATGAGCATAAGCGTGAAGGTGTACCCCACATCACCGGGGACGACCGGATGCCCAACCACCGTCCAACCCGCTTTTGTCCAGTCGCGTATGGTCGCCTGCAAAAGATCGGGGCGAACATTGTTGATGACCTTGTTCTGCTTAGCGTCACCATAGGCACGGTCAGGTAGCGCGACGCGCTCACTCATCATCGTCTTCCTCTTCCCATTCTCTGTCGATTATGACCTCACACCAAGGCTGGTCCTCGTAGTAGTCACGGAGCTCGGCTAGCCGTTTCTCGTCGGCGTCAGCGACATACTTTTCAACGTCGCCATTCGTGTTGTTCCAGACGGTGATCTCATAGTGGACGCCCTTCATCGCGCCCTTTCCCCCAAGAGCGGCTTCAAGGATCGACCTCATCGTGTCCTCCGGAGAGGAGTCGCCCCACGACAGTTTCGCGTCGAGGCCAGCTTGGACCATCTCGTCCGTGACTTTCATGTGGCTATTACCTTTGCAGCGCGGAGGATGCCGTCTAGGGTAGCAACAACGTCGCTTTCCCATTCGCCGGTCCCGTCCTTTGGGTCGTAGGTATCGAGCTTGAGCGCCTTGGCGAGACGGTCGAGCACGAAGTCAACGCCAGCATCTTGTCCTTCCCTCGCCTCTGCCAGTTCGCGGCGAGCCGTGAGGAGTTCGTTCGCCAGACTGTAGGTGACGCTCGACGGCTTGTCGGCGTATTCTCGGATCAATTGGAGCAGCACGTCCTCGCTCACTGTCTCGGTCATAGCGTCGGTTCCACTGTGTTGGCGACAATCTCAGCGACGGGGCACGCAACGCCGGGTTTCAGCATCTTCTGACACCACGAACACCACTGGACCGCTCGGGGGCCTCGCTTTATCTTGGTGAAGGTCCGTCGTTCGCACCTAGCGATTGGGGCATACTTCGCAAGGATATCCGAGGCGTCGGTGTTGATGGTCATAGAATGCCCCTCTGCTTCAGCAGAAGCGGCAGGCCGAACCACAGTAACAGCCACAGGATGAAGGTGCCGTAGATGATCAGGTTCTCGGTCATGATCTTGGACCGATGGTGACGGGGATGATGCGGTAGCCCTCCATGTCGAGTGCGGTCCAAACAGCATCTGTGTAGCGCCTCCGAACTTCCTTCCTCAGGACATCGAAGGAGCCGAGAACGATATCGCCCCCGTAACTCACCACCGCATATCCGTGGAGCACCTTAACGGGGCTTTGGACGGAAAGGACTTTGGGGCCGAGAACAGGATTCTTGCGGGTCATTTGTTCCTCCGCAGTTCCTCGCGCATATGCGAAATCTTGATTTCCATGACCTCGATTGCCTCTTCCCAACTTATGCCGGGGTCTTTGGCGAATTCATCGATGAATGCGTCCAGGGCCTTCATGAAATCCATTCGCGGCTCGTCGTCCTTGCTGGTCATCTGGCGACCACCTTTCCATTCATTTTTCGGGAGCGGGACTTGTCGAAGCCCGGCGACTGAATCTCTGTTCTGCCGACGATAGGGCGGCGCTGCTCAGGTGGCAGGCGCGTTCGGAGCTTCGGCTTACGCGGGCGCTCGACGCGGGGTTTCGACGCACCAGGGCGGGCGGCATACAGCGCCTCGGCTACGGCGAACGGGTCGGGGATGCCCATGCCCGCCCACCAGCCCAATTCGCTTTCGCGGTGCTGGGCGTTGTGGTGCGGGCGGCACAGCGGCAGCACCCACTTGTCGTCGGGCTTCTCACCCTTGCCGGTGTAGCGCTTGCCATAGAGCGGCGCCGCAGATCGGATGTGCGCCGGGTCGTTTGGACCAGGGCGAGCGCACACGAGGCACGGAAGCGTTCGCACATAGGCGAGGAAGGCCGGGTCCTCTTGGCGCGGCTGCCGCTGGTTCACGCTGCCTGCTCCTGCCTGCCGATGGTCTCAGGATCGACCCCGAGCAGATCCCCAACGAAGTCCATCAGGTCGCTCTTGGACTGCTGGAACATCTTGGCGCCCATTGATCGCTTGGACTGGCTGACAGCCCTATAGACCGAGACCACCTTGCCGCGCCGAATGGTGATGGCGTACTTGTCGCCCTCGTCCTTGAGCGCCGCCTGTAGCCGCTCGGCCTCGGCGTCCGACATGCAGACGTGCTGCTTCATGGTGCAATGGCCCTTGGCGATCAGTCCGTGCTTGCGGAGCATTTCGCTGTTC
>JAQGOV010000109.1 GCA_028293425.1 Verrucomicrobiales bacterium
CTGGCGATTCAATCACCAAGGCGCCTGGCGATGGGCGTCGCCGGCGGAAGGCCTTTGGACCGGTGTTTACTTCCTCATTTGCTATTGGGTCATCTTCAATGCCGCGGTCTTTCTCTCCCGTCATGAACATTTTCGGGGACGCAATCGCGCCCTTTTTTTATCTCTGAACAACGGAGCCTTTTTTGCTTTGTTTCTCCTTACGATGATCCAGGTGCAACAGGGCGGCTTCTGGAAATTTGCGATTGGCTATGGTTTGGTGCTGCTCGGGTTGGCCGTGGCCGCGAGCCGGGTTTTAAAGCCGGACCGGCTTTCGCCCAATGCCTATCTCACGCAAGGCTTGCTGCTGCTGACCTTGGGTTTTATTAGCTACTACACCGGTTTGAAACTCGGTTTGGTCCTTGCGGTCGAAAGCGTAGCACTCTTCGTTTTAAGTAACCTCCTGCGAAGCCGCATTATGTTTGCCGGGGCGCTTGCCAGCGGTGGCCTGGCAGCGCTCTGGACCCTCTTTTCATTAGACCGCGGCGACCACACCGATCTTTACCTTGGATGTGGAGTGAGTGCGTTGCTCATGGTCAATAATCTGGTGAAACAGCCACAGGACTGGCCCTCACTAAAGACCAACAATTACAGCCGAGCTTTCTTCGCGGCGGCAGGCTCATTGGTTCTTTTCCAAACCACTTGGGTGTTCTGCCCTGTGCAATATCGAGCGGCTCTGTTGGCTCTAGAAGGCCTTCTCCTAACTTTATCCTTTTATGCTTTTTCCGCGAAGGAATTCACGCTCACCGGCCAGCTTTTTATTGTGGCCAGCCAGGCCCTTGGTCTCACTCACCTGTCGACACGGCTTTTCTGGGTGGAAACGAGTCAACCCTGGCCATGGTGGAATCCGCTGCTGGTCGGTGCGGTCACGCTTTTTCTCACGCATTGGTGGCAGCGGCAGAAGCGGTTGTCGATGCCACTTCGCTTTAGCCAGTTCTTGCAACTGATTTACGGGCTGACGTTTGTTGGGCTGGTTTACTGCGGTCTCAAGCCGCACGTGAGCGCTCCCACCTGGCTCATGCTCACCAGTGCTTTAGCGCTTGGGCTTACGGTTTATGGAATTATCACTCGCGCCTGGTTTGTGGCGTGCGCCGCGCAGATGTTTCTTCTGGCGAGCTCGGTGGAGTTCCTTCGGGCAATTGGGTTTTCCCATGGCTACCCCGCTTCGGGCGACCTCCAAAGCCTGGTGCCAATCGGTTCCTTCCTCGCCCTTGCTTGGTATGGTAAAAAGGTTTTGGTTGGGCGATGCCAGGCTCCTGAAGCCACACGGGAAGGACTCCAGGTGATCACGACGTTCTACCTTTGGGCTGCCTTTGGGCTGTCGCTTGGCTGGGTCTTCGAATTCGTTCCCGGTCGGGAGCGGTTCTGGGTTCTAAACTTGCTGGGAGCTTTCTTGTTCCTCGGTGGCGGCTTGGCGCAAAAACGTGGCGGGTTGCTCTTTGGGGGCTGTTACACGGCAGTCGGTTTTCTTGTTCTTTGGGTGCAGTTCTGGAGTGAATCGATCGCATATTGGCCAAATTTGCTGGGTATCTTGCTTTTGTTGGGGGAGCAACAGCTCACAAAACGCTACCCCGCAAGGTTTAATGTGCCGCGGTCATTTCAGTGGATGAGCATCGTTCTGGGAGCAGCCACCCTTTGGTTGCTCCTCTCAAAATGGGTCATGCTCCATGCTGGAGGTTTTTACCTCACGGTAGCCTGGGGTTTCCTGGCTCTCCTTCTGTTTGGGACTGGTTTCCTTTTGGGAGAACGCAATTACCGGTGGGCAGGTTTGGCCATTCTCGGCCTCGCTCTCGGCAGGGTAATCTTCTTTGACGTATGGAAGCTGGAAACCATCTACCGGATTCTAAGCTTTATGGGCTTGGGAGTGGTGTTGCTTGTCCTGGGCTTTATTTATAATAAATATCAGGAAAAACTTCGGGCTTGGCTCTGAGGATCCGGAACCAATGGCAGGATACGGTTATTAGGAGGAACAGGGCAGTGTATATTTGAACCGAAATGTTTCGATTTATAACAGAGCCTCTTGACCGATGGGCCATGGGAGCCGTTATGAATTCGGCCCAATCGCCGGTGGGTGAACACGGGGCGGAGGAAGCGGCCGCGCTGCTCAAGGAGTCTGAGTTTTTGTCTCGTCCGGTCGAAGCTCCGGCGGACTTCTACTTTTTTAATGCGCGTGAATTTCGATTCAAGTCCGCGGTCTCAACCCCTTGGGCGGAAAATAACTTGGTGTACGGAAAGTTATTCCGTGCTGGCAAATGCTGGAGAACTCGTCCTTCGGTTGTGCTGCTCCATGGATGGAATGGGGAGCTGGGGTATTATTATCAATTTCCGCTCCTTGCCTGGCGCCTGGTTCGCGCAGGAATCAATGTTGCCATGATCGAACTGCCTTACCACGCCAGGCGTAAACCGGCAGAGAATGGCGCGATTCGCAACTTTATCTCCCACAATTTGCATCGTATGGTGGAGGCCACTTATCAGGCCACCTCCGACATTCGTGGTGTTATGGAATGGCTTGCGAAAGAGGGCTCGCCTTCTGTGGGGTTGTGGGGAATTTCCCTTGGGGCGTGGTTGGGTGGGCTGGTCTCCTGTCATGAACCCGCGACGAAATTTGCGGTCCTCATGTCACCGGTCGTGCGCATGGACCGCGCTATCCAGGACTTGCCTTTTTGTGAGCCGGTGCGCCAAAGTTTGGCGCAGGTTCCCCTGCCGCTCGATCCTTTTAACCTCATCTCCTACCGCCCGGTCTCTGGCCTCAAGCATATTCTGATGATTGAATCGAAGTTTGATCTGTTCGCTGGCGTGGAAACGATCGAAGAGTTATGGGAAGCTTGGGGTCGCCCGGAAATTTGGAGGCTGCGGCACGGTCATATCAGCATTTTGGCTTCCCCAATGGTCATGGAACGGACTGTGCGCTGGGTGGTCAAACGAGCAGCCTGAATTCTTTGCCTTGGATTTTCTGGACAGCACTTCCCGGCTGGCGAATGATGTTTTGCATGCTCAGAGTTTGCGCGCTCTATCTTCTTGCCTTGCTGCTTTCAACTGCTTGTGGCTTTGCCCAGGAAGCTTCTGGTCTCGCGGGAACAACGCCGCTCCGGGTCCAGGGTGACCTTTCCGCGCAGATGGTCAGTGGCATCGACAAACATCTCGCGAAATTGACTGCGGAATCTGTGGCCGGTCGTGCGAAATTCTGGAAGAGAGACCTCGGCTCTGCGGCAGCTTACGAGAACTCCATTCAGCCCAACCGAGAGCATCTGCGCGCCATGATAGGCGCGGTTGATCCACGGGTCACAAACTCAGTGCTTGAGTATGTGAGTACCGCTGCCAGGTCCGCCAAAGTCGCGGAAACCGAACGTTACCTGGTTTATGCGGTGCGCTGGGAGGTATTGGATGATGTGCATGGCGAAGGTTTGCTCCTGCAGCCGAAGCAGGCCATAGCTGCCAAGGTCGTTGTCCTACCCGACGCAGACCAAACGCCGGAAATGCTGGCTGGCTTGGCTCCGGGCATTTCTCCAGAAAGCCAATTCGCGCGAGTTCTGGCAAATAACAACTGCGCTGTCCTTGTTCCCACCCTCATCAGTCGCGCTGACACCTGGTCTGGAAGCGAAAAACTGAAACGATTTACCAACCAGCCACATCGTGAATGGATTTACCGCCAGGCCTACGAGATGGGGCGCCATATCATCGGGTATGAAGTAGAAAAAGTTTCGGCTGCCCTGGATGCGCTCTCCCGATTCGGAGGCGGGTCTCTGCCGATGGGTGTGGCGGGATATGGCGAAGGCGGCTTAATCGCCTTTTATGCCGCAGCCTTGGATAACCGGGTGCAATCAGCCCTGGTGAGTGGGTACTTCGGCAGCCGGGAACAGCTTTGGCAAGAGCCGATTTATCGAAACGTTTTCGGACTCCTCCGGGAATTCGGGGATGCTGAAATTGCCTCTTTAATCGCGCCGCGGGCGCTCATCGTGGAGCACAGTGAAGCACCCAGGATTTCGGGACCTCCGCCACCCCGCGCCGGCCGGTCTGGCGCGGCGCCGGGAAAAATTAGCACCCCCGATGTTAATGTCGTTGAAACCGAACTTGTACGCGCCAAAGAGCTTGCGAAAGGTTTTGGTGAGAGGTTTCAGGTTATCAGCGGCAACGAAGGACGTACCGTTGGACCCGGAGCATTGTTTTCTCTTCAAAATTTTCTGGCAGGCCTTGGAATTGTTAAGATTCAGAAGGATATGCCTTCAGCCGCCCTCGCTGAGGCGGCGGACGCGTCTGTCACCGAGGAACGCCAGAAAAGGCAAGTGCAGGAGTTGGTGGAACACACGCAAAGGCTCCTGCGGTCCTGTGAACGCGTCCGGGAAGAATTTGTTTGGCAACGACTCAAAACGGCTTCGGTGGCCGAGTACGAGAAGAGCATTCTGTCCCTTAAGCAGGAGTTCTGGGATGACGTGATCGGGCGCGTGCCTGGTCCGGGGAGTCCTAT
>JAQGOV010000386.1 GCA_028293425.1 Verrucomicrobiales bacterium
TCTCTGAAATTTCCTGCACCTGGGTCACAATTTCATCCATGAACTGGCGATCATGGGAAATGACCAGCACAGCGCCGGAATATTTCTTGAGATAGTTTTGAAGCCAAAGCAACGCCAGCAAATCCAACTGGTTCGTCGGTTAGTCAAGCAGCAGCAGGTCCGGCTCCATCACGAGCAGCCGGGCCAGGCGTGCACGCATAATCCATCCACCGCTCATCTCCCTGGCTGGCCGATCGAAATCGGTTTCACGGAAACCCAATCCGCGCAACATCTTCTTCGCTTTAATCTCAGCCTGGGAATCGTTCAGCGCATCATGCTTCGCATGGGCTTCCAGGTATTCCGGGCATGCAACATCCCCAGCGGCTTCCAACTCGTGCAGGCGCTTTTCAAGTCTGGGCAGCTCGTCCACCCGCCCGGTAGCCACGTCCATGACCGATTCCTCGCCAATCGACTCAGCCTCCTGTGGGAGGTAACCGACCATGGTCCACTCATCGCGCTCGACCACGCCGGTATCCGGTTCTTTTTGCTTAAGAATGATCGAGAACAGGGTGGACTTGCCGGCGCCGTTAGGCCCAACCAAAGCAACGCGGTCCCCATAATTGACGGAAAAGGAGGCATTCTCGAAGAGCGTCCGCCCTCCGAGACTCATCTTGAGATCTCGAATAATTAGCATGAAAAACCTTTGGCCGATGCCACAACACGGTTGTTAAGCTGACAAGGGCTGATAAACCACTGCCGAAGACGAACAATAAATCCGCACCCACAACCGTGAGCGGAAAGCATATCTCCAGGCGGCGTTTCGTCAATTGGAAGTTGCTGGTTAAAGCGTTTTTGTGCCCCTTAAATGAAAGAAAGCTTATAAAAGGCACGGAAGCGCTCGAACCCGGCACGAAGGTCCCGTCTCAGCATCAAAATACCTTCTCAGGCCTCGACATGGACAAAGCACCCGCACCGGCTCTGTCCGGGCAGGCATGAATGTAACTGCCGGAAATAGTGGCACTGTTCGCGCTCAGAGATCCAGTGATGTGAATACTGTTTGCCGGTGGGTTGGGATCGCCAAAGCTACCATTTCCACTCATTGCCTGGGCAACTGCTGCATCGGTATACGCGCCGCTCGTGCTTGCCACGTAGAAAAACATCGCACCATCAGCCGAAACCAATGCTTGGACTGTGCCGGGGCAGACACCCGCACCGCTGAAAGCAGCTGTGTAAAGTCCAGCTGCGTTTCGAAAGCCGCCAAAATTGTAACGGTTTGTTCCCGATATCGAGCCCGTTTGGTTGGAAGTGTTGGTATAGGTGCCGGTGACGTTGGTCGCACTCACCTGAAGACACCCGGATGCAGAGGCGAACAACGGGCCGCAGAAACGACCGTCAGAGTCGAATGGCATCGTGAGCATTCGTTCCCCGCGGTTCCGAGCCGTGTTCAAGGCAAAAAGGGTCCCCACATTATTCGTCCGAATCATCAGGAGAAATTTCCCTGCTTCATTTCCAGTCGTGGTTCCATAGTAAAACATGGGTGTTTTCAGAGTCGTCGCCGAGTAAAATCGGCGAGGAAGATTGGTGGCGGGATTATCCAGGAAGGAGATCGGGCCACTGCTCACCACGTTGGTTGAAATTGCAGACCAGTTTACCAGATTGCTCGAGGCCTGGATGATGTATTGGAAGTTGGTCTGTCCTTGATAAGTGATGCGCACCACTCCGTTGTTAGACCGAATCAAAGAAAGTTGACCTGACACCCCAGGCTCATTGAAAGAAGCTCCAAGGACAACCCCGCCGCACTCGACCAAACAAATGGCGAGCACGCAAAGCAAGGCTTTTCCAATGCGGGAAGTCATCGGTGAAACTGCCGTATCCTACCTAATTATCGTTCATTTACAACTTTCTTGAAGAGAAACTCTATAAAGAGCCGTCTGAGATTGATATGAAAATTGGGCAGCACCCTCGGTTCCAAAAAGCCTTTACCTTGATTGAGCTCCTGGTGGTCATCGCGATTATTGCCATTCTGGCCGCGCTGCTCCTTCCTGCGCTGGCCAAGGCCAAAGCCAAGGCTGCCCGCGTGAAGTGTACCAGCAACCTGCGGCAGGTCGGCTTGTCCTTTAACCTTTGGGCCAATGACAACGAGGACCGTTTTTCTGTCCAGATCGATCCCGTGGAAGGCGGCACCCAAACCATTAATCAAACCTGGGAACACCTCATTATTCTCTCCAATGAATTATCCACGCCCAAAATCCTCATTTGCCCAAGTGACCCCGGGAAGCAGGCCGCTGCAGACTTCAGTTCGAATCCCAACGGGTTGCGCACTCTGAAGAACAATGCCGTCAGCTATGCCGTTGGCACTGGGATGAATCCTCAAAAGCCACTGATGCACTTGGCCATGGATCGGAACGTTCTTGGGACAGATAACCAGGGCTGCATGCCTGCGAAAATCACCAGCGGCGTCACCACCCTCGCGCCCGGCACGGATGATCCGCGCTGGGACAGCTCCATTCATGTAAACGCCGGAAACCTGGTCCTCGTGGACGGTAGCGCCCAGCAGATGTCCACCTCCACCATGCAAGCGCACTTGGCCGCATCCGGCGACAGCCGAAATTGCGTGCTCAAACCACAATAATTTATTGGGAAACCTCCGGCTTGGAATGGGCTTATTTTCGGGAACACTTCCTAAAGCAATCAGGTTCCCGGAGATAATGGAAAAGGCTCCCTAAAAAAGAGAAGGGCCGGACACTCATCCGGCCTTTTCACACACAGGATGTATCTGAGAACCCGACACATCCTAAACACGACTCCAGAATACCCGAATGCCTGTCCCCCGCCAGTCACCAGTACTGGGGACAAGGCGCTCAAAATAATCTCCGCGAAAGGGGATTTGGGAGAAAGCATCGCGTGGCTGTAAACGCTCGTCATCGGCCATTCTTTTCTTTGTTACCTTTGTGTGCTTCTGTGAGCATCCCCCTCCCTTATGTTGCGTTTTCAGTTTCATCCCCTGTGGTGAGCACCGGCTCATGATGACTTCTGTGAAAGCTACCACCGAAAGGACAATGCGGGAATGTCATCTGCTTCAAACACTTTTCCTCCCGCGCCAGCGCACTCTGCAGTCCTGAAGGGACAAGAATTCCTTAGCCCAAGGTCAGCGCCGCACCGGCGCGCAGCCCTGGGTTAAACATCCACAAAAATCGTTTCCCCTCCCCTTTGTGCCGTTTGCCAAGGAGAGGGGACAAAAGGGGTGAGGATGCCTGATCCCATTCTGCGTCTACCCAAGGTCCCGCTCTGCGGACAACCAACGGAAATAGTAAAACTTTCCGCGCATACTTTTTTCCCTCCTGACCGCACAG
>JAQGOV010000406.1 GCA_028293425.1 Verrucomicrobiales bacterium
CATTGGAATACTTGCAACCTAAAAGATCCCCTACCTTGCCCATCACGCTGCCAGGGCTAAAATCTGGAACGGTCGGTTTACCTGAAGATTGAGTAGGTGTACATTTTCGTGGCATGAAAGCGCAAAAGTTTTCCCTGCTGATCGTGGATGACGACGAGGATGATCGCTTTTTTCTGGAGAAAGCATTTCACGCGCTTGGTCCCCATTACCAGATCCACGCAATCACCAATGGGGATGAAGCTATTGCGTACATTCAAGGTTTGGGTAAATACAGAAACCGGGAAGACTTTCAATTCCCCTCGTATATTATCACGGATCTGAAAATGTCGCCGGGGAATGGTTTTGATCTGCTGAATTTTATTAAAAAGAATCCCGCACTTTCCATCATCCCGGTGGTGATGCTCTCCAGTTCTTGTGATCCGGATGACGTACGCCATGCCTACCTGCTGGGTGCCAGTTCATTTTTTACCAAACCAAGCAGCTCCGCGCAGCTAGGGTCTTTGGTGAAATCGATTCATGAATATTGGAGCCAGTGCCAGGTGCCCGCGGTGGATGAGGCGGGATTTGCAGTGCACACGAACTCGAAGGGCAAAGCGGGAGAGCCCTTCCCGAAGCCCAACTGTTAGGTTGGGCGCTCAGTGGTCGTGGTTTGGCCGTGCTATCCTTCAACCTTTGTTAGCGAAAGCGGGAGGCATCTTAATTTTTAAAACAGGATCCCGGGGAGTTCCAAGCGTTCGGTGTCTTCCAGTTGGAAACGCAAAGCCGCCGAGGTCGCAAAAACGCAAGTAAGAGGAGTTGTGGTGCTGGCTCCTGTCACACAATCGTGTCTGAAATGTCTCAATCCTGCCACCTTCTCGTAACAGTGCTGTTGCACGCTGCCATGAGATATGAAATTTCAGCGGCATTTGGTTCTGGGGGAGATGAAGCTGGGGGCTGGATTGGAATGGCGGGAGGAGGGTGCAGGCTGGCTGTTTCTGCGACTGGCCAGGGGAGTGGCTTATTGGTTGGGAAAAAACTTAGCGGAAGAAATTCATTCAGATGGTGTGTTGGTTGTTCCCCCGGATGTGCAAGGGGTAATTCGGGTCAGCCAACTGGGGACCGCGCAATTGCACTATTTTCATTTTTGTCCCGAGCTGGTGACTGCGTTCCTGACTGTCTCGGAGGAGCATTACCTGGACAAGGTAGCAACGCGAGCGGGCAGCAAGATCCGAATCGTGGCTCCCGACGAACCGCTGGCTCAAATTTTCAGGCTGATGGTGGAGTCGGGGGAAGGGGAGAGCACTTTTGTGCGGCGCACCCAGATGATGAATATCGCGGCGCTGGCGTTTTCCGAAGAAATGGAGAAGCACAAGGGCCCAACCATCTTCAGCGGCTCGGCCGAGCAGAGGTTCAAGGATCTAATTGAACAAATGCCGGATGGTGAATTGGTGAAACAGTCGCCCGACCAACTCGCGCTCCTGTGCGGATGCAGCACGCGGCATCTCAGTCGAATGTTTCGCAAGCATTTCGGATCCACGATGCGAACACGCCAAACGGAGCTCCGGCTGTTGAAGGCCCGGCAGCTTTTGTTGGAAACGGATGCCAAAATAACACACGTGGCTTTCGAGAGCGGGTATCGGCACCTGGGTTTGTTTAATCAGATGTTCAAGAAATACCTGGGGGTGACGCCGTCGGAATGGCGGGAAGCCCAGTGGAAAAAAGCCGGCGGACGGAACCTTTTGCAAAAGGTCACCATGGTGCTGCTGATTTTGCTCCTGATGCCACGGTGAATTTGCAGGCAGGAAGAGTTTAATCATTTTTCGGACATTTGCAGGGAAACTGTCACTCACTTGTCACAAAGGCGTCCTTTGTCCGTAACACGCGTCTTCTAGGTTGCTGAGGAAACAAAAACTATGGCCACCCATTTGGAAGAAAGTTTGCAGCGGGACATCAACCTCATCCGGGGCAAGGTGCTGGAAATGTGCGGATTGGCGGAAGCAGCGCTGCGGAAAAGCCTAAAGGCCTTCCTGAACCGAGATCTGCAAAGCGCTTATTCCGTGATTTTGCGGGATAAGAACATCGATGAGCTGGAAAAGGAAATTGACCGTCTTTGCCTGGAATTCCTGGTGCGGCAACAACCCGTCGCGGGGCACCTGCGTTTTGTTTACGCAACGATCAAGATTAATGCGGAACTGGAGCGGATTGGGGATTACGCGGAAAGCATCGCGCGCCAGGTCCTGAAGCTGAACACGGCCGAGTTAAAGATTCCATTCGATAAGTTTGTGGAGATCGCGAATTTATCCATCCCCATGCTGCAGGATGCGATCAAGGCATTCGTGAATCAGAATGCGGACCTGGCAGGAGCTACGATGATCACGGAGGAAAAGGTGGATGACTTGCGCAATGACATTAATGCGGACTTGATGACAGCCCGGGAGAAGGGGCTAATCCCGCTAGAAGCGCTGACCCCGCTGCTGACCATTGCCCGGCGCTACGAGCGTGTGTCTGACCAGGCCAAGAACATTTGTGAAGAAGTCCTCTATATGTGCACCGGCGAGTACAGCAAGCACAAGGGCACGGAGGTATTGCGCATTTTGTTTGTCGATCGCCACAACTCCTGCCGAAGTCAAATGGCAGAGGCGATTGCGCGTTCTCTCCAAACCACGAACCTGGTTTTCAACAGCGCGGGCCTGCGTCCTCAGCCAATGGATCCGCGAACGGTGGATTTTCTGGCTAAGAAGGGAATCGAGACGGCCATGCAGGCGTCGAAATCGATCGAACAGGTGCCCAACCTGGAACATTACCAAATCATTGTGGCGCTGGATCCAGAAGCCCGGAAGGTATTTCCATCGCCACCCACCAAAACAGTGACCCTGGATTGGACCTTGAATGATCCCTCGCAGGCGCAAGGGTCAGTCGAGGAGGTTCGCGCGGCCTATGAACAGGCCTATCAATTCATCAAACAAAATCTCCAGAAGCTTGTTGAAGCCATTGTTGGAGACAAAGTGGATTAACACCTAAACAAATATGAGAACACAAAGAAGAACATCGATACCCATAACAATAGCGCTTGGGATTGCGGCATGCATGTCCCTGACGAGTTGCAGTAAAACGGAGAGCACTTCCTCTTCCAGCAGCGGAGGAAATCCACTCGTACCCTCCGCGGAGGCTGCGCCAAAAAAGGTCGAGATACGGGTAGCGGGGTCGGACACGCTGGTGGAACTGGCCGGTGCGTGGGCCGAGGCTTATCGCAAGGTGAAGCCGGGTGTAATAGTGAACGTAAAAGGAGGCGGGACAGGGACGGGCTTTGCGGCGCTTCAGAATGGAACATGCGACATCTGCGATGCTTCTCGCGAAATCAAAAAGGAAGAAGCTGAAAAGGTGAAAGCCACGGGGAAGGAAGCAAAGGAAGTGGCGGTCTGCTATGATGCGCTGGCGGTTTACGCAAACCCAAAGAACCCGATTAAGGAAATCTCGGTTGAAGAGCTGCGTGAGATCTTTGCCGAGGGAGGCACCATTACCGAGTGGGATCAGATTAACCCGGCCATGAAGGGAAAAATTACGCTTTTTGGGCGGCAAAACAATTCCGGGACTTATGACTATTTCCGCGAACACATCTGCGGGAAGAAGGATGGGAAGCAGAGAGAGTTTCGTGGCGGCATCAGCGAGATGAACGGTTCAGCCGAGGTGGTTGAGCAGGTCGTGAAGACGTCCACTGGCATTGGTTATAGCGGCATGGGCTATAAAACTCCGGACGTGAATTGGCTCAAGGTTTCCAGCAAAAAGGGCGAGCCCGGCGTGGAGCCAGGGATCGAAGTAGCCCGAAGCGGGAAGTATCCGATTTCCAGGAAGCTTTACCTTTACACGGCTGGAGAACCGACCGGTGAAGTCAAAGCTTACATCGATTGGACCCTAACGCCTGAGGGCCAGAAAATTGTCGAGAAAGTAGGTTTTGTGCCGCTGCACTAGAGTTGAAGAACCGAGTTCGATCGTTCTCAACGTGATCTGCGCTCTCCTCCCCAAGAGGGAGGAGAGACGACCGGAGCAAGAGAATCAGGTTCCCTGTTAACCAGTGATGCCGGTGAATTAAAGATGATATGAAAGTTGCTCCTCCTAACTCCGAAAGCAGTTCCGCCTACGAGAGTGTGACGCAATTTATCGCCAAGGGCGAAGTTAGCGGCACCCCTCCTCCGGAGAAGCAGGTGCGCCATGCGCGCTCGGCGGCAGGGAAATTCCTGCGGATCTTTGATTACCTGGAAAAACCGATCGAATGGCTGATTCGGATCTGCGGATGGAGCAGCATCATAGGGATCATCGCGATCTTCATATTTATCTTCAAAGAAGCGGCCCCGATGATCCCGAAAGTGGATTGGGTGCATTTCTTCACGAGCCCCCGCTGGATTCCGAATCCAGCAGGTGATAATGCAGCAAGCTATGGGGCGCTAGCGCTGCTGGTGGGGACATTCACGACCACCTTTATATCGTTAATCATTGCGGTGCCGGTGGGTTTAGGGGCGGCGGTTTACATATCGGAATTTGCAAAGGGGAAGGTGAAAGAAACGCTGAAGGTCGTGATCGAACTCCTGGCGGCCATCCCTTCCATTGTTTGGGGCTTCATTGGCTTGATGGTGCTTGGCCCGATTGTTAAATGGGTATTCACGGCTGAGGCCGGGAGTTGGTGGGGGCACACCATGGTCTTTCTGCATCTTGCGAGGGCGGACACAGGGGCGGCCCAAGGAACGAATCTGCTGACCGGTGGTATTATCCTGGCCTTGATGAGCGTTCCGGTGATTGTGTCGCTCGCCGAAGATGCTTTGCGAGCGGTGCCGGATTCCTTCCGCGAGGCAGCGCTCGCGCTGGGCGCCAATCCGTGGGAGACGGTACGCCGGGTATTATTTCCGGCGGCACGGAATGGTTTGCTGGCGGCCTGCATGCTTGGTTTAGGACGGGCCATTGGCGAAACGATGGCGGTCCTGCTCGCCACTGGACATAACAACCGTATCCCGGAAGTATTGACTGACCCCGTGCGGACCATGACAGCGACGATTGCTGCCGAGATGGGTGAGACCGTTTTTGGCGATGATCATTATCGGATGCTGTTTGTCCTGGGCATCGTGTTGTTCATGATGACTTGTGCGATCAACGTGGGATCCGATTTGATCGTAAAGGGAGTGAAGAAAGCGAATAAGGTCTAAGATGAGCAGCAATGCCACAACTTTGCAGGAAGCAGTGAACCCATCCAATCCATTCGCGACGACCGATTATGAACGGCGGCGGAGCCGGGCGGCGGTGCGAAACAGGTGGATCATGTTCGGTTTCTGCGTACTGCTCATCATCCCCTTGGTGGCGATCCTGATTTATATTTTCGAGAAGGCCTGGCCAGCGCTCTCGCCGCATTATCTATGGGACAATCCGATCGAGAACGGCAAAAAGGGGGGGATTTGGGCTCCGTTGATCGGCACGTTTTATCTCGTGGTGGGCTCGCTTTGCTTTGTGGCACCGGTGGGAATCCTCGCCGGGATTTATTTGAATGAGTATGCCCGAGAAGGCTGGGTTAACAGAATCATCAGCATCACTGTAACCACCCTCGCGGGCGTGCCGAGCATCGTGCATGGTCTCTTTGGGCTGGGCGCGTTTGTGTTAGTGATGCTGCCGGGAATTAACCGAGTTTTTGCGGACCCGAACAACGATGACACGAAGTGGCAGGCGGGATTGCTCACGGCATCCTTGACGGTGGCAGTGATGAACCTGCCAGTCATTATTGCCAGCACCCGGGAGGCGCTTGGGGCCGTGCCGCAGTCATTCCGCGAGGCGTGCTGGAACCTGGGAGCCAGCCGGTGGCAAACGATCCGGACGATTGTCCTACCCAATTCACTGAGCGGGATTCTGACCGGGTTTATTTTGGTGGTCTCAAGGGCTGCAGGGGAGACGGCGCCGATTCTTTTCACCGGGGCGACAACGTTCAAGTACATCGCCGACAGTGGTTTGGATAAGGTATTTCCTTATAGTCTGAAGGAACCGTTTATGGCGATGTCGACTCACCTGCACATCATACTCACCCAGATCTCGCGAATGCCGGTCGAAATGAAATACGGCTGTGCGGCAGTTTTGATCCTGCTGATCCTTTTCATCAACAGCTTTGCGATCACCTTGCGGGTGTGGTTGCGCGGGCGGAAACGCTGGTAGCAGCTATGACAAACGAAAAGCCACATATTGAGCTGAAGAACGTATCCGCGTTTTACGGGCGGAAGCGGGTGTTGCGCGATTTGAGCCTTACCGTGCCACGAAACTCGGTGCTCGGGATCATCGGTCCTGCGAATTCAGGGAAGACGACCTTGCTCAAAATCCTGAACCGAACGCTGGATTTTGTAGACGGCGCGCGCTTCACAGGCGAGGTGTTCATCAATGGGCAAAACATAGCGGACATCAAAAACCCCAATGACCTTCGCAGGCGGATCGGAATGGTTTTCCCTCTGCCCGTCGGATTGCCGATGACCATCTATGAAAACGTGGTGTATGCACCGCGGCGCATGGGTATCACAGCAAAGTCTGCCCTGGATGAAATTGTGGAGCGCTGCCTGCGACAGTCGGTGCTCTGGGATGAGGTGAAGGATCGCCTGGGCATGCTGGGGACCCGCCTTTCCGGAGGGCAGCAGCAGCGCCTGACGCTGGCACGGGCATTGTCTTTGTCTCCAGAAATTCTGTGCCTGGATGAGTTTTCGATTGCGATTGATCCGGTAACGACGATGCGGATCGAAGAAGTGCTGAAGGAACTGCGCAAAAGCATGACAATTATGTTGGTGACTAACCTGGTGCAGCAGGCCCGCAGGCTATCCGATAATACGCTTTTTCTGATGGCGAGCGAATTGGTTGAGCATAGCCCAACGGACGTGGCTTTTGGCCAAAAACCAAAAGACCAGCGCACCTTCGATTACGTGAATGGAGTGTTCGGATGAGCGACCCTTGCAAAATCGCGATTAGGGCCAAGGAAGTTTGCCTCTGGTATGGGCAATTCCAAGCGCTAAAAAATGTCAGCACCGAAATCAGGCATGGGCTGATTACCTCCCTCATCGGCCCGTCCGGCTGTGGCAAGACTACGCTCTTGCGGTGCTTCAATCGCATTAATGAGCGCTGGGATTACGTGCGCAATGCCGGCGTAATCGAGCTGCTGGGTAAAAATATTTATGACCAGGATGTGTCGCTGATCGAGCTGCGGCGGCGCGTGGGGATGGTTTTTCAGCGGCCAAATCCGATGCCGATTTCGGTTTACGAAAACGTGATATTCGGACTGCGTATCCATACTGAACCCAAGCAGTTGAACAAGCGGACCCTGGATGAAGAGGTGGAAAAGGCGCTTACTGAAGTGGGCCTTTGGAAGGATTTGAAGGACAGGCTGGATGCCAAAGCAACCACGTTGCAGCTCGAGCAGCAACAGAAGCTCTGCATTGCGCGGTTGCTTCCTTTAAAGCCCGAAATAATCCTGATGGACGAACCGTGCTCGGCGCTAGATGTGGAAGCCACACGCGCGATCGAGGAACTGATGTTTGCCTTGCGAGGCCGCTATACAATCCTGATTGTGACGCATAACATGGCCCAAGCGCGACGCGCCAGCGACGAGTGCATTTTCATGCTCATGGGGGAAATGGTGGAGCACAGCCGCACCGAGGACCTTTTCCTTACACCGAAGAATCCCAAAACGGCAGAGTATATCGAGGGCCGCTACGGCTGAGGCATCCGTCAGAAAAGGCATGGACGGAGGGCAGGGAGAGCGGCATACTCAGGCCGGAAACTTGGGCTGAAATCAGCTCACACCTTTTCCGGCATGAAAACGAGCGCGCATAAAGCACACCAGCGGCGGATTGGCGTTTATGCTGGCAGCTTTGATCCTCTCACCCTCGGTCACCTCTGGATGATTGAGCAAGGGGCTCTAATGTTCGACCAATTCATCGTCGCGATCGGCATCAACCCGGACAAGAAGTTTACTTTTCCGTTGGAGGAGAGGTTGAAAATGGTCAAAGAGTCCACGCGCGCTTTCCCGAATATCGTGGTGGAGGCTTTCAGTCACCAATTCCTGATCCGCTATGCCGAGAGCATGGGGGCGAATTACATCCTGCGCGGGATTCGCTCCGGGAGTGACTATGAGTACGAGCGAGGAATGCGGAATATCAATGGCGACCTGAATCCCAATGTCACCACGCTTTTTCTGATTCCGCCCAGGGACATTTCGGAAATCAGCTCCAGCATGGTGAAGGGATTGATTGGGCCAGATGGGTGGCAAAAGATCGTGAAGCAGTACGTGCCGACGCCTGTTTATCAACGGATCATAAAATCTGTTCGTGGAAAATCCTCTCGAACAGCGTTGGTGTGAGTTGTGGGCCGAGTTGGATGGGAAGGGGAACTTAAAAAAGCCAATGAAATCACGAATGCTCCTGGCCTTGAGCATGGCTCTGTTTCTCACTTCCAGTTGCCTGGTTGGAGCCGAATACGACATCGTCGTTTACGGAGGCACTTCAGCGGGCGTCATTGCTGCGGTTCAGGCGAAGAAGATGGGCAAGTCGGTTATTATCGTGAGCCCGGATAAACATCTTGGGGGTCTTTCCAGTGGTGGTTTGGGTTTCACGGATACTGGCAATAAAGCCGTGATCGGCGGGCTGGCGCGCGATTTCTATCACCGTATCTGGACGCACTACGAGCAGGCCGACGCTTGGAAATGGCAGACGAAGGGGCAATACGGCAACAAAGGGCAGGGCACCCCCGCAATCGATGGCGAACAGCGGACCATGTGGATATTTGAGCCGCATGCGGCGGAACAGGTTTTCGAGGATTACATCCGGGAGTTCCAAATTCCAGTGCAACGTGATGAATGGCTGGACCGTGAGCGCGGTGTGAACAAGTCGGGAGCTCGAATCACATCCATTACCACGTTGAGCGGCAAGACTTACTCAGGACGGTCCTTCATTGATGCTACCTATGAAGGAGATTTGATGGCTGCGGCTGGTGTTGCGTACCACGTGGGACGTGAAGCCAACTCGGTCTATGGTGAAAAATGGAATGGCGTGCAGGTGGGAGTCTTGCACCACCGGCATCATTTTGGGGTGCTGAAGGATAAAATCGATCCTTATGTCGTCCCCGGCGATCCCAAGTCCGGCGTGGTGTGGGGTGTGAGCACCGGTTCCCCCGGCATTTACGGCGAAGGGGACAAGAAGGTGCAGGCATATTGTTACCGTTATTGTGTGACCGATGACCCCGACAATCGCATCTCATTTCCTAAGCCGGATGGGTATGACCCAGCGCGGTATGAATTGCTGCTGCGAGTTTTTTCGGCGGGCTGGCGCGAGACTTTCACGAAATTTGATCCGATTCCCAACCGCAAGACCGATTCCAATAATCATGGCCCCTTCAGCACCGACAATATCGGGATGAATTATGATTACCCCGAAGCCACCTATGAGCGCCGACGCACAATTCTGAAAGAGCACGAGAACTACCAGAAAGGCTGGCTTTACTTCATTGCGAATGATCCGCGTGTCCCGGGCGATGTGCAGGAAAAAATGCGGGATTGGGGACTGCCGAAGGATGAGTTCAAGGACAATGGCGGCTGGCCGCATCAAATCTATGTTCGCGAAGCTCGGCGCATGATCGGGAGATTTGTAATGACTGAGAACGAGCTTACCCGCAGGCGGCCTACTCCAGAGCCGGTGGGCATGGGAAGCTACACCATCGATTCTCATAACGTCCAGCGCTACATCACGCCGGAGGGGTCGGTGCAAAATGAAGGCGACATCGGGATACCGATCCGTCCGTACCAGATCTCGTTTGGCTCGCTGCTTCCCAGGAAAGGACAGGCGCAAAATCTGGTTGTGCCGGTCTGCGTGAGCAGTTCCCACATTGCCTTCGGCAGCATTCGCATGGAGCCGGTGTTCATGATCCTGGGCCAATCCGCCGCCACGGCTGCAGCGCTGGCTATCAATGCAGGACAGGCGGTGCAGGATGTCCCGTATGCGAAGCTGAGGGAACGACTGCTGAAGGACGGGCAGGTGCTGGATTATGAAGGTGGGGAGCTTTCTCCGAAACCTGAGCATTGAGGAGACAAGCTCAGAAACCCAAACCGAGTTGAGTGGCTGAGCCGGTGCCCGCAGGAGGAGGTAAGATCATCTCAGGATTACATGCAATTGCCTTACGGGGCTCGGGTCTTGGTTGGAAAAGTTTGGCCGCCTGCTCGCCCAGAAGGCGGCTTTCCGCTGGCAATTGGCTGTGTCTGAGAAGTTCCTCGGCTTCTCGGATGCCGTGCTTTGCTGCGAGGATCAGCCATTTGCAGGCTTCAGTCAGGTCCCAATCCACCCCTTGACCGCCGTAGGAATAGGCGAGACCAACATGATATTGGGCTCTGGGATAGCCTTGTTTGGCAGCGCGCAGATACCAGCGAAAAGCGGACTCATGATCAACAGGAGTGCCTTGGCCCATCTCGAAGCAGTAACCCAGGTTAAATTGCGCGACAGGATCGCCTGCTTCCGCTCGTTGGAACCACATGAGGCTGAGGGGAGCGTCACTCATGGCCTTGCGGTGCTACTATCTCCAGGTGAATTCAGAGGCGACCTGCTTTTGCAGGTTGGTGTTCGTTTCGGCGATCCGATGGGCCATCATGCTGGCCATGCTAAAAAGGAATGGCGCCGCCAAAGCCGGCACTTCCCGGATGAGCTGGAGAAAGGCCTGGTTGCTCACACGCATCAGGCGGGTTGGTTTCACGGCCAGGACATCCGCGGAGCGGGGCGCCTGGTTGAACATGGACATCTCGCCGAAAAATTGACCTGCCGGAATGTGGTTCAATGTTTGATCTTCCCGGCCAATGATCAACCGCGCCCGCACTTCGCCGGAAAGAATGAAATATACCGAGTCACCCGGGGTTCCTTTTTTGATGATGGTTGCGCCGGGACCAACCTCGCACAGTTCGCCGTAATGGGTGAATTGTTGCAGCAGGTCGTTGGACAAATTCACAAACACGGAAAACTGTCTGAGCTCTTCAGGCAGAATCTGGCCGACCTGCACCGGCGTGGATTCAGTGGATGCCGAGGCTTCCAGATACGGCTGGAGCACCTCGATTTGATTGGCGTGATGCCAGGCGTTGGCCTTTTCGGAATGGACCCACGTTTCGGGCAACACGCGACTTTCCTGGACCCATTGTACCAGCATGGGAAAATCGATGGGGCCATAGATCATATTGTCCGCAGCCCAAACCTTGTAAGCGTCGTCTTCGTGTGTCATGGGAAATAAACCGGCTTCATCCCAGACTAAAGCGGAAGTTTAGGCAAGAATTTTCCGCCCTGAGGTGAAGAGTTGGACGCCGTCGGCAAGCGGCATTCATGGGCAGCCGGTCGTAAAAGAGCTTAAGAACCTCGCTGGGCTATCTCAAAAACCAGAGGCTGATTAAGGCCGCCAGCAGCAGCAACCCAACCACCCACCAGAGCCAGTGCAGGCCGTGCGGCAAATGTTTCTTTGGGCCAAACTCGCGTTTGACGTATTCGTCGTAATTGAAGTTTTCGTCCGGCAAGTCCAGGCCGCTGGCGTGGGCCTCGTCGGACCAGCCGGTTTCTTCGTCGGCGCCGCATTCGGGACACGCTCGCGCATTCCGGGGAACATCCGCCCCGCAGTTAGGACAATTCTCTGGTGCTTTCATGCAAAGGGCGGCAATGCCGCTCAACCCATGCCAGCATATTCCTCGTCTGTTACCAGGTCGAGTCCCATGAACACGTAATCATGAGTAACAGCCTGCATATCTTTCACGTAATCGGGCAGGCGCGCCAAGGTGGAGAATCCCAGCATGGCAAACATGCGAATTGCCGCCTCTTGCTCACCGATAAATTCCGCTTCCACTTTCTCCAGTCCAAGAGAGCGGGCCACTTCGATGATCTCCGATACCATGTTTTTGGCGAGTCCCCGGCCGCGAAACTTTGGATGCACCAGCACACTGATTCGGCCTATATGACGTTTCCAACCACCCAGTTGCTGATGGAGGGTAGCAGCGCCAATGATTCGGCCATCTTGAAGCGCGAGCAATGGAAAGTTCCGTCCGAGATCAATGCTTTGGCACCAATCGTGAATCACTTCCGGCTCGGTGACACGGTGTTTGATGAACATTCTTTCCTCGGTGGGGATGGCCAAGAAGAACTCGTGAAAAGCCAGTTCATCGGAAGCTTCCAAAGGACGCAAGTGGCACTTCAAATCGCCTTTGAGGGCGACTTGCCTTGGGTAACCGTCAACAACCATGTCTAATGACATAAAGGTCCTCCGGTTTCTGAATGCGCGAGCTTCCTGCCCGGCGTTTTATGTGGCCCGACTGCGCGAAATGTCACCGGCGATGCCTTGGCAGGCACGCAGACGACGCCCATCGATTGTGTTCGGGTCCACGCTCCAGCGGGCTGCCAGGAGGGAAACACGTTCGGCGTTTAACGCGGCCGGGTCCTGCTGCAAAAAAGATGTCCGCTCCATGGTTTCAGTGTAGCCGTAACACTTGAGGCCCAGTTGGACCTCGGCCAGGGTGGCTGGACCCTGGTTCCAGAGCGTTTTGCCCGCCCACGCGTAAGCGCGCTGGATCTGGCCATGCTCGGCCTGAACCCAGGCATGATGATGGACCACTCGATTGACACTGAAAAACTGAACGTGCCCCAGCTTGCGGCTGAGGGTCTGAAGGAATCGGAAGCAATGGTCCACATCTTCCGAGGGTTCAGGAAGCGCGGAGCCCATCACCAGGATCCAACCGGAAATAGGAGGCGAAATGAAAAGCTTTTGGTCGTGGGCGACGCTGAGACCTTCCTCCCAGGAGCAGGGGGTAGGACGGTTTAACCCGAGAGCCGCCTGGACTACGAGCGGATTGCCGCAACGAACTGCCAGCCAGCGGGTGGGGGTAGTAAAGATGGACGCCTGGAATTTGCGCTCGGAAAACCACCATTCTTCCTTGTTTGCCATTCGGCGTTGGGCCAAACGCCCTGAGCGTAGAAAATGAACTACGAGGAGAAGGCAAATGAGGCCGACCCCAAGGGCCATGCCGAGGACGAGGATGAGCAGAATAGTGATGAGGTCGTTGTCGCGCACGCCCGGAAGGCTCGCCGCCGCTTCTCCCAAAAAAGGTAAGATGGGAACCACGTCAGTCATCTTAATAGCTTAGTAATTTCCACAGTTTCAGGCTCAATTGCAAAACATTTCACGTAGTTTTTGTAGATTTATTGGACCTCCTCCAATCCTGCAGGTTCATTCTTTCATTCAATGGTTTGCGGCTCTTTTGAATGGGGAAGCATCCGAGCGCATCCAATTCCCATTCCGGGTTAACGACTTGCACGATGAAGGAATGTCCCGTTTAATTCCGGACGCTCACAAAATCAGAGTGAAAACGCTTATGTATCGATCCATCTCTATCGCGGCCGCCTGCTTCTTCGCACTCGTGTTCGGCGCGCAGGCCCAACAGACCAACGCCTTTGAACTGCTCGACGGGGATAAGGTAGTCCTCATAGGGGATACTTTCATTGAGCGGGAGCAAAGCTACGGGTATGTCGAATACGTCCTGACCACGCGTTTCCCGGATCGCAACGTCACTTTTAGAAATTTGGGCTGGAGCGGCGATACCCCTGCAGGCGTGTCCCGGGCCGGTTTCGATACTCCGGACAAAGGATTTGACCGTATAAAAGAGGAAATCACCGCTTTCAAACCGACTGTGGTTTTTTTGGGTTATGGCATGGCCAGTTCTTTTGATGGCACCGCGGGACTGGATCGTTTCAAGACCGAAATGAACCGGCTCATGGACACCATCCAGCAAATCGCGGGCGAACGAAAGGTGCGCTTCGTTCTGCTCGGCCCGATTGCCCATGAGAAGCTTGCGGCACCCTTGCCCGATCCGGCGAAACACAACGAGCAGATTGCTATTTACTCCAAAGCGATCGAAGAGCTGTCCAGAGAGCGCGGCGGCTGGTATGTCCCGCTGCTCACCCTTTTGAATAATAAGAGTTTTGGAACTCCACTGACGGATGACGGCATTCACTTAACCGATTACGGTTATCGCCGCGCGTCCGAGGCGCTTTCGGCGGGCTTGAAGTGGGTGCCGCAAACCTGGCGCTTTGGCATCACGAAAGATGACAAGGTCCGCAACGGGAGTTTTGGGGCCAAGGTCGTAAATTTTAAGCGAACTGAAAATGGATTCAAGGCCGTTTCTCTGGACGACAATCTTGTGCTGCCTCGTCCTTCCCAGGATCAAACGAATTCTCCTTTCGCTTCCGGGGATTGCATGGTGCAAGTCGTGGGGCTGAAGCAGGGGAACTATGATTTGAAAGTGGATGGCAAGGCAGTGCGCACCGTGACTTCCATCGAGGTCGCCCGCGGTATGGTCATGAACGACGGTCCTCAATGGGACCAGGCGGATGAACTCCTGGAAACCATCAAGAAAAAGAACGAGCTCTTTTTCCACCGGTGGCGTCCACAGAATAACACTTACCTCTTTTTGTTCCGCAAACATGAACAAGGCAAAAACGCCCGGGAGATTCCGGAGTTCGACCCGCTGATCCAGGCTGAGGAGGAAAAGATAACCAGACTCCGCAAACCGGTTGAGCACACCGTCGAGCTTGTCTATTCCGAAAAACAAGGACCCGTGATGGCCCAAGCTGCCTTCAGAAAATCCAAACCTCACTCCACGGCGCCTATTACTGATAAACCTGCCACGCCGTTTCGCCCGCAGCCCGAACCTGTGTTCCAAACCGACCCAAACATCGAGGTTTCCCTTTATGCCGAGAATCCGCTGTTGGCCAAGCCCATCCACATGAACTTCGACCCGCAGGGCCGCCTCTGGGTATCCAGTTCCTCGGTTTATCCGCAGATCGCCCCTAACCAGGAAGCTGATGACAAAGTGCTGGTGCTCGAAGACACCAACGGGGACCACAAGGCCGATAAAGTTACCGTCTTTGCCGAGGGACTACTCATCCCGAGCGCTGTCGAGCCGGGGGACGGAGGAGTGTATGTCGGTCAAAGCACCGAGTTGCTCCATTTCAAGGACACGGACGGCGATGGCGTGGCAGATCAGAAGCGTGTGGTGCTCTCCGGCTTTGGGACCGAAGACACTCACCATACCTTGCACACGCTGCGCTGGGGTTACGATGGCCAGCTTTACATGAACCAATCCATCTACATCCATAGCCATCTCGAAACGCCTTATGGAGTTGTTCGGTTGAACAGCGGTGGCACCCTCAACCTGCGGCCATCCACCATGGAACTCGGCGTATTCATGAAGGGACTAGTCAACGGCTGGGGCCATCATTATGACCAGTATGGTCAGTCGTTCATGACGGATGGGGCAGGGGGCGAAGGCATCAATTATATCGTGCCCCAGGCCATGTATGTCACCTACGCAGGCGCGCGGCGTATCCTGGGCAGCGTCAGCCCGGGCAGCTACCCAAAATTTGCCAGCCTCGAAATGATCTACAGCAAGCATTTCCCTGACGATTGGCAGGGAAACTTCATTACTTGCGATTTCCGGGCCAACCGCGTGGTGCGCTTTTCCAAGGAAGAGCAGGGCTCCGCGTACGTCACCAAGGAAATGCCTCTCTTCATCCGCACGACCAATGTGACATTCCGTCCGATCGATGTGAAGATGGGCCCGGATGGCGCGCTTTACATCGCCGACTGGTCCAACCCAATCATTCAGCACGGGGAAGTGGATTTCCGCGATCCGAGGCGCGATCGGGTCCATGGCCGTATTTGGCGCGTGACCTACAAGGGACGGCCTGCTCTGGAAGCTCCGAAGCTGGTGAAGGCACCCAATGCCGAGCTATTCGAGCAGTTGCTCTCCCCCAACTCTTTTAACAAAGAAAAGGCGCGCCGGGTTTTGAATGAGCGCGGCACAAATATTCTCTCTGACCTGAATACCTGGGTGCAAAAACAGACCACCGAGCAGGCCCGGTTGGAAGGCTTGTGGATGTATCAAGGTGTGGACGTGCCCGAGCCTAAACTCCTGGCCGCTCTGCTGGACTCCAAGGATTACCATGTGCGCGCCGCGGCGACCCGCGTCGCTGGAGCGTGGAACAAGCGATTGGAAAGCCCGCTCGACCTGCTCGCCAAACGCATCGCGGATGAGCATCCCCGGGTTCGCATGGAAGCTGCCCGCGCCTTGAGCCTTATCCCGACAGCGCGCGCCGCCGAACTGGTGCTGAGCGCTGTTGATCTGCCGATGGACCGCCATCTTGATTACGCTCTTTGGCTGAGTATCAACGACCTGGCCGCGGTTTGGTTGGAGGCCATCGATTCCGGTGCCTGGAAAACCGAAGGCCGCCAGAAACAACTCGAGTTTGGTCTCAAGGCGATTGAGCCGGCCATGGCTACGAAAATTCTGGCCAAGGTCTTGAAAAACATTCCGCGCGACGGTGCTGGCGGAGCCATCGAACTGGTAGGCCAGGCGGGGGGCGCTGCTCAGTTGCGTCAGATTTTCGACCAGGTGTTGCAGGGTGGATTTGAGGATGCCGCGGCAGCCCGGGCGCTAACGGCGCTGAGCGAGGCCGCCCGTCTGCGCAACGTCAAACCAAGCGGGGACCTCGGCGCTGTGGTGAAGATGCTCGACAACGCCAACGAATCGGTCAAAGCGGCCGCCGCGCGGGTAGCAGGCGGTTGGAAATTGGGCGCAACCACGCCGCTGCTCTTGAAATTGGCAGGCGATAAAACGACGTCCATGGGTTTGCGAGCGGCCGCCTTCGAAGGGCTGCGCGAAATCGGTGGGACCAGCGCCATTCAGGGGCTTCGTACGCTCGCTGGCAAGGAACAGGACGACGCAACCCGCCGCCAGGCTGCAATTGCACTTGCTGGCGCTGACTTGAAAGGCTCGCTGCCGCAGATTCTCGAAGTGGCCAGTGCTTCCGGCAAAGAAGCGGATGCTCTGGCGGTTTGGCGGGCGGTGCTGAGCGTAAAAGGATCGCCTGGAACTGTCGCCCAGGCGCTGAGTAAAACCACTCTTTCAGAGACCGCAGCAAAAGCCGGCGTGCGTGTGGCTCGTGAGGGCGGGCGAAACGAACCCGACCTGGTTCTGGCACTCAACAAGGCGGGCGGTCTCTCTGAATCGAGCCAGAACCTGACCGATGAAGAAATTCATGCCATCGCATACGTCGTTACCAAGGGCGACGCCGCTCGCGGCGAAAAGCTTTATCGCCGTAAAGATCTCGGCTGCATGGCTTGCCATGCCATCGGTGGCGCTGGTGGAAAAGTCGGCCCGGACATGACAAGCCTCGGAGCCAGCGCGGTGACGGACTACATTGTTGAATCCGTGCTCATTCCAAACAAAAAGGTCAAGGAAGGTTACCACTCGATCCAGGTCACCACCAAGGACGGCGAAGATCTGAGCGGCATTCTCGTTCGCGAGAATAATGAAGAGTTGGTTCTCCGTGATGCCACCAACAAGGAAATCTCCATACCCAAGAAGAACATCGACAGCCGCAAAATCGGAGGCTCACTCATGCCTTCAGGGCTGGCGGATATTCTTAGCCCAACCGATCGCCTCGACCTTTTCCGCTTCCTTACGGAATTGGGAAAAGCTGGCCCCTACGATGCCACCAAGGGAACCGTTGCACGCGTCTGGCGCATTAATCCGAATCCGTCCAGCGAGCAGGACATGCTGAAAAGCAACCCGCTCGACAAAGCCTGGTTCCCGGTTTACTCGACAGTGGGCGGTGCTCTCCTGAAGGCCGACTTGGAAGCTGAGCAACCGGCCTCCAGCAAGCGCGAGCCCATTCTCGCCGCTGCGCGTTTCCAAACTTCAAAATCTGGTCCCGTCAAACTCAAGCTCTCCGGAGTCAACAGCCCGAAGGCTTGGGTGGATGGCAAACCTGTCGGCGGCGGGGACAGTGAAATTTCCATGAATCTCCCTGCAGGAACTCATACCTTCCTGCTTAAGGTGAATATTCAGGACATGGACAAGCAAGTCCGCCTGGAAAGCCCTGACAGCACGTTCCTGGTGGAATAAATTGACCCGACCAGCGGGCAGCCTAAACCAAGGGCTGCCCGCTTTCTGTCTAGCCCTGCTTCATCTCCCAGTTTGTCTCCACCGCTGGCGCGGCACGTTCACGGCAAGTCGCTGCGTTCAGTAAAAGTGAAATGTGCCCAGGGTGGTCCTACGGCCTGAGATCGGACTCGCCAGAGCAATTAAAAGGGTTAAACTTGCATCATGAGTTATGTAACCGTCGAAGTGGACATTGAGCATGGTCGAATCGTTCCTCGCGAACCAGCCAAGGTGCCGGAGAAGGCCACTGGTTTGTTGACCATTTTGCCCGTTGCCAAAGAACCTGTTACACCTAAAGAACAAAAGGAACGGGTAGAGCTACCCCTCATACAGGGCGACGGCAAACGACTCATTAATCCTTCACCTGAGGAACTCGATGCCAGCACCTGGGGTGATTAAGCTGGTAGACGCTAACGTCTGGCTGGCTCTGGCATTCTCAGACCATGCACACCATGTAACTGCCAAGGAATGGTTTGCTCTCCGCTCCGAAGGGAGTTGCGCATTCTGTCGTGTCACCCAAATGGCCCTGCTGCGGCACCTCACAAATGCCAAAATAATGGGGACATTCACCCAAAGCCAGCAGGACGCCTGGAAGCATTATGACGGCTTCCTTCGTGATGCGCGA
>JAQGOV010000719.1 GCA_028293425.1 Verrucomicrobiales bacterium
AGATCCTCGACACCCAACATATTCCTCTTAGTTTTCTGATGCTTTAAACTCATAGCCGACCTCCACTCCCGAACCTAGCAGATTCACAAAAATGTTCACTATTATTTCTTCCGCATTCACTGGATCAATTCCACACTCCTTAGCGATCTGGACCACTTCCCCGATGCTCACTATATCACTGGTCAATGCCTCCTGAACCGCCGTACATATTCGTTCAACTAAATTCGCATTATTCATGAAGGGGACGCTTTTCACTTTTTACTCTTTTTGCCCGCATAGAGGTCGTTTGCCACATTAGTTCCGCCTTCTCATCCAGAGGTTTTCGGCCATCCATTTGAGGTCAGCGGCTGGTTCATTTCTGAACCCCCGGGCTCCTCACCCGACAACTAACTCCACTAAATTGAATTCGAAGCTGCCAAAGCTTAAAACGGACGCACCCACTCAGGACCCCATGTCAATCCTCAACACCGCGACAGCCAAGGTCTGCGCTTTGTTGTCGGCAGGTAAACCCATCACGTAAGGATCAGTTCTCCTTTTGCGCATTTTGGCGGCCAATTCCTGAAGGCGTCAGACCTTGGTATCGCAGTATCAAACTTTTGACCGACTGGCATCGCGGAGATGGGTCACGCGAGGCTTGAGATTTCGTGATGTTAACGGGTGGCTGGGATGCGCCCTTTCCGAATGCCATTTCCCCGCTGGCAGCAATGTGGTCAACTCTTCCGAGTAAAACCACGGTGAAATGCAGAGTGCAAATCAGTGCAATCGCCGTTCGCGTCCTTTAGCCCGGCTTGGCCCGTGAACTGTTTTCCCGCCGTTGCGACCTCATGTTAAACTCCTCTCTGCCATTTTTCGCGCCACCCGGCATTTGCCTTGTTTGCATTCACGCGCGGCTCCCACGGCCTGACATCCGTTCAGATCGACCGGGTTTTCTTCCACTACAGAACCCTCTTGAGCTTTGGCGCAGAATTGGATCCTCGTTGCGTCTTTTTGACCGCCTGGAATTCACGATTCACAAAGCGTCCCGTGACTGAGAACTCGCGCCCCCGTTTGAATGGTTACGAACCTTGTTATTCGCCGTCCTAGCCCAAATCTTGCTGCCAATCATTTTCCTGCCAAAACAATTCCGGCGCGCAACGACAATTATTCCTTTCCACCCTGACTCCGCACCTTTGGACCTACCTTAAGTCCGTTAACCGCTAACGCTTCCTAACGCCTCAAGTGCGGCCGCCCCCCTCAAAAACTCCAATGATTTTCCCATTATCATTTTGTTCACACGCTTTCCACCCAACTTTTACAAGGGGTTAACGCTTCCGGGATGCACGCCCCCAATAATCACGCGGGGTCTAACGCTCTAACGGCTCTTTTCCCCCGGACTCTTACGCTCTCCCCGGCTCGGTTTCTCACCAGGCGTTTCCCAAGCCCTGTCCTCCAGAGCTTCACGGAGGATCAACTCCCCTTTTTTTTCGTCCAGAAAAGTTAGGGGGTATGACAGTTTTTGTCATACCCCCCATGTTAGAGTCATCCCGACGAAAGGTGAGTTATGTGGAACACGAACCTAACGAAAAGGCTGCTCCCAGCCGCTGATGTAAATCAGCGGACCTCCCCCGCTTTGGTATTTTGTCCTCAGGCTTTCCTCCCACTAAATGCCACTAAAACCCACCAAAAGTCCTGCGTTAAAACTCGGTGGGTTTTAGTGAGTTCTGGTGGCATTTGGTGGATTTTGGTTGGAACCTGCCTTTCGTACCCGCGCCCCGTCTTGATGTCCCTGTTAACCATGAACCATCAACAAACGTATGAACAACACAACCACAATTAACACTGCAACCCTTGAACCCATCGCACCCATCGGGAGCGAGTCGCCAGGAGCTTACGAAGCATTCCTCGTCTACTTCGAACTCGGACCAAACCGCACTCTCAAGAAGGCCGCCGAGATCCTGGAAATGTCCGAGGATACTCTCAAGGATTGGTCCTCCCGATACGCCTGGAGACAACGCATCAGGGATTACCGGGCCAAACTAATGATCGAGCGCCTCCAGGCCAAACCCGATCCAAGCGAAGCCGCCGCCCAATCCCAGCCCGCCCACGATCCTCTCCGCCAATCCATGCTGAACGAGCTTGGCAACCGATTGCTCCAGACCTCTCACAACCTTTTCCAGCATCAACTGGTCAATCACGCCGAGAAGATCGACATGGGCCAGGTCTTGAGGATGATGCAATTGGGCGAAAAGCTCCTCAACTCCGCTCACGCCGCCAGCGCTCCCGAAATAAAAACAGAGCACTCGACCGCACCAACCGAAACCACCCAAACACCTCCTGCGTGAAAGCCAAACTCACCAAAACGCCGGGCGTTAACGCGCGAGTCCACTATAATTGGGACGGAAGCCGGATTCCGTTTATCGGGAATGCCATGCCATGCCTGCACATTGTAAAATGGAACAAAACGGAACGAAAATCCCAGAAAACGGAACGCCCCTTCCTTTGGCCTCTTTGGACATTGGACCCTTGGACCGGTTCATTTCCTTTAACTAAATGGCAGTGCTCACGAAGTCTCCATTCGTGATTGTTACCTCTGTGTTAAACGGTCGTTCAGTTGTGCATCCCAGGCCGGACGCCGCTCTCAATCCTCAATGATCAAGTAAGCATCCAGGAGGAAATCATGGCTGTCGATACCCGCATTGTGACCCTCAATCGCAATCACATTCTTTCCATCCTTGACCCGTCTTTCAAAGTCTTTCAGCGCAACGTAACGATAGTGCCCGTTGGCATCGTGAGGTTTTATTTCCTTGGCATCTTTTCCGCTCCCCTTTCCAACTCCCGATCGAGCCACTTCCTTCCCGTTTACATAAGCAATAAAAGCGTCATCGTAGCTGATCATCAACCCCATGTCGGCCAGGTAATCCGCGTGCTCGATCTCAAACTCGTGGCGTATGTACACCACCGAATAGTTGCCTTTCATATCGTGCAGCACCGTTCGAACCTCCGGATAATCATAACCAAAACCGGCCGTTCCGACCTTCCAATCAGAGTCGTCGTAGCTCAATTGGTTC
>JAQGOV010000112.1 GCA_028293425.1 Verrucomicrobiales bacterium
ATGAGTGACGTTGGTTTGGACTTTAAACCCAGGGTTGCGCGCCGCGGCGGCGCTGACCCTGGGCTACGTTCAGGCCACCCCGCTGGGGTTTGGGAACGGGAAGCGACGAATAGAAGACACGGTTTGAACGTGTGACGAACGCTAAAGGTCAACGGCGAAGAGAGCTTCGGCAGCGCTCCAGGTCCTCCCCTTCCTCCAATTTTGCGATCGTTTTGTTATTCATTTCCTTCAACAGAGGCCCGTTCGGGCCGCGCACCAGTGGAAATGGACACTTGGGCAACCCGCGCTTGGGATGCATCGGCAATTGCGTGAGGTAGGATCTAAGGGCAGCTGCCACTACGTCCTTCATTTTGAGTCCTTGCATCGCGGCCTCTGCTTTAAGCTCTTTAAACAGGCCATCGGGGATCTCCAACGTTGTCTTCAGTTGCCATATTCCCATACCCATATTTCCAGCAAGATTAAGTTTACGACCTTGTCCGCCGAACCAAGCAATTCTCAAAGCTCGAAACGGAACACAAGTGCCGAGACAATAAGGAAAACGAAGAGGTTTTCTGAGGGCGACAAATTCAGGTCAGGAATTGACCTAAGAGCAAAATTAAGAATGGGACAGAAGGGATCAAACAGCTTCAAGAGTCAGCATGTTGCAGTTTGCACTTTTTGGAGCAGCGGTTAATTTCCGACTCATGACCGGTCTTTTTCACAACCAAACCACGCGAGGTGTTGGACGAGACGGGGGATTTAGGCATGGAGCGCGAACCTGTGGAGAGAACAACGATTCTGCTGGTGGATGATGAAACCATCGTGCGCGATGCTTTGAAACGTTTACTGGAATCCAGAGGAATGTTTACTGTGATTGGGCAGGCGTGTAATGGCCTTGAAGGTATTGCACTTGCAAAGGAACTGCGTCCCCAGATCATTATCATGGATGTCATGATGCCGGTGATGAACGGGATCGATGCGACGCGGCAAATCATCCGAGAGATGCCAGAGAGCAAAGTTCTGGTATTATCCAGGAACTCGGACGACGAGGTTGTGGAGAAAATGCTTGCTGCCGGGGCTATCAGCTATCTGAACAAGCATTCCACGGGCAAGTCTGTGGTGCAGGCTGTTCGTGAGACGAAAAAGGGACATTCCTGTTTTTCTCCTGCCATCGCGGAACGACTGCACGAGAGGATGGGAGAGCCATTTAGGAGGGCGAAAGAAAATGAGAGCCTGCTCACCCAAAGAGAAGCCGAAGTGCTCCAACTCCTGGCCGAGACAGATAGCAAACACGCCATAGCCCATGAATTGGGGATCTCCGTTGCCGCTGTGGTGGAGCATCAGAAGCAAGTGATGCAAAAGCTAAGGTTTCACGAGGTCGAAGCCCTGACGCGGTACGCCATGAACCAGGGTTCATGGGCGAGGGCAGAGAGCGGGGACGGGTGAAGCACCAGACGAAAAACAACTCGCTTAGATCCGACCCAAAATCGCCTTTGTCTAAGAATGCATATTCGCGTGAATTTGTATCATTAGCGGTTGATCTTCTTTGCAGGAGCTTTTCTCTCTCCTTTCCGTCCAACCACTTACGAGAGCTGGTTGCAATGGGCGGCCAAATCGCGGTTAATGGCAGCAGCAGGTTTGTTCTGGATATGAAAAGATTTTTAAGTGGCATTGTCGTCGCCTTGATTTGCGTGCTCGCGACTTCCATCAAAACCCAAGCGGCCGGGCACGAGGCGCAGTGGAAAAGGGTGGATGACGCGGTGCAAAAGGGGTTGCCCAAAACCGCCATCCAGGAGCTGGAGCCGATCATCCGCGAGACGATGGCGGAAAAGAAATACGACGAAGCCACCAAGGCGATCGCGCGCCGGATCGCCTTGGAAGGGAACATCCAAGGGAACAAGCCCGAAGAAAAAATTGTCCGCCTGGAAGCCGAAATCGCCAAAGCGCCGAAAGAAATGGTGCCCATGATGGAAGCGGTGCTGGGGAATTGGTACTGGCATTATTTCCAGAACAACCGCTGGCGCTTCATGCAACGGACCACGACCGCGCAAGCGCCCGGGAAGGATTTCACGACTTGGGATCTGCCGCGGCTTTTCACGGAAATTGACCGCCATTTCCAAACAGCCCTGGCGTCGCCGGACATTCTCAAGCGAACTCCGGTCGCGACCTGGAATGAACTGCTCCAGCCCGGGACCATGCCGGACAAATATCGTCCGACCCTCTATGACTTCCTCGCTCACGAAACGCTCAAATTTTACATGAGCGGCGAACAAGCGGGAGCCCGGGCCGAGGACGCTTTCGATCTTTCCGCGGACTCTCCGGTGCTCGGCAGCTCGAATGATTTCCTGGCCTGGAAGCCGGACACCACGGATACCCAGTCGCCCAAGCTGAAAGCCATCATGCTCTTCCAGGAACTGCTCCGATTCCATCAAAAGGATCAGGACCCTTCGGCGTTCATTGATGCGGACCTGGAGCGGCTGCAGTTCGGTTACAACAGCGCGTTCGGCGAAAACAAAAATGCCCGCTTTAAAACCGCGCTCAAAGCGTTCGTGGACAAATGGGCGGACCACGAGCTTTCAGCTTCGGCCTTGCACGCCTGGGCGCGCGTGCTGCAATCCGAGGAGGACCTTGTGGAAGCACGCAACCTGGCCCAGCGTGGAGCGCAGGTTTTTGGCAACAGCCCTGGGGGAAAAATGTGTCGCAATCTCATTTCCGAGATCGAGGCCAAAACGGCCAGTGTCACCACCGAACGCGTTTGGAATGCGCCGCTGCCGAAGATTGCCGTGCATTACAAAAACCTGACCGAGGTCTACTTCCGCGTGGTGGCGTGGGATTGGAACGATTTCCTGGAAAAGCGACATGGCCGACCCGAATATCTGAACCCCCAGGAGCGCCAGCAATTAATGAGCAAGCCAGCCGTTCTCGAATGGTCGGAAAAGCTGCCTGCCACCGCGGATTACAAGGAGCGTGTCCAGGAACTGCCAGCCCCAGCGGTTTTGAAGCCGGGTTTTTATTTCATTGTTTCCAGCTTCGATAAAAACTTCTCCGACCAGCAAAACCAGGTCAGTTTTT
>JAQGOV010000730.1 GCA_028293425.1 Verrucomicrobiales bacterium
GGAAGTCATTTCCCTGGAGGTGTTCCGGGATTCGGCCGCCGCGATCCCCGTCAAACCGGATTCCACCGGCAAGCCGGTCAGGCATGCGCCCACGCTGACGGCTTTTCCCGGCGACACCTTGGTCAGCATCCGGGATACCGTTCCGCTTCCGGCCGATGCGGTGGACACGGACGGGGATTTGGCCGGCTATTCCTGGGACTGCGACGGGGACGGCCATCCGGAGGATTCAGCGGTTCTGGCCGGATCATGGGCCAAGATCCGGGGCTTCAAACGCGCCTACGCCGATTCGGGCACGCGGGTTTGCGTCCTGAAGGTGTGGGATAGGGAAGGGCTGTCCGTGCAGGGCAAGGTCAAAATCCACGTCATCACGGATCCGCCTTCCGCCAGCGCGGGCCAGGATACGACGGTCATGGTGGAATCGCCCATCCTGTTGCATGCCCGGGGCGTGGACGCCATGGGTCCCATCGTTTACATGGAATGGAAAATCGGGAACGAGGAGTTCAAGCGCATTCCCCAAGCGGAAACCTCCATCAAGGCGCCCGCGGTGCCGGGGGATTTGGTTTGCGTGCTGCGCGTAACGGATTCGGACGGTTTGACGGCCCTGGACACCCTGCTGGTCAAGGTGATCTACAGTCCCGACGATACTCTTTCGGATCTGCGCGTGAATCTGGGAAAGCTGCAACCGGCCTTCCGCAAGGACGTGCATGAGTACCTGGTCAACCTCGGTCCAGAGGACAGCCTGCTTGTCCTCTCGCCCCAGGTAAATGAGCCTCATGCCCAGGCGACGGTGCAGGCCGCAAATGTTTCGTCAACGCTGCCCACGACCGTTCCCATTCGGAACGGAGACAATTTTATCACCGTCCAGGTTACCGCCCAGGACGGATCCACGCTCCAATACTCCGTTACCGCGCACCGGTAAGGAACCCGATAGGAATTTCCGAGGCCCGGCCGGCGCGACCGGGTTTTGGGAATTTCCGGGTTCCTTTCCGGCGTTAACGGTAGGCCGGCCAAGGGTTTCGCGGCGTCATGGGACTCCGGGCCGTCAACCAGAATAGTTAGATTTTGCTTGCCGTCGATAACACATATTTCCAGCTTGGGAAGCGCATGCAAAACCATCATTCCTCTCTGACGAAGATTCTGGCCGCCGCTCTATTCCTGACGTTGCCGCTCGTCGCCGCCACGCCCGCGAAGGCTCCTGCTCCCGCCGCGCCCGCTGCTTCCGCCGCCTCGGCCGCCCCCGCTTCCAAAGGCGCCGTGGTCCTCAATCAGAAGGACATCCACGCCGCGTACAATGAAGGCGACTTCGACAAGGTGACCGCGCTCATCGATGCCTTCAACAAGGCCAACAAAACCTATTCCCGCGCGGACAGCATTTTCATCGCCAAGCATCTGGCCGTCGTCTACTCCGCCAACCCCCAGTCCCGGGAAAAGGGCAAGTACTACATGTACCGCCTGTTGGAGATGATGCCTTCGGCGGAATTGGTGGACATGTTCGTCAGCGATGAGATCGATCGCATCTTCGATAAAGTGCGCAAGGAGTTCCTGACGCGGCAGAAGGTTTTCGGCGTGGACAGCGCCCAGATCTCGATGCCCCAGAAGGCTTCCACCGGTTCTGCCGCCGCCGCTTCCACGGGCACGGCCTCCGCCAAGCCCGAGGCCGGCCCTTCCAAGGAGTTCCTGGCCGCGAACCAGGATACCAAGCAGCCTTACTGGAAGCGCAACGGGTTCTGGATCGCCGGGGGCGTGGGCCTGGTCGTGGCCGGCACGGCCGCTTACTTCATCTATTCGCAGAACAGCGCGACGACGGGCAAGACCATCGTGATTCCCAACGGCTCTTCGACGGCCCAGCAATAACGGATGCGCAAACTCCTCCTTCTAGCCGCAGCCCTGGGACTTACGCTCTTCTGGGCCTGCCGCCTTTCGCCTACCGACAGCCAGGATTATTTCGACATCATCGGCGACAGCACCTGGACCTCGTGCGATAGCGTGCTGGTCGTGCTGGTGGGCAAGGACGGCACGACCTTCGACACCTTGTTCAACGACGTGCTGGTAGACGTGTCCCAGCTCAAGAATCTTTCCGCGGCGAAATACGACGGCACCAAGGCCGCGCTCGTCATCACCGGAAAGAAGGGCGGCGGTCTCTGTTTCGAGGAGAAACGCTCCTTCCAAGGCGACGGTCAATCCGTGGTCATCGACACCATCAAGAGCACCACCGCGCCCGTTCAGGGCGTCGCGGTCGATCCGGATACGCTTTCCATTCCCTTGGGCGGCAGCGCCGTGGCGGTGAAGGCCTCCATCAAGCCCACCTATGCCGATCAATCCGTGTTCTGGTCCCTGGCTGGGGACGGCGTGGTTTCCCTGGGAATCCCTTCGGACGGTGACGGTACTCAGGTCAAGGTGAACCCGGAGAAAATCGGCGAGACGATCCTCACCGTGCGCAGCCGCAAGGATTCCAGCAAGAGCGCGGAACTGCATATCAAGGTGACGGCGCCTTCCGGCATCGAAGTCGGATTGGATCGCGATTCCGTGGTGGTGTACGTGGGCGGCGGCATGGACTCGGTCAAGGCGACGGTGCTTCCCGCCAGCGCGAACCAGAAGGTGGAATGGAAGTCCCTGAACCCGGGCGTCGCGACCATCGATTCCCTGGGCCGCATCAAACCCGTGGCGGTCGGCGAAACCTACGTGCAGGCCAAGTCCGTGGCCAACGGCGTCTACGCTTCCGCCCACGTGGCGGTGCTGCGCGACGTTCCCAAGCTGACGGTGGCTTCCAAGACGGGCGCTCCCGTCAATACCGACATCACCTTCTCGCCCAAGGCCGTGCAGGCTTACGGCTCAATCGTCATGTATAAATGGGATCTGGACGGCAACGGCGATTGGGACGATTCCCTCGCCAATCCGGGCGCGGGCCTGGTCCTGGACCTGCCGCCGCAAACGACCC
>JAQGOV010000558.1 GCA_028293425.1 Verrucomicrobiales bacterium
TAAACAAAAAAGACGCGACTACAACCTTATTAAGAGAAGAATTTTGGTACATCGGAAAGCCCTCAGACGAGAGACCGACAGCTTAGTCCGCATGAAATTATTTCGGTCGAAAACGCGCGGTCTCCGCTTCAAACCTACACCTGCAGTTGCGTTTGTCTCCCGTAGCAGGTGTCCAGGAGCAAACGTCGTGGCCTTAGGCCGCGAGGGCTAATTCTGTGTTAGCAGTTATTTTTTGGTTCGATGATTAACGAGGCCAACGAACCGTCCTCGGCATGCCGCCTCTGGCGCATTTTTCAGGTCGAAACCAGTACGCCCCCAACCAAGCGGAACAATTGGAATATGGATTAAAAAGCGGATCCGGTCAAGGAAAGCGCCGCACAAAATTTGAGGAGGTCCTTGAAGCTGAGCAGCTTTCTAAGTGTTCTCGGGCCCCAAAGGACTGAACGGGGAGACCAAACTGCGGAATAATGGAGAGAAAACTACAAGGCGAACGGCGGTTGGTGGCTCGGTTTTGAGGTCCTTTCTTGTCCCCAGTAATGGTGACTGGTAGGAAACTCAGATTCGGGTATTCTGGAGTCGTGTTTAGGGCGCATCCAGTTCTCAGATGGCCCTGTGTGTGAAAAGGCCGGACAAATGTCCGGCCCTTCTCTTTTAAGGGAGCCACGAGGTGGTTCGTCCTGACTCCCTCAATTATTTACCGTTTACTTCGTGTAAGCAGTCGCCGCAGCGGCGAGCGGTTGCGGCTGAGCCTTTTCCCATTCTTTTTTGCTTACCTTTTTGGCTGAATGGATGTGGACGAAGGTACCCTTTTTGTTTCCGACCACAACATCCGGCAGCTTGTCGCCGTTTAGGTCGCCAGCAACCACCTGTGTGCCCACGCCTGAATCATTATCGATCATATAAGGAACCCAATCGACTGACTTGTCGGAGTTGCGAACGAGTTTGAACCAATAAAGAACGGCAGGAGCGTCGGGTTCGGCATCACCATGGGAGCCGTGAGCCCAGAAACGCTTGCCGGTAACGATGTCTTTAAGCCCGTCTCCGTCCATATCAATCAGCTCAATGGCATGGGGCTGGGAGAAATGGACCCCGTATTTGTTTTGCTCGGCGGTTTTGTCCACGAAACGGTGCTCCTTGAAGGTGTTGCCATTTTCACCTTTGATTTGTTCAAACCAGGACAACCCGTAGCCATGAGCCTGAATGCTGGTGATGACGTCGTTCAGCCCGTCACCATTAACATCATAGGCATACATCTGAGCCCCACCTTCACCAAATTTGGCGGGATGCTTTACCCATTCCGGGTCGCCTTCGAGTGACTTTGGTTGTTCCCACCAACCAGAGGCCTCCAGGATGTCCTTTTTGCCATCGCCATTGACGTCCCCAAAGCCGTAGCCATGGGTGAAACGTTGCCAATTGCCTTTGGGCGAGATCTTATGAAAGGTCCAGGGCTTGGCAGGGTCGTTCCAATCCGGAGTGGCATAGCCGAGGAAACCACCGGAATGGAAGACGATTTCGGGTTTGCCATCACCGGTCAGGTCGCCCCATTGCGGTGATTCATTGTCAACGACGTCGAAAACTTTGTGGCGCGCCCAATGTTCTGTGCCGTCGGCGTTTTTCTTTCCTTGCGGGTTTTCATACCAGGAGGCGTCCTGGCCGGGAAAACCGTAAACCAGGATATCGTCGTAGCCATCGTTGTTAAAGTCGTAGGTAAAGGTGAAAAAGTTATCTGAGTATGCATTGTTCTTACCAAGCGCCCCTTCGAATCCAGGAATGGTTTCTTCCGTGCCGTCGTCTTTCTTGACCTTGAAGGACTTTTTCGCAGGGTAGTACTCGTGCTGCTTTTTGAAATCGGGACCTTCCCACCAGTAGGGACCAGAGACGACATCCATCTTGCCATCATGGTTGAAGTCCCCAAAGTTGGCGCCTTCGCCCCAGAATTGGTTGCTCAGTTGAATCTTCTTAAACGTGTGCACCCTGTAATCCGCTGCGGAAAGCACGCAGGCGGTGGAGAGCAGGACAGCCGTGGCATGGGATAGTTTTAACATAGTTTATGTGTGTCAATTATAGACGTAGCGGTCAAGCGGCTTATTGGAACGAAATTTTGACTGAACGAAGAGGAGGGATTGAAGGCGGAGGAAACCAAGGCGATAAGCTTGAGCCGAGCTGGGCAGCTCTTGCAAAGAAGTGTCGCACTGGCCGCGGGTTAGTTTTCCAATAGGTAATACACCCAATTCTTTTAGGAGCAGAATTTTAGTGACAGTAGCATATGCGAATTCATAATTAGACAAAGCTTATGGGAAGAATTAAATCTTACTCCAGGGGTCTTCTGTTTCTTGCTCTCACCAATGCATCAGCCTTCGCCGGAGAAGCTGACATCAAAATACCGGACTTAAGTACAGTCAGGTTTAACGTGGGTGGCGCTTCCATCAGCGGCATGGCAATCCTCTACTTGGGCCTGGTGATCTGCGCCCTGGGAGTGGTCTTTGGACTGCTGCAATACAAGCAAACCGTCATCCTGCCGGTGCATGAACGAATGCGGAGTGTTTCCAACATCATTTGGGAGACGTGCAAAACATATCTCCTGCAACAGGGAAAATTCCTGGCGATCCTGTGGGTGTTGATTGCGATTTGCATGTTTTACTATTTTTTCGGGCTGCAACAGGCCCCGTTCGGGAACGTGATCGTGATTCTGCTCTGTTCCATTCTCGGTATCCTGGGGTCGTATGGGGTGGCGTGGTTCGGGATCCGCATCAACACAGTGGCTAATTCCCGAACCGCCTTTTCTGCTTTGCGCGGGAATGCCCTGGCGACACTACTAATCCCACTTAAATCCGGCATGAGCGTGGGGATGCTGCTGGTGAGCGTCGAGTTGTTCTTCATGATTTGCATCCTGGCTTTTTTGCCAAAAGATCTGGTGGGCCCCTGCTTTATCGGGTTTGCAATTGGTGAATCGCTTGGGGCGAGCGCGCTGCGCATCTGCGGCGGGATTTTTACAAAGATCGCTGACATCGGGGCTGATCTCATGAAGATCGTTTTCAAATTGCCGGAGGATGATCCGAAGAACCCGGGTGTGATCGCGGACTGCACAGGCGACAATGCGGGAGACAGCGTGGGCCCGACCGCTGACGGATTCGAAACTTATGGCGTGACCGGGGTGGCTTTGATCGCGTTTCTTGCGCTGGCATTGGCTTTAAAGCCGATGATGGCCGCAGTGCTCATTATCTGGCTATTCGCGATGCGCATTCTGATGATCATCACTTCGCTCGTCTCATACTTCATCAACGAAATGGTGAGCAAGGCAAAGTATGGTGGGCTCAAAGACTTTGATTTAGAAGCTCCTTTGACTCACCTCGTGTGGATAACATCGCTGGTCTCCATGGCGGTCACGTTCGGGGCCAGTTACGTGCTCCTGGGCGGTTCCGCGGAGGCGGGAAACCAGGCTTACAAGGATTTGTGGTGGGTGCTGTCGGTAATTATCAGTTGCGGAACATTTGCAGGAGCGATCATTCCCGAGTTCACGAAAGTTTTCACCAGCACCAATTCGCGGCATGTCAGGGAAATCACCAACGCCTCCGAGCACGGGGGCGCTTCGCTCAACATTTTGTCCGGGTTCGTGGCCGGAAATTTTTCCGCTTTTTGGCAAGGCCTGGTCATTCTAACTCTGATGCTCGTCAGCTATTGGTTTTCGCAAAATGCGTCCCTAATGGCGCTGATGCCTGAAGAATACAAGTTTGCAGCTCCAATTTTTGCGTTCGGTTTGGTGGCTTTTGGATTTCTCGGGATGGGGCCGGTCACGATTGCGGTAGACAGCTTTGGCCCGGTTACGGACAACGCGCAATCAGTTTATGAGCTAAGCCAGATCGAGCCGGCAGAAGCGCCCGCCAGGCACGCCATGACGGAAGAAATTAAGAGAGACTTCGGGTTCACCCCGGATTTTGAGAATGCAAAGCTTCAACTCGAGAAGGGTGATGGCGCTGGCAACACTTTTAAAGCCACGGCCAAGCCTGTATTAATTGGCACTGCTGTCGTAGGCGCAACCACCATGGTATTTGGCATCATCATGTTGCTCGAGCATTTGCCAGGCTACGGGAACGTGGTGGCAAAACTCAGCCTGGTACAACCGGAAGTCCTGTTGGGCTTACTGATGGGAGGCTCAGTTATTTATTGGTTCACCGGCGCATCCACCCAGGCTGTGGTTACAGGGGCTTACCGGGCGGTGGTTTTCATTGAGAAAAACATCCGGCTGGATGGAGGAAACGCTTCGATTGAAGATAGCAAGGAAGTGGTCAAGATCTGCACGCAATATGCGCAAAAGGGAATGATCAACATCTTCATTGTAATTTTCTGCATGGCGCTGGCGCTCCCGTTCTTCAATCCATATTTCTTCATCGGTTATCTGATTGCGATAGCTTTCTTCGGGCTCTTCCAAGCTATCTTTATGGCCAATGCGGGAGGAGCCTGGGACAATGCGAAAAAGATTGTGGAAGTCGAGCTCCGCCAAAAGGGGACCCCCCTGCATGCGGCTACTGTGGTGGGTGACACCGTGGGCGATCCGTTCAAGGACACCTCCTCGGTTTCGTTGAACCCGGTGATTAAGTTCACGACCTTATTTGGATTATTGGCGGTGGAAATTGCGGTTACGATGACAGACCGGGGAGTGAAAACCACGATCGGGGTGATCTTCTTCGTGATTGCTTTGATTTTTGTGTATCGGTCGTTTTACTGCATGCGTATTCCCACGGAAAAGGCGGGCACGGAGGGCCGAGCCATTTTGCCGCACAATATGCACGGGACAGATTTGAAAATGGGCAAGTGATCTTCCTGTTTTTCGAAGCCGGCCTGGAAACCTAATCCAAGCCGGCTTTTCTGTTTCGCTTGCCGTCTTATGTCTTCCCGACCACATTGCTGGTCATGAATCCGCAGTACCGCTCAGCCACAATTAATGATTACGATGCCATGCTGCATCTTTGGAAGAGCACGCCTGGGATGGGGCTGGGCGGGGCTGATTCGCACGAAGGGATACAGCGAATCCTTGAGCGAAATCCGGGGTTGAGCACGGTGGCGGAGATCGAGCGAACGATCGTCGGCACTGCTCTTTGCAGCCAGGACGGGCGGAGAGGTTTTATTTATCACCTGGCAGTGGATGCTCCTTACCAAAAGCGGGGTATCGGACGCGCCCTGGTGGATTCGTCGCTGGAGTTATTCCGACAGGAGGGGATCACTTGCGCAAGCGTCGTTGTGTACGCCAGCAATAAGGAGGGCCGGGAATTCTGGAGCAGGCTGGGCTGGCGATTGCGGGATGATGTGGTGATGTTCTCCACGGATCTTCTCCCATGAAGCCGCAACGCATTGTGAGCCTGCTGCCGAGCGCCACGGAAATCGTTTGTGCCCTCGGTGGGGCACACCTGCTTGCTGGCCGGTCCCACGAATGTGATTTTCCCGAGGAAATTCGGCAGCTTCCGGCGTGCACGCGTCCGAACATCGATTCATCAGGCTCGAGCGTGGAGATCGATCGGCAGGTCAAAGACAAGCTTCAGCAGGCTCTTTCCATTTACGACGTGGATGTGGAGCAACTCAAAGCTTTGAAGCCGGACCTGATTATTACCCAGGCACAATGTGAGGTTTGTGCCGTGAGCATCGACCAAGTTGAGAAGGCAGTGGGGAATTGGACGAATCAGCGCCCGAAAGTAATTTCGCTTTCTCCCCAGAAGCTGGCAGATGTTTGGGACGAAATTCGGGCAGTGGGCCGGGCCATGGACCTGCCGGATGAGGGGAGGGAGTCGCTCAAAGCTTTGAAACTGCGGGTGGTTAACATCATTGAGCGTGCCTGCATGATCAAAAAGCGGCCAACCGTTGCCTGCATTGAATGGCTTGAACCGCTGATGGCTGCAGGAAATTGGGTGCCGGAGATGGTGGATCTGGCAGGTGGCCAGGGCCTCTTTGGCGAAGCCGGGAAGCACTCACCGTGGATGGAGTGGTCTGAACTTGTGGCACGCGACCCAGACATGATCATCCTGATGCCCTGCGGCTTTGACATTGAGCGCACTCAAACCGAACTGCCAGTGCTGATGGCCCGTTCAGAATGGTCGAAGCTGAAAGCAGTCAAAGAGCGGCAGGTTTTCATCGTGGATGGAAACCAGTATTTTAACAGGCCAGGACCGCGCATTGTGGATTCAATGGAAATATTGGCGGAGATATTGCACCCGAAGCAATTCGGCTCGGAACATGCGGGAAAAGGCTGGAAAAGGATTCAGTGAACGCGATCCGACCATCCTTTTTACTTTAACGCCAGACGCGATCTCCGCAAAATTGCGGCTAGATGAAACTATTCGACCTGACGGGTGAGGTAGCAGTCGTGATTGGAGCAACGGGTGTTCTCGGGGGAGCTCTCGCGGAAGGGTTGGCTCAAGCCGGAGCCAAGGTCGCCGTGCTCGGGCGCAACGCGGAACGCGGGAGCGAACGGGTGAAGGGGATCAAATCTGCTGGCGGAACAGCCTCCTTCTTTTCCGCGGATGCCCAAAACCGTCAGAGCCTGGATGAGGCGCACACGGCGATTGAGAAAACATTTGGGGCTCCCACCATCCTGGTAAATGCCGCGGGTGGCAATGATCCAAAGGTCACGGTTACGGCCGAGCGGAAGTTCGAACAGATAGCCTTGACCGATTGGCAGGCCAATTTTGATTTGAACCTGGTTGGAGGAGTTTTTCTTCCCTGCCAGGTTTTCGGTCCGCCCATGGTTTCGCGAGGCAAGGGCAGTATCATTAATATCGCCAGTGTATCCGCGCACATTCCGCTTTCTCGGGTGGTGACCTATTCTGCTTCGAAAGCGGCTGTGCTTAGTCTGACCCAATTTCTTTCCCGCGAGTGGGCTCCAAAAGGCGTGCGAGTTAACTCAATTACCCCAGGGTTCTTTCCGGCGGAGCAAAACCGGAAACTTCTGTTTAACGACGATGGCAGCCCGACGGCTCGGACCAAGTCGATCCTCGGGCATACGCCAATGGGGCGGTTTGGCAACTCGGAAGAATTGGTGGGGGCCGCTGTCTTCCTGGCCAGTTCGAAGGCGAGCAGTTTCGTGACAGGCACCGATATACGCGTCGACGGTGGGTTCCTTTCCCAGACAATTTAGATTTAATCCCATGACTAAAACACAGAGCGTTCGTGCTGCAAAAGGGGGCCTCTCTTCCGACCAAGTGGCTGAGCTTATGGCTCGCACCTGTTCTCCCGAATCATATAAAGGCAAACGTGTCTTATTGGTTGTTCCCGACGGCACACGAACAGCGCCAGTCGGGCTGCTTTTTCAAACATTGCACCGCATCATTGGCGGGGTGACTCAAGCATTCGACGTCATGATTGCGCTCGGCACGCATCAACCGATGAGCGAAAGCGCCATTTGCGAGCGCTTGGAAATTTCCGAAGTGCAACGCCAAGACAGTTATAAAGCTGTACGTTTCTTCAATCACGCCTGGGATAATCCGGCGGCTTTGAAAAACATCGGGACGATCGCCGCCGATGAAATCAAAGAGCTAACGAATGGGCTCTTTGCGATGGATGTGCCAGTGGAGATCAACAAGCTGGTGTATGACTATGACCAGGTCATCATCATTGGGCCGGTGTTCCCGCATGAAGTGGTCGGCTTTTCCGGTGGCAACAAATATCTTTTCCCTGGGATAGGCGGACCGCAGATTTTAAATTTCTTTCATTGGCTGGGTGCTGTTGTCACGAACCCTATGATCATTGGGAACAAGTGGACCCCGGTCCGCAAAGTGGTGGATCGCGCCGGCGCTCTGGTGAAGGTGGACAAGCTCTGCTTTTGCATGGTTGTGGACCCCGCCAAGAACCTGGTTGGATTGTATTCGGGAACGCCCGAAGGAGCATGGGATGCGGCCAGTGAACAATCCCGCGAAGTCCACATTTGCTACAAGGACAGGCCTTTTCATACCGTGCTCTCCTGCGCCCCGAAGATGTATGACGAGGTGTGGACCGGCGGCAAAGCCATGTACAAACTCGAGCCTGTTCTGGCCGACGGAGGTGAACTTATCATCTACGCTCCCCACATCAGCGAGGTCTGCGTGGCCCACGGGAAGACGATCATGGAAGTGGGGTACCATTGCCGTGACTATTTCCTGAAGCAGTGGGACAAGTTTAAACACTATCCCTGGGGTGTGCTCGCGCATTCCACACATGTGCGCGGGATTGGCACGTATGAGAATGGTGTGGAGAAATGCCGCGTGCAGGTGACTCTTGCGACTTCAATTCCGCCGGAGGTCTGCAAGAAAATTAATCTGGGCTATCGCGACCCGAAGACTATCAACATCGAGGAGTACGCGAACCGGGAAGAGGAGGGCGTTTTGCTTGTGCGCAAGGCCGGGGAGATGCTTTTCCATCTTCGAAAACAGCCAAAATGGGCTGGCGGAGTGGAATAAGGTCAATACGGCGCTTCTCACGCTTTGCCCAGTACGGATTCGTGGTATCCGTGCGCAGATGGTTGCAATTGCGTATCGTCCTTTTTATCCTGCGACTGATGAACCACTTTGGTCCTTGCCTCGCCTGATCCCATGAAACTCGCGTGCATCTTCTTGCTTTCACTGTGCTGTTGGAACGCCTGGAGTGCTCCCACTCAGCCAACGCCTGGCAACCTGCAGAAACAGCAGGAATCCCTGGACGAGCTTTTCCGGATTCTGCCGAAGAGCGACCCTTGGGAGCGTTGGATGGGTGTGAAGAGGCAATATCCGCCTGATTACGACGCACTCCCCTCGATCCCTTATCTTCCTGATCCGCTCCGCTTTGCTTCTGGTAAAGTCGTCACGCGTGATACATGGTCCAAGCGCCGGCAAGAATTGCTCATTCAATTCATGCAATATGTAACGGGGACTTTTCCAGCTTCGCCGTTGAACGTGCGCGCAGCGAACATTCAATCGCACGAAGAACCAGGTTGTTTTGTGGAGCAGGTAGTTCTGGAATTTGGGCCCGACCATCAGGCGAAGCTTCACGTGGAACTAATGATCCCAAAGGGACAGCCGCCGTTTCCGGTTTTTATGACGCAGGACACTCATCGCTCCTGGGCGTTGATCGCAGTCAGCCGCGGTTACATTGGTTGTGTTTATGCGGGAGCGGATAGCGCGGATGATACCGCCGCTTGGACAAAAGTATGGCCAGACCACGACTGGACGAAGCTGACTCGCCGCGCATGGGCGGCCAGCCGGTGCATTGATTATCTGCACACTTTGCCCGTGGTGGACACCAACAAGATCGCGCTGACGGGGCATTCGCGGAACGGGAAGACGGCGCTGATTGGCGCTGCGATTGACTACCGGATAAACGCTGTTATTTCGAGCAGTTCAGGAGCCGGAGGGGCCTGTTCCTATCGCATGTTCTCTGAAGCCCAATTTGGAGAAGGCATTGAGCTAATCACGAGGAGTTTTCCCGATTGGCTGCATCCCAGGCTGCGTTTTTTCACTGGCCGGGAGAACAAGCTCCCGATTGACCAGCCGGAATTGATTGCCTGCATCGCGCCCCGGCCCTGTCTTATTTCTTCAGCGCTGAACGACAGTGTGGAAAGCATTTACGCGGTCGAGCAAACCTTTCACTCCGCGCGAAGGGTTTACGAAATGCTGGGCAAACCTGAGGAGTTGAACCTGCTTTATCGCCCGGGGAGCCACGAGACCAAAGCCCAGGATATAGAGAAGTACATGGATTGGCTGGACACGGTTTTTGGTCGGGCTCATTTTGATTTTCCGGGGGGGCTCATTTTTCCAACCTACAGCGATTGGGCTAATTTAAGTGGAGAACAGATTGACCCTGGCAAATTTCCCTTGAGCGTAACTCATTCCCTGCTCAAAGGAATTGACGGCGCAACCGTGACGAGTCTCGGCGAGTGGAATTTAAAGAAAGCAGTTTTGCGTGATCGTGTGCTGTGGGCACTAGGCCAGGCACCTGGCTATGCGCAAGCCGGGGCCAGTCGATATGGTTCTGAAGGGCTTGGGGAAGCCACCATGTTGGATAGAGCCAATGTACCTCAAGGATTGCAAAAGCGCGGGATCAATTTTGGAAACTATGTAGCTGGGGACTTATATTTTCCGACCAACGCGGACAGGTCTGCAAAGAAACTTCCGGCCATCATCTGGCTGCATCCTGTCTCCACGTCCCATGGATATGTGCCGGGCTACCGGCGAGGGGAAGCTCCGCACCTGGCCATGGCGCGGCTTGGTTGCGCAGTGCTGGCCTTCGACCAAATCGGCAACGGTTCCAGGATCGAGGAGGTTCGGAACTTTTACCCGCGGTACCCACATTGGTCGCTGTTGGGCAAAATGGTGGAGGACACGCTTGCCGCGGTAGAGGCTCTCCAGAAAATCGATTATGTCGACTCTGAAAGAATTTACCTGCTTGGGTATGGCCTGGGAGGGATGGTGGCAATGCATGCGGCAGCCCTGGACGACCATATCGCTGGCGTTATTTCCGTGGCTGGTTTAAGCCCGATGCGGACGGACACACTGGACAAAGGCACAGGGGGCATCGCGCGATGGACCCATTGGATGCCGCTAGAGCCACGGTTGGGAGCTTTCGTTGGGCAGGAACAACGCATTCCCTACGACTATGACGAACTGCTTGCCATGATTGCGCCCCGGCCAGTGCTCATTTTCCGGCCCAAAATTGATTATACCTCTACTCTGGCTGACGTGCAGAGTTGCATCCAAGGGGCGGACATGGCGTTCAATGTTCTCGGTGGTTCAGGGCGTCTGAAGTTCGTTGAGCTCGATGATTACAACCGATTCTCTCCGGAATCTCAAAAAGTGATTTTTGACCATTTCAAGCGAATGACCGGCCTTTCCAGTCAGTCTATACCCGCACAACCATGAAGCAAAAACGGTTAACCCTTTTTGTCGCCGCGTGTATGGCCGCGACCTTTTGTCTTTGCCCGAATCTTTACCCAGCCAACTGGCCGCAATGGCGAGGGCCTCAGGGAACAGGTATTGCCGAGGAACGGAATCTCCCCTTGCACTGGGGCACAAATGAAAATGTTCTTTGGAAAGTGCCATTGCCTGAGCGGGGCAACTCCACGCCGATCATTTGGGCAGACAAAGTGTTTGTAACCCAAGCGATCGAAAGTCAAAAGCGCCGCACACTTATGTGCTTCGACCGGAGCAATGGAAAGCTGTTTTGGGAGCAAGGGATTACCTTTCGTGAGAAAGAACCCACGCATGAGACCAATCCAAATTGCTCTGCTTCTCCAGCGACGGATGGGCAACGCGTCATCGCCTGGTTTGGTTCGGCGGGGCTTTATTGCTACGATTTTACGGGCAAAAAATTGTGGCACAGGGACCTTGGGCGGCAGTTTCATATTTGGGGTAACGGAACTTCGCCGGTAATTCATGGCGACCTTTGCTATCTCAATTTTGGACCGGGCGAGCGGAGTTTCCTGATCGCGGTGGACAAGAGGACGGGCCAAACGGTTTGGCAGCATGATGAACCGGGCGGAGATTCAGGCGAAAAGAAGCCGGGCCAGGACAAAGCGGCCTGGATCGGTTCCTGGAGCACGCCCGTGGTTGCGGATATCAAGGGACGTGAGGAGGTGCTGCTGAGCCTGCCCAAGAGGGTGGCTGCTTTTGACCCGAAGAGCGGCAAGGAGATTTGGACGTGTGCCGGGTTGAACCCGCTGGTTTATACGTCGGTTCTCTACTCGGGTGACATTGTGGTAAGCATGGGCGGTTTCAACGGAATGGCTCTAGCTGTGAAAGCGGAAGGGAACGGGGACATCACATCCCAGCGGCTTTGGCATCATCCGAAAACGAAGCAGCGGATTGGCTCGGGAGTCATCGCGGGGGAGCATATTTACATTCTGAATGATCCAGGTGTGGCCGAGTGCGTTGAGCTGAAAACCGGAAAGGTGGTGTGGGAGAATCGTTTGAAGGGGCCAGCCACCCCTTCCGACTCGTGGTCATCAATGGTTTTGGCTGGCGATAGGATCTATGTGGTGAACAAAGGGGGCGATTCGTTTGTGCTGAAGGCCAGTCCCAACTTCGAATTGCTGGCGACAAACTCACTTTTTGAAAACTCGCTTGCTTCGGTCGCACCTTCTGATGGGCAGATTTTCATCCGGACTTACAAACATCTCTGGTGTATTGGGAAGCGGGGCATGTGAGGGGTTGAGAAAGACTTAACAGGTGGAACAGGGAACGAAGGTGTTCGGGTATGTCAGATTGGGTCGAGTTGAGGCGGAAATGTGCACGGTTCCTAGCGGACAACGCGGTGGTGATTGCAAGTGCCAGGCCGAATGTGCCGCTAAGCTTAAATGACAGGGCAGGGATGTATGGGAACTGTTGCTGGTGCTGGCCGGAAACTCGGCGCGGTA
>JAQGOV010000561.1 GCA_028293425.1 Verrucomicrobiales bacterium
ACGGGATTTTCTGTGGCATGCATTCCTAATTCGTCGCTCGCGCCGTAAACTGTACCGCCTTTCACCCCGCCTCCGGCGAGTAACATTGAGAATGCCGTGTGATGATGGTCACGACCTGCTTTCTTCGGCTGTGTAGCGAAATTTGTGGGTTGAGTTGGAGTGATTTGTGGTGGTTGAGCGCTTGGGGCGAACGGATTTGGATTGGGTTGGATTACGCGGATGCGCTCGGACATTGCTGGGCGCTTTAGGGAAGTTGAGCCGTGAGACTTCGACCGCAGGAGGGCGCGAGCTGAGGCTCAAAACCGCCCTCCTGCTCGTTTTAATTTGGGGGAGGGAACTTTCGGTTTTACGAGCAGCCTAGTCGGAGGCGATCCCATGAAATGGGACGAAAGTATCTGTGTCACCGGACCGAAGGTAAGCGAAGCGAGTGGCGGGTCATCCTTTAACCGATTCTGGATTAGAATCGGGTGTGAAAAAAGAGCCACCGGCCACTCGCTTGAACATTAAGACCATACTCAACCGCGTGCAACCGTTTCCTGGATTTGTGTATGGGTCGGTGCATCTGCTGGGAAGCGCGTGCACACAAAGGATTGAGGTCAAAGTAAGGTCGCGAGCCAGCAGCCAGGGGCGGTGTTCGAATTGTCGCAAGCCTTGCCCGGGCTATGACACTCTGCCGGAACGACGCTGGAAATTTGTGCCGCTCTGGGCCATTCCGGTCTTTTTGCTGTATGCGGAACGCCGGGTGGAATGCGGGGAGCATGGAGTGATCGTGGAACAGGTTCCCTGGAGCGCGGGCAAGAGTCCGGTGAGCATTGCGCTGATGATTTTTTTGGCGCAATGGGCGCGCCGGCTTTCCTGGCGCGAGACGGCTCGGGTTTTTCAGACCAGTTGGGAATCGGTTTATCGCTCGGTGCAATGGTTCGTGGCGTGGGGTTTGGCGCATCGTGTTTTGGCTGGAATCCAAGCCATTGGGATTGATGAAATCTTTTGGGGACGCGGTCGTAAGAGTGAGGCATTCCTGACGGTGATTTATCAGATCGACGGACATTGCCGGCGGCTACTATGGGTGGGACGCAAACGGACCCAGGCCACTTTGCAGCGAGGCCTGGATGCATTGGGCAGCGAAGTGGTCAGCGGATTGAAGTATGTGTGCAGTGACATGTGGAAACCCTACCTCAATGTGATCGCGGCCCGGATTGGCCATGCGTTGCATGTGTTGGACCGCTTCCATATCACGCTGCACCTGAACCAGGCAGTGGATCAGGTGCGGAGGGCGGAGAGCACCCGGCTCAAAGGTAAACCACTGGCGAAGCGGCTCAAGAAGATGCGTTGGAAATTATTGCGCAAAGGCAGCCGGGTGCGGGGACGGGCGAAGTTAAAACTGGAAGGGCTCCTGGCCAGCAAACTAGCGACCGGAAGGGCTTGGGATTTAAAGGAGGCCTTCCAGCATTTTTGGAAGTATCGCAGTCCCCTGTGGGCGGGAGGCTTTTTGGATTACTGGACGCAACGGGCGATGCGCAGCCGGTTGGAACCATGAAGAAAGTGGCCCGGATGCTCCGGGCTCATGATGCTCTGATTTTGAACTGGTTCAAGGCCAAGGGAGAGGTGTCCAGCGGCGCAGTCGAGGGCCTCAATAATAAGATTCGAGTGGTGACCAGAAGAGCCTATGGTTTTAGAACGTTCCAAGCAATGGAAACAGCCCTCTATCACAACCTTGGCCGATTACCTGAGCCAGAATGTGCCCACAAATTTTGCTAACGAAGCCCATTTTGATTCCCGCGCAGATCATCAAAGCGGGAGGAAAGGTGATCTATCGGATCATGAGCTACAACGGATGGCTCAAAGATATCTTTAGCACGTGGGAATTCCTGCGCCAACTGCGGGTCTGAAGGGCAAACCAAATCAAGTTCGGGCCGAAGAATAAAACCTTAAGCAGGGAAAAGGCGGAGCGCGCTCGCGCCAGACGAAAAAAGGGTCGCACGAGAAAGAATTCCAACGAAAAACAAGAAGCGAAGCCACCAGCGGGTGAAAGAGCAGCCGGCTGCGGAGCTGTTTCGAAATAGCATGCGAAAAATCTCAGATTTTTTTAGAATTCTAACTTTTCCGTTCCAAACACGCTTGTTTTAGGTCTAGCCGAACCTAAACCCAAAAGGAGGCTAGGGCCGCAAACGGTTTGGTCAATCGAAAATACTTCAAGGTTTTGGCACGCTGGCGTAATCGACTGCCAACCGCCGGCGCATCCCAGTCTGTTGTCAGTCATTACTGGCTTGTGAGCTGAGCCGCGCTTTCTTCGTAGAAGCTTGAGGAATCTTCCAACACCATACCGCCCCGTAACCTTGTTCGACGAATATCAGCCCGAGTTGGAGACCGGCGGTAAGCGTGACTCGTTCGCCAGCGCTACTCCAACGGGCAACGGGTTTTCTAAATCCGGCCTCTAATAGGAGCGTCCGTATGAGTTTGCGGGATTCAAGCACGCGGCTCGCGTGGCCCTTGTCGTCGCGTTCGTGTGGATCCTGGAAGCGCCCGATTCCTGCGACGGTTGTCGAAGTTGATAGTCGTAACAGAAAGGTTCTTTGAAGCCGTCTCTGGTGATTGCTCCCCTGCCGGTGTCTCTGGCTTTGCCGACTCCCCCACCCCCCGCTCGGTTCGGTTCTGGAGCCTGGGATTCCGATTCGAATTTTTGTTTGTATTTGTTTTCATGGTCTTTTTTTTATTCGCTCGGTTTCGGACTCTCGCTCTTCACCCCAAGAGCCCGCGAAAACTGGGCGGCGCATGGGAGGAATCCCCGGAGGGCACCATGCTTCGGCCCCCTGTTGGAGACGGGCTGGTGAGAGCGAGAGTGTGAAATCGGACGAGAAGGGGCCTGAAAACGAACGAACCAATAAGACTTAGAGCGAAACAAAGGTAACCAAACGAGAAATACCCTTTACCTCCGTGGATTTCACGAATAGGTTGCTTGGTAAAACGCTCTACTTAGAGGCATTTGAACTACCTGGCACAATAGGAAATGACCGGATCGCTCAATGGGTTTTGGCTCAGCCTCTTTAGCAGCCCAGAAAGAGTGGCATTTCACCCTATGCGGAAAGAGCGGATGCCGAATTTAGACATTCTTCTTCAATACGGCCCCAAACATCAGGAAAATTTCCAAAACGGTTTTGAGTTCAATCTGGGTCAAAACTTTAGGCGTGCTTTTCCCAACTCAGGCAATTCGCGGATCACCATATTCAATGATAAATGACGCAAGAATAGGGGCCAATTCTTGAGGGGCTCACTTCCAAGGCGGAATCACTCCTGTTAATTAAAAACTTCTTTCGGATCGGAAACGATAATATCGTCGTTGTGAGTTAGGCCAACACACCACTCGTAGCTCTCGTCAAACAAACAAATGTCATAATCCTCCCAGGGCTCTCGCTGGGCTAAATAATTGACCACGGCTTGCGGGTCCGCCGAATGCAGAAGGGACGCCGATTCAAGGAAGAAGAAAACTCTTTTTTTTCCCAGGAATTTCGGCGATTGAAAGATTCCCCCACCTTTACGCCCTTGAAGCATGCAGGCAGTCGGAACATTGCTAGGAATTTTCGCGGGGTCAGCATTCCTGAATCGACGCAGGAATTCCTCTGTGATTTTGTCGGCTTCACAACCCCGGACCACTTGTCCGGGCAAAGTCGTATCAAATTGTGGCGGTTCTTGAGAGTTCATACTTTGAATCCGCTGTCTCAATTCGGCATCGTGAAATAAATATGACCTTCTGCGCCTCCTAATTCGGAGGGAGCGGGTCCGTGTAAAGGTTATGCGGCAAGGTTTACCACGTTCCGTGTGGCGTTTGGATGTTCCGCGAGTCCGCCGTAGCCTTGGCGAGGGAGGAAGTCAGATGCAAGCGAACTTAGCCCGATTGAGGAGCGTTCGAAGCTGAGAGGCCATCTTGACGGCATACTTTTTCATGGCACCCCGCGTGCCATGGTTGGCTTGAACAGTTTAAATCCCACCACGGACATGAGGAACATCCTTATTGCCACACTTGAAGGCCGGGCTCAGCAAAACACAGAATCTGGCTCAAGAGCCAAAGCGCCAACAACAGTCTTTTCCGAGGCCCTCTCATTTTTCATCGTTGCTTAGATCGTCAGTTCTGTCTTCAGCAAGACGGTCAAAAAAGCGCAAAACCTGAAACACGTCTCTGAAACGTCCAGTGCCACCATGGATAGGAAGCGCTTTTTGCAATCCAGAACTGAGAAGTAATGTAATCTCGGATGTTTCCGTCTTCCCAGTATTGCGACTCTCCGCATTCACAATCTCGGCGTATCTTACGCTGAACCAGCCCCCCGCTTCGCGCAAATACATTCCTGTTTCCGTGAAAGCAACGATTTCGTCAACCAAACCTGGATGATTTTCGTATACGCCCAATAACCGCTCATTTTCAGATAGCGGTGACTGTACCTTCGCGAGTTGCTGGAGCCGACTCCATTCTCCAAGCACGTGGAATGTGGCCAAAGGCCGCAGGATTCGGTGAACTCTAGATTCAACTT